>JAWLFC010000129.1:0-7152 GCA_041685755.1 Ilumatobacteraceae bacterium
GCTGCTGCAACTGCTGTCGACCCTGGCGGTCACCGAGGCGTGTCGGACGATCGAGCACGGTGCCGAACGCCAGGCTGCCGAGCACAACGCGTTGATCGATCAGCGAGAGGCGTCTGCCGAGCGACGCGCCGTTCCCGCTGAACCGGCGGCACCGCTTCCGACGACGGTCTCGGCCCGATGAGCTCAACGGACCCCACCGCCTCGCCGGACTCCGAGCCGAGCGCTGCCGCGCCCGCCCCGCCGCCACCGCCACCACCGCCATCATCACCACCCGCACCACCCGCACCACCCGCACCACCCGCACCACCCGCACCACCCGCACCACCCGCACCTGTGTCGCCCGCGCCTGGGCCGTCACCGTCGGCACCCGTGCCGTCGCCGCCGGCACTGGCGGAGTCGGCGACGCCACTGCCGACGTTCGATCCGAGCGAGCTGACCGCACCGTTCGAGCCGCTGCGCGTCGAGCCGCCACCGCGGATCTTCGCGACGTGGTGGCTGCGCTACGTCCTGCTGCTGTCCCAACTCGTGGGCATCACCGTCGTGCTGCTCACCGAGTACGCCGAACCCGGTCGACTGACCGAACTGACGACGCTGGCGCCGTACCTGCTCGCCGCCGCCATGCTCGTGTGCTGGAGTGCGCTGGCCATGGTCGACGCTGCCCGACTCGTGCCGGCGACGACCTATCGGCGTCGCTCCAGCGCAACGCTGGCGGTCGCGCTCTGGCTGATCGCGCTCGTGGCGCCGGTCGTGGCGTTCGGTGTGGTCGAGTGGGCGCGTGACGGGTTCGCCGACGACCCCGACGACCTGGGCGTGCTGGCGGTGACGGTGGCGGCGCTACTGGTGTGCTTCCTGCTGGTCTGGTTGCCGTTCCGGTATCACACCCAGCAGGCCCATCGCATCGGTGCCCCGGGCCGGGTCGTCGCCAGCTGGTTCTGGCTTCCGCTCGGTGCCGCGGTCGGCGTGGTGCTGATCCAGGCGCTCGGCCTGCGCGACCTGCTGGAGGAGAACGGCATGACCGACCTCGAGCGGACCGTGCAGGTCGCGGTGGTGTTCGGGGCGCCGGCGTTGGTGTTCGCGCTCACGACGTGGCGGGCGACGACGGTGTTCGACGAGGTGATCGACCTGCGCTGGCGGCGCTGGCGCACCGAATGGCAGCAGACCCTGGCGGCGATGGCCGCCCAGCCGGTACCGGGGCCCGAAGCGGCGCCGTCGTTCCGCGAGCGCTGACTCAGCGCGTCTTGATCTCGTCCCACAGCGCGTCGAGCGTGGGGAGGTCGGCAGCGAGCAGGTCGATCGACCGCTCGGTGGCGAGGCGCTCGACACCTTCGAAGCGCACCCGGAACTTGTCGGTCGCGGCTCGCAGCGCGAGTTCGGGGTCGATGCGCAGGTGACGGGCGACGTTGACGACGGCGAACAGCAGGTCGCCGAGTTCCTCCGCTGACTGTGCGTCGGCGCCGTCGACCGGCTGTGCGATCGTGGCGTCGAGTTCGGCGGTCTCCTCGGCGATCTTCGGGAAGGCGCCGCTCACGTCGGGCCAGTCGAAGCCGACCTTCGAGGCCTTGGCGCCGACCTTGGCGGCGTAGGCGAGCGCCGGCATGGAACGGGGGATCCCGTCGAACACGGAGGTGCGACGCTTCTCGGCGCGCTTGATGTCGTCCCAGTTGGAGAGGACCTGGTCGGTGTCGAGGTCGGTGCCGGCGAGGTCGCCGAACACGTGGGGGTGACGTCGCACGAGCTTGTCGTGGATGCCGGCGGCGACGTCGGCGATCGTGAAGCGGCCCTCCTGCTCGGCGATGGTGGCGTGGAACTCGATCTGGTAGAGGAGGTCGCCGAGTTCCTCGATCAGGTGCTCGTCGGTCGCGGGGTCGTCGGGGTCGAGGGCGTGGACGGCGTCGACGACCTCGTAGGACTCCTCCAGGAGGTGGGGGACCAGCGAGTCGTGGGTCTGTTCGATGTCCCACGGGCACTGCTCGCGCAGGGTGCGGGTGAGTTGGTGGAAGCGGACGTACTCGGCGCCGACGGGTGCAGCCAGTTCCGGGATCCACAGCGAGGTGAGGTGGTCGGCGGTCACGGTGCGGTCGAGGTCGGCCCAGGTGGTCTCCACCACGAGCTCGTCGGGTGTGCCGAGCGCCTGGAGGATCGTGACCGGTTCGTCGCCGGTGGCGCCGTCGACGGCGAGCTTGATCTCCGACAGCACCCAGTCGGCGTGGGCGTGGGCGACGAGCAGCGGGCCGCGCTCGCCGGCTGCCGCGGCAGCGAAGTCGTGTCCGTCGACGAGGCGGACGCCGGCTTCGACCGGATCGATGCCGAGGCGGGCCCAGACGAGGTCGAGGAACGACATCGCCGGCAGGACCGTGACGTCGACGTCGTCTCGATCGAGCAGGTGGCGGACGCTGCGTTCGAGCACGAGGGGTGATCCGGGCACGGCGTAGAGGACCTCGCCGTGTTCGGTCGCGGCGTCGACGAGCGTGTCGACGATGCGGCGGTACACGTCGTCGAAGGTCGCCGCCGAGTCGTAGAGATGGTCGAACGTGGTGGCGTCGGGCACGAGGTCGGCCGACGGGTGGATCGCCGTTCGCAGGTAGCGATGCCCGATCTGCTCGATGGCCCGGCGGGTCTCGTCGGTGACGTGTCCGTGGCCACCCGGGCCGAGACCGACGATGACGATGCGCGACGCCACCGGTGATCAGCCGAGGCCGACGACGGTGCCGGTGTCGGCGTCGAAGGTGCCGTAGCGCGGATCGACGAAGACGTCGGCGGTGAGGGCGGCCTCGGACACGTCGACGAGGTCACGGACCTGTTCGACCTCGGTGTCGTCGAGTTGGTCGAACGTGCGGAACGCGAGCACCACCCAGCCGAACGCGGCGCCGGTGGTGTCGAGCAGCGGTGCGGTGGCGAGCGGCGTGTCGGGGCTCATGGTCGCGCCGACGGCGACGAACGGGGTGGCGATGTTGTTGGCGATGTCCTGGGGGCCGAGACAGGGGATGGCGCCGGTGGTGGCATCCAGGCTCGGGTCGAGGTTGTTGGTGGTGAAGACCTCGGCGAAGTCGGCGCCGGCCTCGAGCTCCGCCAGCAGCTCGCCGGCGGTCGCTTCCTCCTCGACGACGATGGCGCTCAGACAGGCGACGCCGGACGCTTCGGGGCCCTCGTCGTAGAGGGCAGCGACATCGACCTCGGCGACGAGCTGGTCGTTGATCCAGTTGCCGATCTCGTCGCGGACCGGCTCCAGCGGGAGCACGTCGGAGACGCCGACACCGAGTTCGAGCAGCCGGTCGTCGAACTCGTCGCGGGTGAGTTCGACGCCGTCGACGCGGGCGACCGCGTCGTTGTCGGACAAGGTGGTGCATCCCGTCGCCACGACGGCAATCGGGAGCAGGAACGTCAGGGAACGTCGCAGCACCTGGCGCACGCTACCAACCGCCACGCCGCCCCGGCCGGGCAGGTGCGCGTCGGGGTCGGGTCCGGACGGGCAGGAGCGCGTCGGGGTCGGGTCCGGACGGGCAGGAGCGCAGGAGGAGGTCAGGAGTCGGTGGGGACGAGGTCGCGGAGGAAGCCGGCGAGGAAGGTGCTGGCGTCGGTGCCGCGGGGGAGCGGCACCACGAGTTGGCCGACGTCGTCTTTGTACTTCGCTCCCTTCGAGATCCGCCGCAGTCGCATCGTCTCGGACAGCTTCAGCTCGAGCGGCGCCAGCTTGGCGGTGCCGCCGGTCGAGGCCGATCCGGAGATCTGGATGTCGTTGACGCCGAGGCGGTGGCACTCGGCGCGCAGGTACCCGACCTGCAGCAGCGCCTCGGCCGGCTCGGGCAGTGGCCCGTAGCGGTCCTCCCACTCGACGCGGATGTCGTCGACCTCGGCCTGGCTGGTGACGCCGGCGAGGCGACGGTAGGCCTCGAGTCGCAGCTCCTCCTTCTCGACGTAGTCGGTCGGCAGGTACGCGTCGGTCGGCACGTCGAGCTTGATCTCCGTCGGCGGGTTCGGCGGCGGCTCGCCCTTCATCTCGCTGACCGCCTCGGTCACCATCTGGCAGTACAGGTCGTAGCCGACGGCGGCGATGTGCCCCGACTGCGACTCGCCGAGCAGGTTGCCGGCGCCGCGGATCTCGAGGTCGCGCATCGCGATCTTGAACCCCGAGCCGAGCTCGGTCGACTCGCCGATCGTGCGCAGCCGCTCGTAGGCCTCCTCGCTGAGGACCTTGTCGCGCGGGTGGAAGAGGTAGGCGTACGCCCGCGAGCCCGAGCGCCCGACCCGGCCCCGCAGCTGGTGCATCTGGCCGAGGCCGAGCAGGTCGGAGCGTTCGACCACCAGCGTGTTCACCGTCGGCATGTCGATGCCCGACTCGATGATCGTGGTGCACACGAGCACGTCGTACTGGCCGTCCCAGAAGTCCTGCACGACCGTCTCGAGTCGGGCCTCGTCCATCTGGCCGTGGGCGGTGGCGATGCGGGCCTCCGGGACGAGCTGGCGCAGCCGCGACGCCGCGGTCTCGATCGACTGCACCCGGTTGTGCACCCAGAACACCTGGCCCTCGCGCAGCAGCTCGCGGCGGATCGCCTCGATCGCCACCCGCTCGTCGTACTCGCCGACGTAGGTGAGGATCGGCATCCGGTCGGCCGGCGGGGTCTGCAGCAGCGACAGGTCGCGGATGCCGACGAGCGACATCTCGAGCGTGCGGGGGATCGGGGTGGCGGAGAGCGTGAGGACGTCGACGTTGGTCTTCATCTTCTTCATCGCCTCCTTGTGCTGCACGCCGAAGCGCTGCTCCTCGTCGACGATGAGCAGCCCGAGGTCCTTGAACTTCACGTCGTTGGCGAGCAGACGGTGGGTGCCGATCACGCAGTCGACCTCGCCCGACTTGACGCCCTCGATGACCTTCTTGGCCTGACCCGTCGTCAGGAACCGCGACAGCGTCTCGACGCGGATCGGGAAGCCGGCGAACCGGTCGGCGAACGTGTTGCCGTGCTGGGTGGCCAGGAGCGTCGTGGGAGCGAGCACGGCCACCTGCTTGCCGTCCTGGATCGCCTTGAACGCCGCACGGATCGCGACCTCGGTCTTGCCGAAGCCGACGTCGCCGCACAGCAGGCGATCCATCGGGTGGGTGAGTTCCATGTCGCGCTTGATGTCGTCGATCGCCGTGCGCTGGTCGGGTGTCTCGACGTAGGGGAAGGCCTCTTCCATCTCGGCCTGCCACGGGGTGTCGTGGGCGAACGAGTGGCCCTCGGCGTTGACGCGCTTCTGGTAGAGCACGACGAGTTCCTGGGCGATCTCGCGGACCGCCGAGCGCACCCGGCTCTTGGTCTTCGCGAAGTCGGAGCCGCCGAGGCGGTGCAGCTTCGGCGCCTCGCCACCGACGTACTGGCGCAGCGTGTCGATCTGGTCCGACGGCACGTAGAGCTTGTCGCCGCCCTTGTAGGAGATCAGCAGGTAGTCGCGCTCGACGCCGCCGATCGCCCGCTTGACCATGCCCTCGTACTGGCCGACGCCGTGCTGGTGGTGCACGACGTAGTTGCCGGCGCTGAGGTCCTCGAACGTCGATGCCGCCTCCCGCTTCTGCTTGCGGACGGTGCGGTGGGCGCGGCGGCGTCCGGTGAGGTCGCTCTCGGCGACGATCGCCACCTTCGCGTTGGGCAGCGTGGCCCCGCGGTGCAGTGGGGCGACGACGATGCGTCCGGAGCCCGCCGTGGCGTCGTCGGTGCCCGATCGCGACACGGCGAAGTCGAGGCCGTGGTCGAGCAGGAGGTCGTGGAGGCGTTGGGCGGAGCCGGTGCCGTCGGCGGCGACGACCACCCGGTAGCCCGTGCCGATCAGTTCGGCGAGACGGTCGGTCAGGCCGCTGCCGTCGCCGACGATCGGCCCCCACCCGGAGGCCTCGACGATCGGTGTGTCCGGCGACTCGGGGGTCGAGTCGATCGACCAGAACGATCCGGCGCCGTCGAGGAGCGTGTCGGGGTCGGCGTGGAGGCGGGGGAACGACTTGTCGGGGTCGCGGGCCCACGTCGACGCCAGCGTTCGCGCGAGGTCGTCCTCCTCGGCGATCAGGTCGATGGCGCGGTCGCGCATCCGGCGGGGTTCGACGAGCAGCACCTTGGCGGTCTCGGGCAGGACGTCGGTGAGCAGCCGGTCGTCGTCGACGAGCCACGGCAGCCAGCTCTCCATGCCGTCGAAGTGGGCACCCTCGGCGAGGCGTTCCCACTGTTCGCGGCCCCACGGCTCGGACGCGACGAGGCCGGCGGCGCGCTGGCGGACATCGTCGGTCGGCATCAGCTCGCGGGCGGGGAAGATGCGGACCTCGTCGAGGTCGTCGGTCGAGCGCTGGTCGTTGACGCCGAAGCGGGTGAGACGGTCGACCTCGTCGCCCCACAGGTCGATGCGGATCGGGGCGTCGGCGGTCGAGGGGAACACGTCGACGATGGCGCCGCGGCGGGCGAACTCGCCGCGGTGCTCGACGAGTTCCTCGCGCCGGTAGCCGAACTCGACGAGCTGGCGGCCGAGGGCGTCGGGGTCGACCGATTCGCCACCCAGGGCGCCGGGGCGGACCGTGATCGGTTCGATCGTGGTGGCGCCCGGGCCGAGCTTCTGGAGCAGGGCGCGGACGCCGGCGACGATGACGGCGGGGCATCGGTCGGGGTCGCGCAGGCGCCAGAGGAGGTCGAGACGCTGGCCCATCGTCTCGACGCTGGGGCTCACCCGTTCGAACGGCAGCGTCTCCCAGCCGGGGAAGTGCACGACCTCGCCGGGCGGGAGGAACTGGGCGAGGTCGTCGGCGAGCTGGCCCGCCATCGTGCCGGTCGGACAGCTGACGACGAGCGGCCGGCGCGACGACAGCGTGGCCAGCGCGGCGATCGAGATCGGGCGTGCCACCTCCACCACGGCCAGCCGCGCCTCGGGATCCCCGAGCGCCCGGGTCAGTCCCGGTTCGTCACGCAAGAGGGCCGGCAGCGCCCCCAACGGCGCCGCCGTCAGCTCCCTCACCTCCCCGCTCACCCCCGCCCCCCTTCCGAAAAATCGCGCTGGGATTGCGCTGAGCGCAATCCAGCCGCGCCATTTCGGCTGGTTTCGCCGGTGTCGCCGGTGTCGAGGATGGAGTGGGGGGTCGTACCCGGGGCGAGCCTGGTCATCGGGTGCTGTTGTACCGCTGCATCGCGGCATCGACAC
>JAWLFC010000033.1:0-7051 GCA_041685755.1 Ilumatobacteraceae bacterium
GTGGTCGAGCTCACGAGAGATCAGGCGGGTCGCCAGCGACAGCGAGTCGAGGGTGATCCCGCCGTCGGAACCCGCAGGCGTGTCGAGCGTGATGCGGATGGTGCCGCCGCGGCGTTCGACGTCGTACACGTCGAGGTGGAGATCGGAGGCGATCGGTTCGACGATGGCGTGCACACGGTCGATCTCTGACGCTGCGCTCATCGGAACTGCCTCCTTTCAACAAACAAGGCGTGGGGCTCAGCCCCACGCCTTTCGGTACCAAACCAAATGGATCGCTCATGATAGCAGCGCCGAACGGGTTGTCGACAGGGTCGGGCGCCGCTGCTCAGTACAGTGCCCGGGTGCTTCGGATGTCGACCCTGTTCCTGCGGACCCTTCGAGACGACCCGGCCGATGCCGAGGTGGCGAGCCACCGTCTGCTGGTCCGGGCGGGCTACATCCGCCGCGCCGCGCCGGGTGGGTTCTCGTGGTTGCCGCTCGGGTGGCTCGTCTACCGCAACGTCGAGCGCATCGTCCGCGAGGAGATGGACGCCGCCGGATTCCAGGAGGTCCACTTCCCGGCGCTCCTGCCCCGCGAGCCCTACGAAGCGACCGGACGGTGGACGGAGTACGGCGACAACCTGTTCCGCCTGCAGGACCGCAAGGGGGCCGACTTCCTGCTCGCCCCGACCCACGAGGAGATGTTCACGCTCCTGGTCAAGGACGTCGTCGGGTCGTACAAGGACCTGCCGCTGTCGATCTACCAGATCCAGACGAAGTACCGCGACGAGGCCCGCCCGCGGGCGGGGCTGCTGCGCGGCCGAGAGTTCGTGATGAAGGACTCCTACAGCTTCGACCTCGACGACGCCGGCCTCCAGGCGTCGTACGACGCGCACCGCGCCGCGTACGTGTCGCTGTTCGACCGGCTCGGGCTGCCGTACGTGATCGTGTCCGCGATGTCGGGGGCGATGGGCGGCTCGGCCTCCGAGGAGTTCCTGGCGCCGATGGACGTCGGCGAGGACACCTTCATCCGCTGCACGGCGTGCGACTATGCCGCCAACGTCGAAGCGGTGGTCACCCCCGCTCCCCCGGCGGTCCCGTTCGAGGGCCTTCCCGACGCCGTCGTGCACGACACACCCGGCACACCGACGATCGCCACGCTCGTCGACTTCGTGAACGCCGACCCGGCGCTGCGGCACCCGGATCGGGACTGGACCGCGGCCGACACCCTGAAGAACGTCGTGGTGAAGCTGCGCCATCCCGACGGCAGCGTCGAGCCGCTGGCGGTCGGGTTGCCCGGCGACCGCGACGTCGACATGAAGCGGCTCGAAGCTCATGTCGCACCGGCGGTGCCCGAGCCGTTCGGCGACGACGACTTCGCGATGTACCCGTCGCTCGCCAAGGGCTACATCGGCCCCGGCGTGCTCGGCTCCGCCAACGCGTCGGCGATCCGCTACCTCGTCGATCCCCGCATCGTCGACGGTACGGCCTGGATCACCGGCGCCGACTCGCCGGGCCGCCACGTGATCGGCCTCGTCGCCGGGCGTGACTTCACCCCCGACGGCACGATCGAGGCCGCGGAGATCCGCGACGGCGACGTGTGCCCCGCCTGCGGGTCGCCGGTGGAGATCGCCCGCGGCATCGAGATCGGCCACATCTTCCAGCTCGGCCGCAAGTACGCCGACGCGCTCGGGCTCACCGTGCAGGACGAGCACGGCACCCCCGTCGTGCCCACGATGGGGTCCTACGGCGTGGGGGTGACCCGAGCCCTCGCGGCGATCGCCGAGGCGGGCCACGACGACCTCGGCCTCGTCTGGCCCCGCGAGGTCGCGCCGGCCGACGTGCACCTCGTGGTTGCCGGCAAGCCGGGCGGTCCCCAGGGCCCCGCCGGTGAGCACTTGGCCGCCGATCTCGAGGCGGCGGGTCTGCGGGTGCTCCTCGACGACCGTGTCGGCCCCTCCCCCGGCGTGAAGTTCAAGGACGCCGAGCTGATCGGCGTGCCGACGATCGCCGTCGTCGGCCGCGGTGTCGCCGACGAGGCCGGCCCCACGATCGAGGTCAAGGACCGAGCCACCGGCGACCGTGAAGATGTCGCCCTCGCCGACGCCGTCGCCCACCTGATCGCCACCTGCCGCTGACCGCTCCCGGCCACCCGACCCGAAATGTCGCGCTGGCGTTGCGCTGAGCGCAACCGCAGCGGGCTTTTTCGGGGTGTTGCGGGCGGGTGGCGGGGCCGCGATCAGGAGTGGCGGAGGAGGCCCTGGTCGATGACGACGCGTTCGGTGGACGGGTCGTCGGGGTCGGCGGCGCTCGTCGTGAACAGCGTCTCGCCGCCGCCGGCCGACCACATCGAGATCGTCAACGAATCGCCGGGCAGGACCGGCGCCGCGAAGCGCGCCTCGATGTGGCGGAAACGGGCCGGGTCGCTGTCGCAGATCTCGTGCAGCAGCGCTCGACCGGTGAAGCCGTAGCTGCACAGCCCGTGCAGGATCGGGCGGTCGAACCCACCGATCGCCGCGAAGGCCGGGTCGGTGTGCAACGGGTTGCGGTCGCCGGACAACCGGTAGACGAAGGCCTGGTCGCGCGACGTCAGGTAGGTCACCTGGGCATCGGGCGCACGGTCGGGCGCGACGTTCTTCGGGCCCGACGGGCCGCGATCGCCGCCCCAGCCGCCCTCGCCGCGGATGAACGCCGACGACGTGTTCGTGTACAGCGGCTCGCCGTCCATCACGGCGTTGGTCTCGGTGACCAGCACCGCCGCCTTGCCCTTGTCGTACATGCCGACGAGCTCGCTCGTGATCGTCACCGTGCCCTCCACGGGGATCGGCCGGTGCAGGGTCACCGACTGCTGGCCGTGCACGAGCAGGGCCGGGTTGAACGTGCCCACGTCGCGCATCGCCGAGCCCGTGCCCCACCCGATGACGACGGGGAACGTCGGGAACACCTGCTGGTCGACGCCGCTCGTGTTCTCGGTGGTGAACGCCAGCTCGTGCTCGCCGGCGCCGATGCCGACGGCGTAGAGCAGTGCGTCCTTGGAGGTCCAGCTCGCTTCGACCGGATCGCTCCTCGATCCGACGGCGTCGGGGTTCAGTGGCATGTCGTTCTCGCTTTCGGTGGTTCGTTCGTGGATGTGCCGGTGGTCAGGAGTCGAGCATCGTCTGCGGCCACGCGCCGGGGACGCCGTTCATGCCCGAGTTGGGGCGGGCGTCGGCGAGCAGCTGCTCGACCACGGACCCGATCGCGGTCGGGTCGTCGACGGGTGTGGTCGAGGGGCCGCGCACCCATCCCTCGGCCACCGCCAGGATCTGGCCCGACGCCTCGAACACCCGGCCGGTGACATGGGCCGACTCGGGCGAGCACAGCCACGTCACGATCGGCGCGATCCAGTGCGGCGCGCGCGCCTCGCGTTCCTCGTCGGTCTCCGGCGCGGGTCCGAGCCCCTCGGTCATGCGGGTCAGGGCGACGGGGCCGACGGCGTTGACGGTGACGCCGTAGCGGGCCACCTCGAGCGCCACGATGTTCGTGAACGCGGCGATGCCCGCCTTCGCGGCGCCGTAATTGGCCTGGCCGGGGTTGCCGTAGATGCCCGACACCGAGGTGGTGTTGACGATGCGGCCGCTGACCTCGGCGCCGGCCTTGGCCCGCTCGCGCCAGTACGCGACCGCCCAGCGCGACGGTGCGAAGGTGCCCTTGAGGTGGACGTTGATGACCGAATCCCATTCCTCCTCGGTCATGTTGGCGAGCACTCGGTCACGCAGGATGCCGGCGTTGTTGACCAGGGCGTGGAGGTCGCCGAACGTCTCGATGGCGCTGTTGATCATCCGCTGGGCACCCTCCCAGTCGGCGACGTCGTCGCCGTTGACGATCGCTTCGCCGCCCATCTCGACGATCTCGTTCACGACCTGCTGGGCCGGCGAGATGTCGCCACCCGACCCGTCGACGTTGCCGCCGAGGTCGTTGACGACGACCTTCGCTCCCTGCCGGGCGAGGCTGAGCGCGTGCTCGCGCCCGATCCCGCGTCCCGCACCTGTCACGATCGCCACACGACCCTCGCACAGACCAGCCATCCACTCTCCTCCTTCGCCGGGCATCGCTGCCTCCTGACTCGTCGGCATCGTAGGAGGACACCCCGGCGCGGCTGCCAGCGGACGGGCGGCGTCAGGTCTCCACGGCGCCGGAGTCGCCGAGGTCGTGCGGCGCATCGGTGACCGTCGCCGTCGCCAGCTCGACGAGTCGAGCGAGCTGGTTCGGCGCCGTCCAGTACTCCCAGCGATCGGCCTGGACGTGCATGGCGACGACACCGTCGGTCTGCGGGCCGTCGGGGAACCACGCGTCGAGCCCGGGGTTCCAGAGGCCTCGGAGACGTTCCGCGTCGTCGTCGAGCGCGGCCCGCCCGGCCACCGACACCCACGTGGCGCCGTCGTCGACGAAGGCGACGTTGACGGCGTCGACACCGTCGTGGACCCAGTCGGCGTGGCGATCGACGACGAACCACACGTCGCCCGAGTCGTCGACCTCCTGCACCGTGATCGGACGCGACGAGAGCGTGCCCTGCTCGTCGATGGTCGTGACCATGACGGTGCTCACACCGGCGACGCGTTCGCGCAGCGCGGCCAGGTCGAGCGGTTCGTCCGAACCCTCCACGAGCCGCTCGGCGAGCGACCCGAGGCGCGACGCGGCGGCCCGGGCACCTCGGGACATCCCACCGAGCGCGCCGGACGCCGGCTCTCGCCAGTTGCGGACGCGCTCGGCCAGGGACGGACGATCGCCCGCCCCGGCGTCGGCCCGCCCCTCGAGGGAATCGGTGCCCATCCTGCGGGCGAAGGCGTCGAGATCGGGCTGGTCCGGTGGCCGCCGAGCGACGGACTCATCGGGCGAGTCGGGGAAGTCCTCACCGAACGTCGGCGGCGGAGTCGGATTGGCCACGTCCGGGTGCGGACCCTGGGCCGGATCGCCGCCGGCCTGCTGGCGGAGGTGCTGTCTGCTCATGCCCGGCTGATACCCGGCAACGGGCCGATCCAACCGCTCCCCATCGCTGCGCCGGCCAGGTCGAGTGGCCCGAGTCGATCGGCGCCCGTAGCCTCGGCGGGGTGACGGCGACCGACGCCCCGACGACGCATCTTCGAGCCGACGTGGTCGTCGTCGGCGCCGGGCCTGCGGGCGCCGCAGCGGCGATCGAGCTTCGCCGGGCCGGCCGGTCGGTCGTGGTCCTCGACAAGGCCGTGTTCCCGCGCGACAAGTGCTGCGGCGACGGCCTGACCACGCTGGCGCTGCGCGAGCTCGAACGTCTCGGCGTCGACCCCGGCTCGATCCCGGACTGGTTCGACGTCGACGGTGCCGCCATCCGTTCGCCGAGCGGCCGAGAGATCGTCGTCCCCTTGCCGACGAGCGGCAAGTACGCAGCCGTGGCGCCGCGCCTGCAGCTCGACGACAGCCTCGTGGAGTTGGCCCGCAAGCACGGCGCAGACGTCCGCGACGGTCACGGGTTCCGCGGTCTCGTCGAACACGACGAGCACGTCACGGTCACCGCCGACCGATTGACGGTCGACGCCCGCTACGTCGTCGCCGCCGACGGCATGTGGAGCCCGGTGCGCAAGTCGCTCGGGCTGAACGACACCGGCTACCTGGGTGAGTGGCACGGGTTCCGCCAGTACGGACGCAACGTGACCGGCCCGGCCGCCCGGCAGCTGTACGTGTGGTTCGAGCCCGACCTCGTGCCGGGCTATGCCTGGTCGTTCCCGCTGCCCGACGGCCGGGTCAACATCGGCTTCGGCGTACTGCGCGACGGCACCCGCAAGGGCGCCGAGATGAAGGAGTTGTGGGTCGACCTGCTGCGACGCCCCCACATCGTCGACGCCCTCGGCGCGGCCTTCGAGCTGGAGGACCGCCACACGGCGTGGCCGATCCCGGCCCGTATCGACGAAGCCGTCGTGGCCACGGGGCGAGTGCTGTTCACCGGCGACGCAGCGATGGCCACCGATGTGATGACCGGCGAGGGGATCGGCCAGGCGCTGCTCACCGGACGCCTCGCCGCCGAGGCGATTCTCGGCGCCGGGGCCCGCCGGCCCGATCTCGCCACCGCGTCGTATCGCGATGCCGTCAGGCACCATCTGGTCGCCGACCACAAGATGTCGCTCGCCCTCGGCGCCGTACTGGCCACGCCGTGGGGAGCTCGGGGCGCGGTGCGCGTCGTCGCCGCGAGCGGTGAATGGGGCCGACGCAACTTCGCCCGGTGGATGTTCGAGGACGAACCCCGCGCGGTCGTGCTCACCCCGAGCCGCTGGCATCGGCGATTCCTCGCCCAGCCGGGCGCCTACACCTGACGGCTCACGACCGCCGGCCGTACGGGGCGCGTGTAGACGGCCTCGTACGACCGCAGTTCGAAGCCGAGCGACGTGTACAGCTGGAACGCTCCCCCGGGATTGTTCGTGTCGACGCTCAGTGCCGCCTCGGTCATCCCGCGCTCGCGCAGCTCGACGAGCGCCATCGACAGCAATGCTCCGGCGATACCTCGGTTCCGCCAGTCGCGGTGGGTCGAGATGTTCTCGGTGTAGCCACGCAGACACCCGCGAGCGGCGTTCTCGTCGACGTTGACGAAGGGCTTGACCTGCCCGACGACGGTGTCTCCCGCCCACGCGACCTTCCACATCGACACGTCGCGGAACGGCGCCTCGATCGCCTCCACGAAGTCCTCCTCGGTCGGCTCGTGGAAGTCCCATTCGCCTCGGAACGCCTCGAAGTCCGCCTCGATGATCGTGCGGACCTGGTCGTCGGTGACGGTGCGCAGCTCCACCCCGTCGGGCAGCGCCCGCTCGGCGATGTCGTCGAGATGAGGCCGCACCAGCGACGCACCCCACTCGGTGGCCCGATACCCGAGTGCTTCGAGCCACGCTGCCTGCCCGGTGGCGTCACGCTCGGGGCCGGGATGACCTGCGTAGGCCCGGAACCTCGTGGAGTCCGGATCGGCGATCCACCGGCGCATGTGGTCCTCGTTGGCCAGGACGAGTGCCGTGAACAGTGCCTCGTCGTCGTGGTCGGGACGGATCGGGGTGAAGACGATCAGGTCACGGCC
>JAWLFC010000033.1:7151-28201 GCA_041685755.1 Ilumatobacteraceae bacterium
CCGAACATCCCGGCGGTGAGGAAGATCTGCTCGGCGTCCTTGGCCGTCGACAGGGCGTCGTCCGACAGCCAGCCGGTGGCTCGCAACGCGATCGCCGCCAGGAACCCGGCGACGAAGAGCGGCACGATCGGCACGTCGACGTGCGGTACGTCCACGGCGGCATCGGCACGACGAGCCCGGAGGCGGCGGCGAGCGGCGAGGCCGACGCCGAACACCATCGGAGCGAGCAGGATCACCCGGGTCAGCTTCACCAACGTCGCCGGCACGAGCGCTGCTTCGGCATACGCGCTCGCGGTCGCCGTCACCTGACCGACGTCGTGCACGCCGGCACCGACCCAGGTGCCGAACGTCTGGTCGTCGAGGCCCATCGCGTGGCCGAGGAACGGCAGCAACAGGATCGACAGCGATCCACACAGCGTCACGAGGCCGATCGCGTAGGCGGTCTCCTCCTCGTCGGCATCCGACAGCGGCGCCATCGCGGCCACCGCCGAGGCACCGCAGATCGAGTAGCCGGTGGCGACGAGCAGCCCCAACCCCGATGACAGCCCCATCGCCCGGGCCAGCAACTGAACACCGAAGAACGTCGCCAACACGACGGCGACCACGGCGGCGACGCCGACGAGGCCGAGCTCGCGCATCTCGTCGAACGACAACCGCAACCCCAGCAGCACGATGCCGATCCGCAGCAGCCGCTTCGACGCGTAGGCGATCCCCGGCCGGAACCGAGCGGTCAACAGCCCGGAGTTCGCGTAGAGCGCGCCGAGCACCACGCCGACCACCAGCGGCGACAACCCGACCCACGGCTCGACCACGAACGCCGCGAGCACGGCGAGTGCGACCACCACCAGGCCCGGGAGATCGGCACGTTCCACGACGAGTCAGTGTGACAGCCCGTCGGGTTCGCGACCGCGACCACCCGGATCCCGACGCCTCACCGAACTCCTACCGGAGCGCCGTCGTGTCCGTCCGGGAGCGAGCTACCGTCGAGCGGGAATGAGCGACACCACGAGTGGACCCGGCAGCTCCGAACCCGACGAGCGCCAGACGGCGGAGACCTTCGAGAAGATCTTCTTCGAGCTGCGCAAGGTGATGGTCGGCCAGACCCGCCTGCTCGAGCGGTTGCTCGTCGGCGTCCTCTGCCGCGGCCACTGCCTGCTCGAGTCGGTGCCGGGCCTCGCCAAGACGCTCGCCGCCGAGACGCTCGCCGACGTCGTCGGCGGCACCTTCGCCCGCATCCAGTTCACCCCCGACCTGCTGCCGTCCGACATCACCGGGACCCGCATCTACCGGGGCAGCACCGAGACCTTCGACGTCGAGTTCGGGCCGGTGTTCGTCAACTTCCTGCTCACCGACGAGATCAACCGGGCGCCGGCAAAGGTCCAGTCGGCACTGCTCGAGGTCATGGCCGAACAGCAGGTCACCATCGGCGGCGTCACCCATGCGGTACCGAAGCCGTTCTTCGTGGTCGCCACCCAGAACCCGATCGAGTCCGAGGGCGTGTACCAGCTGCCCGACGCCCAGCGCGACCGCTTCATGATGAAGATCGTCCTCGACTACCCGACCCCCGACGAGGAGATGACGATCATCGACCGGATGAGCGTCGCTCCGCCGATCCCGCAACAGGTGATCACCCTCGACGAACTGGTCCGGCTGCAGGAACGAGCCGACACCGTCTTCGTCGACCGTTCGGTGTCGCAGTACGCCGTCGATCTGGTCCAGTGCACGCGTCTGCCCCAGCGCTTCGGGCTCGCCGACCTCTCGACGGTCATCGGGCTCGGAGCCAGCCCGCGGGCGTCGCTCAACCTGGTGCGCGGCGCTCGGGCACTCGCGTTGCTGCGGGGTCGGTCGTACGCCACACCCCAGGACGTGTTCGACCTGGCCCCGGAGATCCTGCGTCACCGTCTGCTGCTCACCTACGACGCCCTCGCCCGCGACATCACGACCGACCACGTCATCCAGCGGGTGCTCGCGACCGTGCCCGCGAGCTGGGTCTCGCCGAAGCCGAACGACGCCGCCCAGCATCCTGCCCAGCATCCTGCGACGGGTTGACGATGACGCCACTGGGCCCGGCGAGCGTGACGCCGACAGCGGCCGCCGAGCGCTGGTCGAGCACGGCGCCGCTCGACTCGGCGCGCTCGGCCTGGGCGGCGGGTCCACCGACGCAGACCGTCGCCGAGCTGCTGCGGACCCTCGAGCTGACGATCAACGGTCGCCTCGACGGGGTTCTCCACGGCAATCACCAGGGGTTGACACCCGGTCACGGATCCGAGCCGGGCGAGTCCCGGCTCTACCAACCCGGCGACGACGTCCGGCGCATCGACTGGAACATCACCGCCCGCACCCGCGAGACCCACGTCCGCGAGCAGATCGCCGACCGCGACCTGACCGCGTGGCTCGTCGTCGACGCGTCGGCCAGGATGCGCTTCGGCACCGTCGCCAACGACAAGGCACAGACCGCCACGGCTGCCGCGGCCTGCGTCGGGTTCCTCACGGCTCGCAACCAGAACCGGCTCGGCGCGGTACTCGTCGCCGGGCCCTCGATCCACGTGATCCCGCCCCGATCGGGCGCCAACCAGGTGCGCGCCGTGCTGTCGACGCTGTGCTCGCCGCCCGAGTCGGAGGGTCGCGGACATGCCGATCTGGCCGGCGCGATCGACCGGGTCGGCGCGATCGCCAACCGGCGGGGCTTCGTCGCCGTGATCAGCGACTTCGCCGGTGACGCCTGGCAGGGGCCGCTCGCCCGGTTGAACTTGCGCCACGACCTCCTGGCGATCACGGTGCACGACCGGCGCGAGCACGACGTGCCGCCGATCGGACTCGTCGACGTCGTCGACCCGGCGACCGGAGCAGTACGCGAGGTGCGCGTGACGGCGAAGGTCCAGCAGCGCTTCGCCGCCGCGGCAGCCGAGGAACGGGCTCGGCGCTCCGATGCCCTCGCCCGGTCCGGGGCCGACGTCATCGAGTTGTCCACCGACGGCGACTGGCTGGGCGCCATCGTGGCGCACACCCGTCGCAAGCGGGTGCAGGCGGTCCGCGGCGACGGGGTCCGCCGGTGAGCACCGATTTCCTCGCCCCGGGGCGCCTCTGGCTGCTGTTGCTGGTCGTCGCGCTCGGCGTCGGCTACGTGATCGCGCTGCGCTGGCGCAGGACGGCGACGGTGCGCTTCACCCAGGTCGACCTGCTCGACAAGGTGGCGCCGCAACGCCCGCGCTGGCGACGCCACGTCGTGGCGGCGCTGATGCTGGTCGGCCTCACTCTTGCGGTGGTCGCGACCGCCCGACCCGTCGACCGGTCGACCGAGAACGTCACCAGCGAGGGGCGGATCCTCGTGCTGTTCGACGTGTCGCTGTCGATGATGGCCGACGACGTCGATCCCGACCGGTTCGTCGCGGCCCAGGAGGCCGCTCGCACGTTCGTCGACGAGGTCGACGACGGGGTGGAGGTCGGCCTCGTGTCGTTCTCCGGGCTGGTGACCGTGGAGGTCGACCCGACGCTCGACCGCTCGGCGATGCAGCGCGGTGTCGACAACCTGGAGCTCGACGTGTCGACGGCGATCGGCGACGCGCTCGCGGCCGGGGCCCGACTGCTCGTGAACTCGGCCGACCCCGACGCCGACGCCGACCAGGCGCCCGGCGTGATGGTGATGCTCAGCGACGGCGAGACCACGGTCGGCCGCCCGACCGCCGACGGCGCCCTCGCGGCGTCGGACGCCGGCATCCCGGTGTACACGATCGCGTTCGGCACCGGCAGCGGTGTGATCGTCGAACCGCAGTCCGGCGAGGTCGTGCCGGTGCCCGTTCGCCCCGCCGACCTGGCCCTCGTGGCCGAGACCACCGGGGGCGAGGCGTTCGAGGCTCGCACCGGCGACGAGTTGGCCCAGGCCTACGACCAGATCGCCGAGTCGCTCGGCGAGACGATCGGCGAGCCGGTCGAGATCGTCACCGAACTCACCTGGCAGTGGGCGCTGGCCGCGTTCCTCGTGCTCGGCATCGCCTGGGCACTCAGCCTCTGGTGGCTGCGCGGCCTGGTCTGACCGGCTCCTGCCCGTCCGGACCCGACCCCGACGCGCACCTGCGCGTCCGGACCCGACCCCGACGCGCCGGTCAGAGCAGGGCGCGGAGTTGTTCGATCGTCGTGACGGGGTCGGCGCCCACCGGGTTGACCGACAGGTGCGTGACCCCGGCCTCCTCGTAGGCGGCGAGGCGCTCCTTCACGTAGCCGGCCGGGCCGACGAGGTTGGTCTTCTCCAGCATCTCGCCGGGGACGGCGGCGGCCGCCTCGTCCTTCTTGCCGTCGAGGTACAGGTCCTGGATCTCGGCGGCCTCGTCGACGTAGCCGTACTTCTGGCAGATCGTGTTGTAGAAGTTCTTGTCGCGGGCGCCCATGCCACCGACGTAGAGCGCCACGCTCGGCCGGGAGAAGTCGAGGATCCGCGTCTGCTTCTCACCGACGAGATCGTCGCCGATCGCCACCATCCCGCCGGCGGAGATCTGCAGCGGGCCGAGTTCGGGATCACGCTCGGCCGTGCCCGCCTTCAGGTCGTCGCCCCACACGGTGTGGAACTTCTCGGGGTCGAAGAAGATCGGGATCCAACCGTCGGCGAGCTTGGCGGTCGCCTTGACCGACTGGCCCATCAGGCTCGCCCAGAAGATCGGGATCGTGTCGCGCACGGGGTGGTTGATGATCTTGAGCGGCTTGCCGAGCCCGGTCCCCTGGCCCTCCGGCAGCGGCACCTTCACGGTCGGGCCGTCGTAGACGACCTTCTCGCGCTTGAGCGTCATCCGGCACACGTTGATGTAGTCACGGATCCGCGGCATCGGCTTCTCGTACGGCACACCGTGGAACCCCTCGATCACCTGCGGGCCCGACGCGCCGAGGCCGAGGATGAACCGACCGCCCGACACGAAGTCGAGACCCGCCGCGGTCTGCGCCATGCACGTCGCGGTGCGGGAGAACACGTTGAGGATCGCCGAACCGATCTCGATCGTCGACGTCTTCGCCGCCAGATATCCCATCTGCGACACGGCGTCGAAGCTGTACGCCTCGGGCACCCACACCACGTCGAGGCCGGCTTTCTCCAGCTCGACGACCTTGGCGACGTCGGCGTGGAAGTCGCCCGAGTAGTTGATCATCATCGACAGCTTCATGTCGGCCGACGCTATGCGGCGGCGACGGCGGGCCCCCAGTCGGAGCCGATCACTCGCCGTCGACAGGCGGCGGAGCGAGGAGCCGACGCATCGAGGCGACCTGCTCGACCAACTGTGGCGCGAGCGTCGAGCGGGTCAGCGCCTCGATCTGCAGCGCGTCGGGATGCACGCCGTCCGTGCGGAGCGTTCCGACGGAGCTCTCCGCCTCCTCGAGCGGCGCTCGGTAGTCGAAACGCTCCACCTGCTCCCACCGCTCGTGCCATGCGACGACCTGGTCGTTGAGTGCGACCAGTCGGACCGGATCGAGCATCTCCTCGGTCGCGTACTGCCCGACGGTGACCTGCGGGAAGTCGGCGACGAGCACCGGCGTCGTCGGACCGACGATGTCGAGCAGCGACACCATCGCTGCGTCTCGGGCGCCCATGAACGCCGTGTCGCCGGCGATGTGACCGGTCTCGGAGCCCGGATGGCGCTGCTCGAGCTGCTCGAGCGGACCGGACATCAGCAGGACGGCATCGGGCCGGAACCGTTCGATCAGCGGCGGCAGCTTGGTGTCGTACGACTCGCAGTCGACCTCGCGCCACGGCCGACTGGACGCCGACCGGATCGCCGTCGCCTGCACGAACGGACAGCCGTTGGCGCCGGCCCACAGCACCTCGAAGGCGCCGTCACCACCGTCGTTGAGCGCCTGGGCCAACGACAGCGACGTCGAGTCGCCGATCACGAGCAGCCGCAGCGGCGCCGCCGAGTCGTGACCGGCACCGGTCGCCCGCAACGTGTGCTCGACGCGGGCAGCGAGCTCCCCCAGACCATCGGCGAGCCCCACCTCGGGCCGCACGACGGCGACACGCATCAGTCGAGCGTGGAATGCCGAGAGCTTGCCGGTCCCCGACGAGACAACCACCGCCACGTCGGCCGCCGCCGACTCGTCGATCACCCGCAGCAGCGAGTCGATCGTCGCCTCGTGGACCGCACCGAGCGCCTCGAGCGCAGCAGCGTCGGTCGCTGCGGCGTTCTGCTCGGCGGCGAGTGCGGCTTCGCCCTCCCCTGCCGCAATCACGACGACAGCGGGGTCGTGGAGGGCGCGCAGCGATGCGACGTGGTCCGCCAGCGCCGTGCATCCCTCGGCCACCGCCGGCATCAGGAGGCACTCGGCTCGGACACCGTCGACGACCTCGATGCCGTCGATGCCGTCGACCGCAGCCACGGCACCCGGGTCGCTGCCGACGACGACCACCCGCGGCGGCTCCTGCACCTCGGCGGGTGCCGGTGCCGGCGGTCCGGGCGGCTCCTCGGCGACGGCGTCGGCGTCGCCCCGGGCCGAGGTGAGGCGGTTGGCGGTCCTCGGCGGCTCGAACTCCACGACCTCGTCGGCGCCGAGTGCGAGGACCTGCTCGGTGCGCGTCTGGGTGGGTTGGGGAACGACGACCAGCGCGGCGGCCACCACCACGGCCGCCCCGGCCCCCACGAGCGCGAACACCGCGCCACCGGCGACGCGTCCGGTCCGTACCGGCTGCTCGACGAGCCGGTACGAGGCCACCGTGAGCGCAGCGGTCACGACGCACCGCAGCGCGAAGAGCGTCATGCCGTCGAGACCGGTCCGCGCCGGATCGAGCAGCAGGAACACCGGCCAGTGGAACAGGTAGATCCCGTAGCTGACCGCACCGACGGCCACCAATGGTCGGGCCTCGAACGGTCGGAGGGCGCGCACCGACAACCGATCGGTCACCGTCGCGGCGACCAGCACCGCCGACAGCACGCCGACGAGGGGCAACCCACCGTCGTAGACCCAGGCCTGGTCGACCGAGCCGACGGCGACGAGCGCGGCGAACGCCCCGACCGCGGCCCATCCCGTGAGCCGGTTGACACCGGGGATCGTGCGCCAACCGCCCTCGGGCAGCCGCCGACCGGCGAGGCCGATGGCCAGGGCACATCCGACGAGCACCTCGGCGGCGCGGGTGTGGGTGCCGTTGTAGATCAGGTCGCGGTCGGCCGTGAGCAGCGTCGCGGCGATCGACAGGACGAGCAGCGCGCCGACGGTGCCGGCGACGGCGCGGCGGCCCCGGCGCATCGCGAGGAGCAGCACGACGGGGAGGACGAGGTACACCTGCTCTTCGATCGCCAGTGACCAGAAGTGGGCGACGGGGCTCGGCGCGTTGCCGTTGAGCAGTTCGGCGTAGCTGGCATCGGCGAACGCGAACCGCCAGTTGGCGACGTTGGCCACCGCGGCCAGCAGGTCGCCGGGCAACCCGCGCTGCTGCCGGGCGCTCCACCAGCCGCCCCAGATGGCGACGAGCAGCAGGCAGAGGTACGCCGCCGGGAGCAGACGGCGCACTCGCCGCGTGTAGAACCGGCGCAGCGACACATCGTCGGTGCGGTCGAACTCGTCGAGCAGCAGCGTCGTGATCAGGAACCCCGAGAGCGTGAAGAACAGCGACACGCCGAGGAATCCGCCCGACGCCCCGGTGAAGCCGGCATGGAACAGCACGACCACGACCACCGCGATGGCACGGAGGCCGTCGAGCCCGGGGACGTGACGCACGACGTTCGAACGTAGCGGCGAACGTGGCCGGAGTCACAGCGGCCGCGGGCTCCGGTTTCGGGCATCCCCGCCGATGCGCGACAATGACGCCCCGATGGGCATGCCGAGGTGGTGGGACGAGCGGCGCTTCGGGCTGTTCGTCCACTGCAACCTCGCCACGGTGCCCGCCTGGTCACCCATCGGCGAGTACGCCGACTGGTACCGCAGTCACCTCGGCGACGACGTCGCCGACGTGCTGTTGCACCCGCGGCCGATGGTCGAGGTGCTCGCTCACCACCGTGAGCGATGGGGCCACGTCGAGTCCTACGACGACTTCCTGGAGCTGTTGCGCTTCGAGCAGTTCGACGC
The DNA here is from genome assembly GCA_041685755.1 of Ilumatobacteraceae bacterium. GTDB lineage: Bacteria > Actinomycetota > Acidimicrobiia > Acidimicrobiales > Ilumatobacteraceae > Sva-07. The sequence continues at coordinate 15,189 of JAWLFC010000033.1, forward strand.
CGAGTCGTGGGCACAGCTCGCCGCCGACGCCGGCGCCGGCTACACCGTGTTCGTCGCCAAGCACCACGACGGCTGGAACTGGTGGGACGCGCCCGGCACCGACCGCACGGTGCTGGCGGGCGGCCCTCGACGCAACGTGCTGGCCGAGTACGCAGCTGCGTGCGAACGCCACGGCATGGTGTTCGGCACCTACTACTCGCTGCTCGACTGGGGTGACCCCCGCTACCCGACCGACAGCTACGTCGACGAGGTGCTCCATCCCCACGTCATCGACCTCGTCGAACGGTACGGGTCGAGCGTGCTGTGGGGTGACGGCCACTGGGGCCACGGGCCCGACCACTGGCGCACCCGCGAGTTGCTCGAGCGCGTCCGGTCGATCGACCCCGACGTCGTCGTCAACGACCGCTGGTGGGCAGCCGACGACGACGTGCCGACGGGCTCACCGCCGATCGTGCGTACGTTCGAGTACGACGCACCCGACGGCATCGTCGACGGACCGTGGGAGCTGTGCCGCGGCATCGGCGCCAGCTTCTGCCACAACCGCGCCGAGCGAGCCGAACACCACATGGACGCAGCCGCGATCGTCGGCCTCCTGACCGAGGTGGTCGCCAAGGGGGGACACCTCCTGCTCAACGTGGGCCCCGACGCCAGCGGCGTGATCCCCGAGCTGCAGGCCCGGCCGCTGCGCGAGGCCGGCGGCTGGATCCGTCGTTTCGATCGGCTCCTCTCCGCCTCGCAGCCGTGGCGGGTGTGGGGTGACGAGCACGTGCGGTACCTCGACGTCGACGGTGTCCTCCATGCCGTCGATCTCGACGGTCGCGGCCGCTTCGCCGCGGTGGGCGCCGACGAGTGCCGGGTCGAGTCGGTCGAGCTTCTCGGCGCGCACGGCGCGGCCGGCTCGTCGATCGGGTTCCGCCAGGACGAGGAGGGACTGCGGCTCGACGTGCACCGCTCGGCGCTGGAGCGGCGCGAACACCGAGGCGAGGTCGAGGCGATCGACGTGTACCGGATCTCCTACGCCGATCTCGATCGGCCCGTCGAGCTGTTCGAGCCGACGCCGCGGCAGCCGATCGACCTCGGCCCGTTCATGCGCGGGGTGTCGAGCGGCGACATCGTCCAGCTCGGCGACGGCGCCTACACCGGCCCGATCACCGTCCCGGCCGGGGTGATCGTGCGGGGGCTCGGCGCCGCTCGCACGGTGATCGACGGTGGCGGCTCGACGGCGGTCACGCTCGGTCGGGGCGCCCGGCTCGAGCACCTCGGCGTGGTCGGCGGGCCACACCGCCACGCCTGGTTCCCGACGGCGACGGTGGAGGTCGACGGACCGACGGCCACCGTGATCGGTTGCCGGGTCGACGGTCACGTCGTCGTGCGCGCCGACGACGTGCTGATCCGCGCGACCACGGCGGCGGGCGTCGTCGCCGACGGCGGCGACCGGGTGTCGGTCTCGCGCTGCGAGCTGACGGGTATGCGCTGGGACGTCGGTGTCCACCTGATCGGCGGGGGCGGCCACGAGGTCGACTCCTGCGAGATCCACGATCACCTCTGCGCGATCCGGGCGACCGACACGACCGGGACGGTCGTGCGGGGCAACGACATCACGGCGCGTTGGTGGGGCGTGCACCTGGAGCGGACCGAGGACGCCCACGTCCACGCCAACTTCGTCAACCACACGATGCGCGGCGTCGACATCGACGGCGGGTCGCAGGCGGTCATCGACGGCAACGCCGTGTGCGACGGCGACAGCGGGTGCATCGTCGAGTGGGGTGCATCGGACTGCGAGGTGAGCGGCAACCGGTGGGAACGCTGTCGGATCGGCCTGTTGGCCTGGGAGGCCACCGGACTCCACGAGCGGGCGAACCAGGCGATCGACCTCCACGAACCCGACGCCGCCTCCACCCACGGTCCCTGACCGTTACGCCAGGGGTCAGACCCCCGGCGTAACACTCAGGCGGACTGGCTGCGGCGCTTGGCGTCGCGGGCGCGGTTGGTCGGGTCGAGGTCGGCCTTGCGGAGACGGATGTTGGCCGGCGTCACCTCGACGCACTCGTCGTCGGCGATGAACTCGAGCGCTCCCTCGAGTGACAGCACGCGGTGTGGCGTGAGCTTGACCGTCTCGTCGGCCGAGGCCGCCCGCACGTTGGTCATCTTCTTCTCCCGGCAGATGTTGACGTCCATGTCGCCGGCGCGGGAGTTCTCGCCGACGATCATCCCGCAGTAGACCTCGGTGCCCGGGCCGACCATCATCGCCGCGCGGTCCTGCAGGTTGAGCATCGCGTAGGTGGTCGCCGGGCCGGTGCGGTCGGCGACGAGCACGCCCGACTGCCGCGAGCGGATCTCGCCGGCCCACGGCTCGTAGCCCTCGAAGGTGTGGCTGATCACGCCGGTGCCGCGGGTCTCGGTGAGGAACTCCGTGCGGAACCCGATCAGCCCGCGGGCGGGCACCAGGTAGTCGAGGCGCACCCAGGCCGACCCGGTCATGTTCTGCATCCGACCCTTGCGCGCCGCGAGGAGCTGGGTGACGGCGCCGAGGTGTTCGTTGGGGACGTCGATCGTCACCCGTTCGACGGGCTCGTGGAGCTTGCCGTCGACCTCGTGGGTGAGCACGACGGGCTTGCCGACGGTGAGCTCGAATCCTTCGCGACGCATCTGCTCGACGAGGATCGCCAGCTGCAGCTCACCGCGGGCCTGCACCTCCCAGGCGTCGGGCCGCTCGGTGGGCAGGACCCGGATGGAGACGTTGCCGACGAGTTCGGCATCGAGGCGGTTCTTGACGAGCCGGGCGGTGAGCTTCTTGCCCTCGCGCCCGGCGAGCGGCGAGGTGTTGATGCCGATGGTCATCGACAGCGCCGGCTCGTCGACGGTGATCACCGGGAGGGGGCGCGGATCCTCGGGGTCGGCGAGGGTCTCGCCGATGTAGATGTCCTCGATGCCGGCGACGGCGACGAGGTCGCCCTGCCGTGCGGTGTCGACGGGCACGCGGGTGAGGTGTTCGGTGAGGAACAGCTCGGCGATCCGAGCCCGGGCGACGGTGCCGTCTCGTTTGCACCAGGCGACCGACTGGCCCTTGGCGATCTCGCCCTCCATGACGCGCAGCAGCGCCAGACGGCCGAGGTACGGCGAGGCGTCGAGGTTGGTCACCCATGCCTGCAGCGGGGCACCCTCGTGGTAGGTCGGAGCCGGGATGTGGTCGAGCAGGACCTCGACGAGCGGGCGCAGGTCGCTGCCGACCCCGGCGCTGGCGCTGGCGCCGGCGATGATCCGTTCGGCCTCGTCGACGTCGAGCGTGGCCCAGCCGTCGCGGCCCGAGCAGTAGACGATCGGGAACTCGACCTGGTGCTCCTTGGCGTCGAGGTCGAAGAACAGCTCGTAGACCTCGTCGATCACCTCGGCCGTGCGGGCGTCGGGACGGTCGACCTTGTTGATCACGAGGATCACGGGCAGGTCACGCGCGAGCGCCTTGCGCAGCACGAACCGGGTCTGCGGCAACGGACCCTCGGCGGCGTCGACGAGCAGGACGATGCCGTCGACCATCGTGAGCGCCCGTTCGACCTCGCCGCCGAAGTCGGCGTGGCCGGGGGTGTCGACGATGTTCAGCGTGACGTGATCGTCGGTGCGGGTGTCGTGCCACACGAGCGAGGTGTTCTTCGCGAGGATCGTGATGCCCTTCTCGCGTTCGAGGTCCATCGAGTCCATCACCCGCTCGGCGACCTCCTCGTTCGACCGGAACGCCCCGGACTGGTGCAGCATCGCGTCGACGAGGGTGGTCTTGCCGTGGTCGACGTGGGCAACGATCGCGAGGTTGCGGATGTCGTCGCGGCGACGCACGGCACCGGCGTCGGCGGGCGCCTCGAGGAGGGTCTGGTCGTGAGGGGACACGACGGATCACGCTATCGCCGCCATCAGACCGACAGTCGGGGACTCGATACCCCACCGGGTACGGGTTGACGCGACCGATAATTGTACGTATATTCGTACCTATGCACGTCCTTCGACAACTGCTCCCGATCCTGTCGTGGGGGCCCAACTACCGACGCGGCGACTTCCGCAGCGATCTCACGGCAGGCCTCACCGTCGGGGCGATGCTCGTCCCGCAAGCGATGGCGTACGCGCTCCTCGCCGGGCTCCCCCCGGAGATCGGCCTGTACGCCGCGACGATCCCGGTCATCGTGTACGCCCTGTTCGGGTCCTCCCGACAGCTCGCGGTCGGGCCGGTGGCGATCGTCTCCCTCCTGACCGCCACCGCACTCGCCCCGCTCGTGGAGGAAGGAACCGCCGGCTATCTCAGCGCAGCGGCGCTGCTGGCGCTGATGGTCGGCGTGATCCACATCGTGCTGGGCGTGGGGCGTCTCGGCTTCCTCGTCAACTTCCTGTCGCACTCGGTGCTGGTCGGCTTCACCGCTGCGGCCGCGATCATCATCGGCTTCTCACAGGTGAAGCACATCTTCGGCATCTCGACCGAACGCAAGGACCACTTCTACGAGACGGTGCTCGAAGTCGGCGAGAACCTCGGCAGCACGAACGGCACCACGCTGGCGCTGGGCGCTGTCGCACTGGTCACGTTGTTCGTGTTGAAGAAGTACGCCCCGCTCGTCCCCGCCGCACTCATCGTCGTCGTCGGCTCGATTCTCGCCGTCGAGCTGTTCGACCTGCAGTCGCGCGGCGTGTCGGTCGTCGGCGACATCCCCGACGACCTGCCGGCGTTCGGATTCCCCGACTTCGACGGCTCGCTGGTCGGCAACCTCCTCGGTACCGCCTTCGTCATCACGATCGTCGGCTTCATGGAGTCGGTCGCGGTGGCCAAGGTCTACGCCCGGCGGAACCGCTACGAACTCTCGCCGAACAACGAACTGGTCGGACTCGGTGCCGCCAACGTCGCGTCCGGACTCTTCGGCGGCTACCCGGTCACCGGCGGGTTCTCGCGCACCGCCGTCAACGCCACCGCCGGAGCACGCACCCCGTTGGCGTCGCTGATCACCGCCGGCCTGGTGCTCGCCACGATCGCGTTCCTCACGCCGCTGTTCACCTCGCTGCCCAACGCCGCACTCGGCGCGATCATCATCATGGCGGTCATCGGGTTGATCGACATCGGCCAGATGCGCCACATCGCCCAGGTCAAGAAGAGCGACCTGGTCGCCCTCGGCGTCGCGTTCGTCGCGACGCTGGCGCTGGGCATCGAGCTCGGCATCGGTGTCGCCGTCGTCGTCTCGATCCTCATCGTCTTCGCCCGCATGTCGATGCCGCACAGCGCGGTCCTCGGCCACGTCGAGGGCACCACCAGCTACCGCAACGTCGAGCGCTTCCCCGAAGCCGAGACCGTCGACGGGATCCGCCTCGTGCGGATCGACTCCGCGCTGTCGTTCGTCAACGCCGCCAGCGTGAAGAAGCTCATGGTGGAACACGCCGAGGCGGTCACCGACGAACCACGGGTGCTCGTGCTCGACGCCTCCGGGATCAACGACCTCGACGTGACCGGTGCCGAGATGCTCCACGAGCTGCTCGTCGAGGTCGCCGACCGAGGTGTGGTGTTGCACCTCGCCGACGTCAAGGGCCCGGTGCGCGACGTGTTGCGCAGGGCGGGCATCTGGGACGAACTGGCCGGTCGGATCCACACCTCGACCGCCGACGCCGTGGCCGCCATCACCCAGCGGGTCCCGGCTCCCAGCGATCAGCGTCGTCACGGCATCGACGAACGCTCGGCGGACGACACCTCCACGCATTCGGCCCTGTCACATCCGGCCGCGTCGCATCCCGCGTCACCACTTCTCGACGGCGAGCAACTCGATGAGGAGCCGACCCATGTCTGACTCGTCGTGGAACGCCCTCCTCGCTGGCCACCAGCGAGCCGAGGTGACGATGGCCGCGCTCGCCGACGGCGGTGCTCGACCACCGCTCCATGCCCCCCGCGCGGCGATCCTCGCCTGCTCCGACGCCCGGGTGCCCCCATCGGTGGTCTTCGACCAGCCGGCCGGGAACCTGTTCGTGATCCGGATCGCCGGCAACACCGCCGGGCCGGCAGCGCAGGCGAGCCTCGAGTACGCCGTCGCCGAACTCGGTGTCGATCTCATCGTCGTGCTCGGGCACACCACCTGCGGTGCGGTCACAGCCGCGGCATCGGGGACGTGCGGCGGACACCTGGCACCGATCGTCGAGCCCATCTGCAGGATCGCACGGCTGCATCCGGACGCGTCGGTCGACGAACTCGCGGCCCTGAACGTCGCCAACACCATGGCCGACCTCGCGTCTCACGACGGCCCGATCGCCCAGGCGGTCGCCGAGGGCCGGGTCGAGATCCGCGGGGCGTTGCACGACCTGGTGACGGGCCAGCTGCGCCCGGTGACGGTCGACCCCGCGCGAGACGTCGCCCCGCTGCGGTGATCCGCGCTCAGTCGCGGGCGGCAGCCACCAGCGACGGAGCACTTCCCGCTTCGAACTGCGAGACGAAGCGGTAGCGGTCGCCGCGGACGATCGTGGTGCGCCACTCGATCCGCCGATCGCGAGCGGTGCTGAGACGTTCGAGGAAGAACGCGGCCTGGCCCCGCCCCAGATGCAGCATCTCGCGCTCCGTCGGCGTCGGCACGAGCGGAGCGATGCGCTCCCAACCGGCATCGGGACGCACCCCGCACAGACGCTCCATCTCGTCGTACAGCGCCGTGCGCTCGAAGTTGCTCCCGAGCAGCGGTTCTCCGATCGACATCGGCACCCACGTGCGATCGATCGCCAGGGGTTCGCCGCCGGCGCGGCGCAGCCGCTCGAGGAACACCAGCGGAGCGTCCGCGGCGAGCTCGAGCTGCTCGGCCGCCGTTTCGTCGGTGTCTTCTCGCAGTGCGAGGACGTCGCTGCGCTGTTCGACCCCCGACGACTCGATCGACCGGAACAAGCTGTACAAGGCACCCAGTGGTTGTTCGAACTCGGCGCGGTTGACCACGGTGCCGCGCCCGCGTTCTCGACGCAGGATGCCCGTGCGGTTGAGGTGACGGATCGCTTCGCGGACGGTGTGGCGACTCACCTGGTACTCGTCGACGAGTTCGGTGTCGGTGGGGAAGCGTTCGCTGAACTCACCGGACTCCAGGCGCTGCCTGAGCTGCGCCTCGAGCTGGGCCCACAGGGGCATCGGGCTCGATCGGTCGAGTGTCATGGTGGCTCCTCGGTCGCCCGCTGTGTCTCGCCGTCGACGAGGACGTCCGTACATCCAGACCTTACCTCCAGGCCCGGGCTCGCCGACGGTCGGGACGGTGGAAAAAAATACCTGCGGGGGTATGTTGCAGAGCGCGACCTTTTGTACGTATATTCGTTCAACCGGTGGTCATCACCACCATCGCACATCCCCCTCACCACGACCCCCGAGATCACGGAGACGACACCCATGACGACCGCAACGCTTCCCTCCACCGACACGATCAATGCTCAACACCTGCGGGAACTGAGGCGCGAGGATCCGGCATTGCGCATCCTCGATGTGCGAACCGGTGGCGAGTTCGACACCGTTCACATCCCCGGCTCGTACAACGTTCCGCTCGACACGCTCGGCGAGCACGTCGACGACCTCGCCGACGTCGAACACCCCGTCGTGCTGATCTGCAAGTCCGGGGCCCGCGCCGGACAGGCCCACTCCAAGCTGAGCGGCGCCGGCAAGCAGCACCTGCACATCCTCGAGGGCGGCATGGACGCCTGGGAGGCCGCCGGCGGCGACGTCGTACGTGGAACGAGCACGAAATGGGCGCTCGACCGTCAGGTGCGCCTCGTCGCCGGATCGATCTCCCTGGTCGGCATCCTCCTCAGCATCTTCGCACCGAAGGCGAAGTGGCTCGCCGGAGGCGTCGCCGCCGGCCTGACCTTCTCGGCGGTCTCCAACACCTGCGCGATGGGCAATGCCCTGTCGAAGCTCCCCTACAACAAGTCGAACAACTGCGACATCGACGGCGTGCTCGACGAACTGCGCAAGGTGGCCTGACGATGGCAGTCGTCAATCACCCGGTCAACGACTACGCGAGCGTCGTCGACGACACCACCCAGTTCATCGACGTGCGCGAACCGAACGAGGTCGCCCAGGGCACCATCGCCGGCGCCGTCAACATCCCGCTGGCTCAGGTTCCCGCCCGGCTCGACGAACTCGACCGTGAGCGTCGCGTCGTGCTCCTGTGCCGCAGCGGCAACCGCAGCGGCCAAGCCGCCGAGTTCCTGTCGGGCGCCGGATTCACCGACGTCATCAACCTCGCCGGAGGCATGCTCGCCTTCGACGGCCCCATCGCCGAAAGGACATCTCCATGAAGTTCACCCAGTACTACCTCGACTGCCTCTCGCAGGCCTCCTACCTGATCGGTGACGAGACCACCGGTCGCGCCGTCGTCGTCGACCCTCGTCGGGACATCGACGAGTACGTGCGCGACGCCGCCGAGGCCGGCCTCACGATCGAGTTGGTCGTCGAGACGCACTTCCACGCCGACTTCCTCTCCGGCCACCTCGAGCTCGCCGAAGCGACCGGTGCCGAGATCGGGTTCTCCTCGGTCGCCGAACCGGAGTTCCCGACCCGCAAGATCGAAGACGGCGAACGCCTGGTGCTGGGCGACGTCGTCCTCGAGTTCCGGCACACGCCGGGGCACACGCCCGAGTCGCTCAGCATCGTGGTGTGGGAACACGCCGACGACGAGGCGCCGTACGGTGTGCTGACCGGTGACACGCTGTTCATCGGCGACGTCGGGCGCCCCGACCTGCTCGCCTCGATCGGCGTCACCAAGGAAGAGCTCGCCGATCAGCTCTACGACAGCTTGCACGACAAGCTCCTGGTGCTGCCCGACAGCACCCGTGTCTTCCCCGGTCACGGCGCCGGCTCCGCCTGCGGCAAGAACCTGTCGACCGAGACCTCCTCGACGATCGGCGAACAGCGCGAGACGAACTACGCGCTGCGAGCGGGCAGCAAGCAGGCCTTCTTCGACCTCGTCACCGAAGGGCAGCCGCCGGCACCGAGCTACTTCGTCTTCGACGCCATCTTGAACCGCAAGGATCGCGAACTGCTCGACGAGTCCGCCATGCCCGAAGCGCTCGACCTCGCCGCGTTCGATCGGCTCGTCGAGGGCGGTGCACTGGTGGTCGACGGCCGCGATCCCGAGGACTTCGCTCGCGGCCACCTGGTCGGCTCGATCAACGTCGGGCTCAACGGGCGCTACGCCGAGTTCGCCGGCTCGATCGTGCCGAACGACGTCGACATCGTCCTCGTCGCCGACGCCGGCTTCGAGCTCGAGGCGAAGAACCGTCTGGCCCGGATCGGCTTCGACCGGGTGGTCGGCTACCTCGAGCATCCGCTCGCCGTCATGGCCGACCACCCCGACCGGGTGCGTCCGGCGTCCCGCCTCACCGCTGCCGAGTTCGACAGCCGGCGCGGCGAGATCGACGGGCTGCAACTCGTCGACATCCGCAATCCCGGCGAGGTCGCACTCGGCACGATCGACGGCGCTTCCACCATCCCGGTGGGCCAGCTCCCGAGTCGCCTCGACGAACTCGACCCGACCGCGCCGACCGTCGTGTACTGCGCCGGCGGATACCGCTCGTCGGTGGCCGCGAGCCTGCTGCGCCAGAACGGCTTCGAGGACGTCTCCGACATCCTCGGCGGCTACGGCGCCTGGATCGACGCCCAGCCGGCCGTCGTCTGACGAATCGGGTTTGCACATGGCCTACTCCGAGAAGTTCCAACGCCTTGCCGACGCCGCCCGAGCCGAGGTGCGCGGCGTCGCGCCGGGCGAGGTCGACGACCTCGTCACCGACGGGGCCGTCCTCCTCGACATCCGCGATCCGGACGAACACGCGGCCGGGCACATCGAGGGCTCCACGAACCTCAGCCGCGGCAAGCTCGAGATGCTCGTCGAGGAGATGATCCCCGATCTCGACACCACCATCGTGTGCTACTGCAACGCCGTCAACCGCGGTGCGCTCTCCGCGGCGGCGCTGAAGGCGATGGGATACGAGAACGCCGTCTACATCGACGGCGGACTCAACGCCTACCGGGCGGTGTAGCCGAGGCGGAACGACTGGACGGCGCGGGCGAAGATGTTCGCCTCCACCACCGGTTCCTCGACGACGCGCAGGTCGGTGACGCGCCGGCTCAGTTGGCCGAAGACCGCGGCCAGCGACGAGCGCGCCACGTGCGTTCCGATGCACAGGTGGGTGCCGAAGCCGAACGCGACGTGCGGGTTGGGGTCGCGGCGGATGTCGAAGCTGAACGGGTCGGCGAACACCGCCTCGTCGCGGTTCGCCGACGGGTACAGCAGGATGATCCGGTCGCCGCGCTCGACCGGCTGATCGCCGATGCGGTCGTCGGCAGCGGCGCGGCGGAAGAAGTTGTTGAGCGGGGTGACCCAACGGAGGACCTCCTCGACCGCCCCGGGCACGAGGTCGGGTTCGGTGGCGATCGCCTCCCACTGTTCCGGATGCTGGGAGAAGGCGTGCAGACCGTGGCTGATCGCCGTGCGCGTCGTCTCGGCGCCGCCGGCGATGAACAGGCCGACCTCGTGCACGATCGCCTGGGGCGGCAACGGCTCGCCGTCGATCGTCGCGTGCAACCACGTGCTGATCAGGTCGTCGCCGGGTTCGGCGAGCTTCTTCGGGGCGATCTCGCCGAGGACGGCGACGAACTCCATGTTGGCGGCGAAGAAGTCGCGGAACGACTGGCCGCTGCGGTCGCGGTCGTCGGTGCGCATCAGCCGCTCCGACCAGGACTTGATCTGCGGCCAGAGCTCCTCCGGGAACCCGAGGATGCGGGCGGTGAACCGGGCCGGGAGCTGGCCGGCCAGCGCCTCGATCACGTCCATCTCGTCGCCGGCGGCCAACGCGTCGTCGATCAGCTCGGTGACGAGCGCGGCGATCTCGGCCTGGCGTTGGGCGACCGACTTTCCGGTCAGCTTCGGTTGCACGAGCATGCGCTGCTGGCGGTGGCGGGGGTCGTCCTGGGCGATCATGTTGATCTCCTCGGGCGACCACAGGGCGCGGTAGCCCTGGCCGGAGAGGAACACCGTCGAGCGCCGCTCGACGTCCATCAGATCAGCGTGGCGGGTGACTGCCCAGAGGCCGTTGCGCTCATCGCGGTACACCGGCTCGTTGGCCCGCATCCACGCCCACACGTCGTGCGGATTCCGCTGGTACAGGTACGGATCGAGGAGGTCGACGGTCAGACGATCGGACTCGGTGGCGGTCATCGCCTCATCGTCGCAGACCTGCGCGTCCGGACCCGACCCCGACGCGCTCCTGCCCGTCCGGACCCGACCCCGACGGGCAGGAGCTCAGCGGCGGCGGTCGCCGTAGGTGTTCCAGTGGGTGACGGCGCTGGCCGGCTTGCGCGGCGCCACCCCGAAGTTGCCGGCGGGGCGACCCATCGGGATGCACGCAGCGATCTCGAAGCGGGGGCTGCCGTCGTCGTTGGCCGGCACACCGAGCACGGCGAGGGTCTCGGCGGCGTGGATGCGGATCACGGTGGTGAGCGACGTGCCGATCCCGAGCGCCCGCGCCGCCACGCAGAAGTTCTGCACCGCCGGGTAGACGCTGGCATCGAGGCGGCCGATGTCCATCGGACCCTCGTCGTCGGACGGCGTCCACGGGATGATCGGTTGGAGGAAGAACACGATCGCCGGCGCGTCCTGCACGTGGTCGGCGAGGTGGCGGCTGGCGGCCCGGGTCTTGCGCCACGACTCGGCCTGGGCCTCGTCACGGAACGCCGAGGCGTCGGGCAGCGACCGCTCGTAGCGGTCGAACGACCGCCGGTACCACTCGGCGATCTCGGCCTTGCGGTCGGGGTCGGTGACGACCACGTACTGCTGGGGCTGGACGTTGCCGCCGCTCGGCGCCTGTTGGGCGGCGCGCAGGCACGTCGCGATCTCCTCGTCGGTGACCGGCTCGTCGCTGAACCGACGGATCGCCCGGGTGGTCATGATCGCCTCGATCGCATCCATGCCGGCGACCGTACCCGTCACGCCCCCACCCCGTTTGCACCCCGTTTGCGTCGCAGTTGTGTTGACCCACCCCAACAGACCCGCGCCACAAACGGATCAGAACATCGAGGTGTCGACGTCGATGCCGAGGAGGAGCTTGCCGATCGTCTCGTTGAGCTTCGGAGCGGTCTGGATGTGCTGCGTGACGATGTGGGCGTCGCGCAGGCAGCGGCCGAGCGGGCTCGTGTCGTACACCGCGGTCCCTCCCGCCAGCGTGAAGGCGGTGTCGGCCACCTCGGCGGCGACGGTGGCGGCGTGGGTCGCGGCGAGGCGGATCCCCGTGCGAGCCTCGACCGAGACCTCGCCGCCGGCCACGGCGACGTCCCACGCCGAGCCCAGTTCGTCGAGCAGGAACGCACGGGCCGCCCGCAGCGCGCCCTCCGCCCGGGCGAGTTCGATCTGGGTGAAGGCGCTCTGGGCGAGCGTCTTGGACGAGTACTGGGGCTTCTTGCCCTGGGCCAGCTCGACCAGCTCGTCGATCGCCCGGCGGGCGACACCGAGGCCCACCGCGCTCACGCCGGCGGCGAGCAGCGTGAAGTTCGGGAACACCGACAGCGGCGTGGCGACGACCGGCCGGGTGACGCCGGGCTGCATCGTCCGCTCGTACGGAGCGAACGCGTCGCTGACCGAGTAGTCGAGCGAGCCCGAACCGCGCATGCCCGTCGTGTACCAGGTGTCGTGGAAGGTGACCTCGGACTGCGGGAACCAGCACAGCCGGAAGGTCCCGTCGTCGCACACCGCCCCGCCGAGCACCCACCGGCAGTGCTGCGTACCGCTCCCCCACGCCCAGCGTCCCGTCACGGCGAATCCGTCGCGCCCAGCGACCGAGGTCGCGACACCCTTGCCGTTCGGAGCGAACACCCCGCCGGTGATCGAGGTCGGGTCGCCGTACATCTCCTGCGCGGCCTCCGGGTCGAGGAACGCCGCCATCGACGAGGTCGTCGACGCGATCATCGTGCACCACCCGGCAGCGCCGTCGGCGTGGGCGACCGTGGCGATCGCCTCGACCATCGTGACCGGGTCGACCTCGGGCCC
>JAWLFC010000130.1:0-7061 GCA_041685755.1 Ilumatobacteraceae bacterium
GCGCGGGCACGGCGCGTGCGTCGCCGCCGTGCGGGACGACGACGGGCGCCCATGGACTGCGACTCCACGGATCCCCTGCCCGGCAGGTCGTCTCGTGGAACTCCATGGACGCCCGTGGACGTACTGGCGGAAGGCGTGGGATTCGAACCCACGGAAGCCCGAAGACTTCAACGGCTTTCGAGGCCGTCCCATTCGTCCGCTCTGGCAGCCTTCCGTCGAGCGAGGCTAGCGGCGAACGCCGGCCCCGGCTACGGACAGCGCGTGCCGGCCTCGGGCGCCGCCAGCGCCAGCAGGTACTCGTGGACGATGCCGCGTACGCAGTCATCACCGAGATAGCCGGTGTGCCGGTTGGCCTCGACGATCACGAAACGACCGTCCTCGAGCTTCTCGGCCATCGCCCGGGAACTCTCGAGCGGGGTCGCGGGGTCGCCCGTCGTGCCGACGACCACGATCGGGCCGGCACCCACACCGGTGATGTCGATGCGGGGATCGAGTGCCGGTGGGAAGAAGGTGCACGAGTACGAACCGGTGGTGTACGGGAAGATGCGCGGCGCCACTTCGAGGACGTCGTCGACGAGGGCGTCGGCCTCCTCGACGGTCAGCCGTTCGGCATCGTCGGCGCAGTTGATCGCCTGGAACGCCTCGAGCAACCCGCTGTAGGTGCCGTCCGGGCCCCGCTCGTAGTACGAGTCGTTGAGTTGGAGCAGCCCGCTGCCGTCGCCGGCGGCGGCGTCTCTCAGCGCTCGCTCGAACGCCGGCCAGAACCGGTCGGAGTACATCGCCTGCGACGTGGCGATGGCGGCGATTCCCCGGTCGACCGGTGGGCGGCCGTCGGCGCTCGGCAACGGCGCCTCGTCGAGGCTGACCATCAGCCGGTCGTAGGCGCCCTCGGCGTCGCCGTCGTTGTGGAACGCGCAGTCGGCATCGGTGCTGCACTGGGCGAGGAACGTGTCGAGTGCCGCTTCGAACCCGGCGCCCTGCTGGAGGCTCACCTCGAGCGGCTCGGCGTCGGGATCGGTGGCCCCGTCGAAGACCGCCGCCCGAACCGTCGTCGGGAACAATGTTGCCCACACCCCGCCGAGTTCGCTGCCGTAGCTGAACCCGAAGTAGGAGACCTGCTCGGCGCCGAGGGCCTGGCGGATGGCGTCGATGTCGCGCGCCGAGTTGTTGGTGCCGACGTACTGGAGGTGCTCGACCTGATCGACGCAACGTTCGGCGAACTCTCGCGCCCGGTCGATGATCGCCTGACGTTCGGCCTCGTCGTCGGGGGTCACGTCGAGGTTGGCGAAGAACTGGTCGTGTTCGGCATCGGTGATGCAGTCGACCGCGCCCTCGCTGCGGCCGGTTCCGCGGGGGTCCCAGCCGACGACGTCGAAGTTGTCGGTGATCGCGTCGTCGAAGTAGCCGGACGCATTGCGGGCGAGCGAGCCACCCTCGGCGCCGGGGCCGCCACGGTTGGCGAGCATCGGGCCGACGGCCTCGTTGCTCGCCCGGTGACGGGCGAGGTAGAGGTCGATCGTGTCACCCAGGGGGTCGGCGTAGTCGACCGGCACGGTGATCCACCCCTCGTCGACCCGGTCGTTCAGCGGCGTCCACTCGATCGAGTAGTCCAGCGGCTCGGGCGGCGGCGCCGTCTCGTCCGTGACGACGGTCGTGTCGACCGACGGCGGCGGCGGGTCGGTGATGCCGGTGACGTCGCGGGCGATCACCGGAGGCGGTGAATCGTCGCCGGCGCACGCGGCGAACACCATCGCAACAACGACGACGAGGGCCACACGACGCATCGACCCCAGGGTACGGGCCGAGTGATCCCGTCGGGTGTCGCCCGTAGCGTGGGTGCATGCGCATGCCTCCCCACTCGATGATGCCCGGCGACAAGGACGCGCTGAAGGGAGTCGAGCTGCGCGAGGGCACGCTGCGGCGGGTGTGGACCTTCGCCCGGCCGTACCGGGGGACGATCGCGGTGTTCCTGCTCGCCATCCTCGGAGCGGCGCTGCTCGCCCTCGTCCCGCCGTTCGTTTTCCGGGGCATCATCGACACCGCAATCCCGAACGACGACCGCGGCCGCATCGTCGTGCTCGCCGCGATCGCCGTGCTCGCAGCGTTCGGCGACGCCGTCCTCGCCATCGTCCAGCGCTGGACCAGTGCAAAGGTCGGTGAGGGTCTGATCTACGACCTGCGTCGGGCGCTGTTCGCCAAGATCCAACGGATGCCGATCGCGTTCTTCACCCGGACGCCGACCGGGTCGATCACGTCACGACTCAACAACGACGTGATCGGCGCCCAGACCGCCGTCACCAGCACGCTCGGCAGCGTCGTGAGCAACGTGATCGTGCTCGTCACCACGCTGGCGGCCATGTTCTTCCTGCAGTGGCAGCTGACGCTGCTGACCTTGATCGTGCTGCCGCTGTTCGTCGTCCCGGCCCGACGCGTCGGCCTGCGGCTGCAGGGCATCGCCCGCGAGCAGATGGGCCACAACGCGGCGATGAACACTCAGATGACCGAGCGCTTCAACGTGTCGGGAGCCACGCTCGTCAAGCTGTTCGGCTCCGGCGGTCGCGAGCGCGAGGCGTTCGAGCGCCGTGCCGGTGGTGTGCGCGACACCGGCGTGCGGGCCGCGTTGCTCGGCCGGGTCTTCTTCGTGGCGCTCGGCCTCGTCGGCGCCCTCGGCACCGTCGCCATCTACGGCTTCGGTGCGTTCATGGTCGTCGACGGCGACATCACCACCGGCACGTTGGTCGCCCTCGCCGCCCTGGTCACCCGCGTGTACCAGCCGCTGACCGGGCTGACGAACGCGAGGGTCGACCTGATGACCTCGATGGTGAGCTTCGAGCGGGTGTTCGAGGTGCTCGACGCACCCGAGGCGATCCAGGAGCGGCTCGGCGCGATCGAGCTCACCTCGCCACGTGGCGAGGTCGAGTTCGACGACGTCGTGTTCCGCTATCCGCCGGCGGCGGAGTCGGCGATCGCGTCGATGGAGCAGAACGCCGGCCTGGGCGCCGACACCGACCCCGACGTCGACGTGCTCCAGGGCCTGTCGCTGACGGTGCGCGCCGGTGAGACCGTTGCGCTCGTCGGGGCGTCGGGTGCCGGCAAGTCGACGACGATCTCACTGATCCCGCGCCTGTACGACGTCACCTCCGGTGCCGTGCGCATCGACGGCCACGACGTTCGCGACCTGACGCTCGGTTCGCTGCGGTCGGCGATCGGCGTCGTGTCGCAGGATCCGCACCTCTTCCACGAGTCGATCGGCGACAACCTGCGCTACGCCGCTCCCGACGCCAGCGACGACGACCTGGTGGCAGCGGCGAAGGCGGCGCGGATCCACGACACGATCGCTGCTCTCCCCGACGGGTACGACACGGTCGTCGGCGAGCGGGGCTACCGGCTCAGCGGCGGCGAGAAGCAACGCCTGGCGATCGCCCGGCTGCTGCTCAAGAACCCGTGCATCATGGTCCTCGACGAGGCGACGAGCCACCTCGACAACGAGAACGAGGCGCTGATCCAGGCCGCACTCGACGAGGCGATGCGTGATCGCACGGCGATCATCATCGCCCACCGCCTGTCGACGATCCGCAGCGTCGACCGCATCGCGTTCGTCGAGCACGGTCGAATCGCCGAGATCGGATCCCACGACGAGCTGCTCGCTGCCGACGGCCGCTACGCCCATCAGCTCAACGCCGGCGAACTCGTGCTCCCCGCCTGACGCCGCGCCGCTCGCCCACCGTCCCGGGCCGAACTGTCACGTTCGACCCGGCACGGTGTGACAGTTCAGTCGTCGGTCTGCCAGACGACCTCGTAGCCGGACTGGCCGGTCCGTTCGTAGTACTCGACCACGATCGTGTTCGATCCCGCTGCGATGTCGATTTGGTGCGTCGACGTCGCGTAGCTGTGGTCCGTCCAGTCGTCGAGCACGGTCTGGGTCCCGTCGGAGTTGACGACCCGGATCCGCATGCCGTCGTCGCTGCCCCGCTCGATGTCGACCTGACAGGCAGCGCTCGACTCGAACGTCATGGTGAACCGGGCGGTGTAGTAGTCGGCGTTGACACCCGAACCAGGGCTGTTGTTGTCGTTCGCCTTGTACACCTGGTTGACGGTCTCGGTGACGTCGGGGTCGCCGGCGAACGGGTCGGAGGGCGGTCCGCTCATCGTCGAGAAGTTCCAGAACTCCGCAGTCCACGGATTGTCACCGAAGCTCCGGACCCAATCGCCACGGTCGACGTTGCAGGGAGCGTTCGGCGTCCCCACCGGTGGCGGCTCGGTCGTTTCCGGCTCGGTCGTTTCCGGCTCGGTCGTTTCCGGTTCGGTCGTTTCCGGTTCGGTCGTTTCCGGTTCGGTCGTTTCCGGCGCTGTCGTGGTCGGCGCGGCGGTGGTCGTCGTGACCGCTGCAGCATTCGGGTCGACCGTCCAGCCGTTGATGGCGTAGCTCTCGTCGACGTTGACCTCCATGATCGCCCGCGAGATGGTGCGCTGGCCGTTGGGAGCGGTCACGGAGACGAAGAGGTCGACCTGGCGCTGGATCGGCTCGTCGAGCACGCCGAGGAACCAGTTGCCGGACACACCCGGCGGCGCGTCGTAGCCGAGCTCGAGCGAGCTGGCGACGAGGCCGGCGGAGAGCCGCAGGCGGTAGTCGGTGTTGGCACCACCGGTCAGCAGCACCCTCGCGTTGGGGACGAAGACGTACCCGTCGGTGATGAACTGGTTCGTCGACGCGGTACCGCCGGTCTGGGTGATCGAGACGATCGTGTCCCCGGGCGCCAACGTCGACGGGTTGTACCGGGCGACCGGCGCCGACGGCGTGGCCCGGACCGTGTGGTCGGCCGCACGTTGCAGACAGATCGTCGTGCTCAGCGACGCGTTGCAGGCCGGGTTGGCAGCGTCGTAGACGTCGCCGATGTAGACGACGTCATCGGGCACTCCGGCAGGGGGGGTGTGGGTAGCGGTGCGGAAGTTCACCGAACGGATGGCGATGGTCTCGGTACCGCGGCTCGTGCTGTCGGACACCCGGCGGTTGATCCGCAGCGAGGCGTTGTCGGCGATCAGGCGACCGGCATCGCCGAACACCAGCGTGGCGCCCTTGCCGGTGATCGCATGGAAGTTCGGGGCCGTCGGGGCGAACGCCGCCTCGGCGTCGAACGTGCAACCGCCCCAGCGTCCCTCACCGGCCACGAGTTCGGCGCCGGGCGACAACGTCACGACGTCTTCGAAGTAGTAGACGCCCGACGGGAAGAAGTGGCGCCCGGCGCCGAGCGTCAGCGGCGTCTCGTACCGGCCCGGGTAGTAGACGTCGCAGCTGCCGATCGTCGCCTGCGGCACGCTCGGGCGGAGGTACGCCGGCAGCGGGGGGAGTTCGGGGTACTCGTACACACCGGAGGCGGTGTCGAAGTCACCGGCGAAGTCCGACCAGGGCTGCGACTGGCAGATCGGCGACCACGCCGTACCGGGGCCCGGGAACGCCATCGACGGCTCGATCACGGCGTTGGTGCAGTCGGTCGGAACCTGCGGGTCGGTTGCGGGGATGCTGGGGTCGAAGTACCGCTCCGCCGGGGTGTCGACGGACGTGAAGTTGGACGTGACGACGTCGCTGGGGTCGCCTGCGGTCCCGGTCGCGACGGCCAGGTCGGCGGTCAGGTCGCCGAAACCGCCACCGTTGACGAAGACGTCGCCGGTGATCGGCTTGGCGGCCGCCGTCGGACCCCGGCCGGCGAGCTGGACCACGCTGGGGTCGGTGTCGGTCGTGATCACGGCGAAGCGGCCACGGCCGGTGCCGAAGTAGTTGCCGGTCGGCGTGCAGGTGACGTTGGCGGTGAAGCCGTTGAGGGCGAACGAGTCGGTCGCCTCGTAGCAGCCGTCGGGGCCGTGCTCGCGCTGCAGCGTCATCGCCATGCTCATCGCCGACTTGGCGGTCCAGAACGTGCGGTCGCGGACCTCGATCGGCGGTCGGTTGACGAACAGCGTGGTGGCGAACGTCAACAGCGCGACCACGCCGAGGGAGCCGACCACCATCAACGCCAGGATCATCGGCAGGACCGAGCCCTCGTCTCGGGGCCGCTGAAGATCGGGGTGCGTGGCGTGGTTCATGGTCGATCCGTTCATGAGGGTGTCGAGATCATCAGACAGGACACGGCCTGGTCGGCTTGGACGGTGACGGTGGCTCCGGGCGACCCGTCGGAGTTGGGCTCGGGCTCCGGCGTGATCGGGTTACCGCCCGCAGTGCACTCGGCGCGGTCCCAGACGTAGCCGGCGACCGGCGCCTCGACGATCTGCACCGACTTGGTGACCTCACCGGCGGCGAAGGAGTAGTCGAACGTGATCGACGAGGTGGTCGCCCGGTCGAGCTCGCGCACGCCGAGGTCGGTGGTGTACGACCACTTACCCGACGCCGGGTTCTCGAGCGGACCTCCGTTGTCGATGCGCTTCTGCACGGTCAGGGTGCCACCGCACTCGGCGATGAGGATCGAGCGCAGGATGGGGCCGAGGCTGTCGAACGACCCCCGGAAGAAGTCGGCGGTCGCCGCGTTGCCGACGTTGATCGAGCCGTCGCCGTTGACCGACCCGTTCCACTCGATCGGGCCGACGACGTCCTTCAGGTTGTTGACCGCCGTGCTGTTGGTCGCCGTGTTGCCGACCATCACGCCGATCGTGCGGGCACCGAGCGCCCGCAGTTCGTTGGCCACGACCGCCGCCGCCGCCTTGGCAGCCGAGCTGCTGACCCCGGTGGCCCCACCGCTGGCCGTCCTGACCATGGTCGGCTGGCCATCGGTGATGAACACGACGAGACTCGGCTGCTCGACGCCGTACGGCGTGCCGTCCGAACGCCGGATGAGGTTGTAGAGGCCGTCCTCCCAGTTGGTGCCGGCACCGATCTGGTCCCACATCACGCGGTCGCCGTTCGGATCCCGCTGGCTGATGCTGGCGCCGCCGCCGGGCCAGGCACCGTCGAGGTCGTCGAGATCGGTGATGCGCTTCTTCATGGTCTCGACCGCCGGGTCGTCGTTCAACAGCGACACGAACGGTGCTCGCGTGCCGTTCGACGACCCGCGGGCCACGGTGCCCTCGGG
>JAWLFC010000131.1:0-5786 GCA_041685755.1 Ilumatobacteraceae bacterium
CCTGACGGTGCCCGACGAACTGACCGAACGGGTGCGGGAGTGGGAGCGTCGAGGTGCCGCCGTCCTCCACGTGATCCGCGATGAACGGATCATCGGTTCGCTCGCCCTCGAGGACGAGATCCGACCGGAAGCCCGCCAGGCGGTCGACGAGCTGCGAGCCCGCGGCCTGCGGGTCGTGATGATCACCGGCGACGCCCACCAGGTCGCCGACGCAGTGGGCCAGGATCTCGGCCTCGACGAGGTCTTCGCCGAGGTACTGCCCGAGGACAAGTCCGCCAAGGTTGCCGAACTGCAGGAACGCGGGCTCCGCGTCGCCATGGTCGGCGACGGCGTCAACGACGCACCGGCGCTCGCTCGCGCCGATGTCGGCATCGCCATCGGTGCCGGCACGGACGTCGCCATCGAGTCGGCCGGGCTGATCCTCGCCGGGTCCGACCCCCGCGGGGTCGTGTCGATCATCCGCCTCGCCGAGGCGACGTATCGCAAGTCGCTGCAGAACCTCGGCTGGGCTGCCGGCTACAACGCGCTCGCCATCCCGCTGGCCGCTGGCGTGCTCGCCTGGGCCGGGTTCACGTTGCCGCCGGCGGTCGGCGCCGTGCTCATGAGCATCTCCACCATCGTCGTCGCACTCAACGCCCAGCTGCTGCGTCGGCTCGATCTCTCCCAGCACGAACCGACCGCCGCGCCGGTGGCCTGACCCGAGGGCGGTGTTCAGGTTTGGTGCGTGACGACGCCGGGTACGTACCCGCCGTGATCATCCTCGGAATCGTCCTGCTCGTACTCGGACTCATCATCGGTGTGCCGATCCTCACGACGATCGGCGTCATCCTGGTCATCGTCGGCGCCGTGCTCTACGTCCTCGGTGCGACGGGCCGAGCGGTGGGCGGGCGTTCCCACTACTGGTGATCCTGCCACCGCGAGCGCCGGCCGGCGATCGACGACGAGATCGTCGGCTCAGGGCCGCACGACCGCGCGGCTGAGTGTCACTGCGGCGAGGGCCGTCAGCGCCACGCCGAACGCGGCGAGCACGGCGAGTTCGACGACGATGTCGGCGACGCCACCGTCTTCGAAGACCACCGCCACCCAGCCGTCCATCGCCCAGGCGTGCGGCGTCAGGTGGCCGATCTGGCGCAGCCAGTCGGGGACGAACTGCAACGGCCAGAGCGCACCTCCGAGCATGCCCATCGCGATCCCGAGCGGGATCCCGATGCTCTGCGTCTGCTCCGGTGTCCGAGCCACGGCGCCGATCAGGACGCCGGCAGCGGCCGCGACCACGGAGAAGAGGGTCACGAGCATCGCCACTGCCACGGGCTCACCCCAGGCGACGTCGAACAGCACCGCGCCGGCGACCACGACGATGACGCCCTGCAGGAGCGCCACCACGAAACGACTGGCCGCGAATCCGGCAACGACGGTGCCCGGCGACACGGGCCCGGCGAGGAGCCGGCGCGTCACGCCGAGCCGGCGGCTCTCCACGATCACCCCGCCCACGGTGAGCGTGTTGATGAACGTGAAGAGCACCAGGTTCGCGGCCGCCGGGTAACTGAACGGGCTGCCCGAGTCGATGCCGCCGGTGCCGACCTCGACCGTGCTCACCGGTACCGGGCGCAGCGTCTCCCCGAGCGCGGTGGCGACCTCGGAGGCGTCGGCGTTCGAGAGGTCCGTGCGCGCTTCGGTGAAGCCGGCCGCAGCGACGACCGCGGCGTGCCGGTCGACCACGGCGGCCACCGAGTTCCGGGCGGCGATGCTCGTGACCCGGCTCGGGTCGATGATCATGTCGAGCTCCGACACCTCGCCGGCGGCGAGACGCTCGGCGTGCCCCGTCGGCACGATCAAGCCCGCCCGCAGCCGGTCGAGCCGCACGTCGACCGCGAGCCCCTCCTGCTCGGAGACGACCACCACGTCGAGCCGGTCCGACGCGTCGAGGTCGGCGATCAGGCGCTCCGAGGCCGGTGTGCCGTCGAGGTCGAGCACCCCGATCCTCGCGGCCCCGCCGACGGAGCCGATCGAGGCACCGATCACGACGATGACGAGCAGGGGCAGGACGACGATGAAGAACAACCCGGTGCGGTCGCGCACGATCCGGCGGAGCTCGGTCCGCGCCACCGAGATCACGGCGCTGACGCGTCCGCGGCCACGAGCAGGCGTCGACCGGACAGTCATGGCGCCCCGAGGCTCGAGCGGCTCAGACCGATGGCGCCGGTGACCAGACCGATCCCGGTGAGGACCAGCACGGGGGTGAGCACGGCCGGGATACCCGAGGCGCCGGCGGCGAGCTCCGCGAAGGCATCGAGAGCCCAACGGTTCGGGGTGATGAGCGCCACCCGTGCCAGCGTGTCCGGGAGGTCCCCCGGCGACACGAACCCTCCACCGACCAGGGCGAACCCGAACGCCAATACACTCGTGACGCCGTCGGCCTGGGACTCCGTGCGAGCGAATCCGGTCACGAGGGTGCTGATGCCGGCGACCGCGAGCACGGTGGACACGATCACGAGCAGGACGCCCGCCGGATCGCCCCAGTCGGCGCCGAAGACCGCGGACGTGACCTGCCAGATCACGATGAACGACACCAGGCCCACCACGACCACGCTCGCCGTGACGCCCGCGAGCACGGCGCGGTCGGTGATCGGTGTCGAGCGGATGCGGGCGAGCGTGCCCTCCCGGCGCTCCACGATGATCGTCCGGGCTCCGGCGCCCAGTGTCAGGAAGGCGAAGAGGATCGCCATCGAGGGCGCGAAATAGGTGATCGGGTCGAACCCCTCACCGAAGGCGGTGGCTCCGAGCGTCACCGGCAGGCCGACCTCGGACGCGTCGGCGATGATCGCGTCGGCGCCCGGGTCGAGGGCGAGCGCCGGGTCGGCCGTCAACGCGGTGGTGGCAGCGAGCCGGGTCGACTCGATGCTGGCCGCGAAACGCGTCGCGATCGTCACGGCGACGTCGGACGGGAGCTCACGGCCCGGATCGACGAGCACCTCGACGGCGAGCGGCTCCCGGCCCGACCGGTCGGTCGCGCCATCCGGTGCGAGCGAGGCCGCGAAGCCGTCGGGGATCACGATCGCCGCCGGCAGCACCTCGTCGTCGATGGCCCGTTCGGCGGCTGCCCGATCGGCGAGCGCGATCAGCTCGACATCGGACTCGTCGCTGTCGTTTCCGGCGGGGTCGGTCGCTCCGGTCACCAGCGCGGTACCGAGGTCACCGTCGTCGAGGTCGACGACGCCGATCTCGATCGAGAACGACCGTCCGCCGCCGAACGCGGTCGTGATGATCACCGCCAGCACGATCGGGGCGATGATGCCCTGGAGCAGGGCCGAGCGGTCGCGGACACGCCGACGGAGCTGGAGCCCGGCGACGATGCGGGCGCCGCTCAGGGTCGAATGCACGCGAGCCACGTCAGTCCCGCAGCGCCTTGCCGGTCATGTGGAGGAAGACCGCCTCGAGGTCGGGCTCGATCACCTCGACCGCGGCAACCTCGACTCCGCTGTGCTCGGCGGTCTCGACGAGCGCAGCGATCGACCGGCGACCGTCGTCGACCGTCACGTCGACGACGCCGTCGCTCGTGCTCACCGAGCGGACCATGGGCAGGTCGTGCGCGGCGTTGACGAAGGCGTCGAGCGTGCCGATGGCCTCGATGCGGACGTGGCTGGCCGATCCGAGCCTGGCGATCAACTCCCGACGGGTCCCTTCGGCGACCAACCGACCCTCGTCGATGATGCCGATCCGGTCGCACAGACGGGCGGCTTCCTCCATGTAATGCGTCGTGTAGAGCACGGCGAGCCCTTCGCCGCCGAGGGTGTCGACCGCGTCGAGGATCGCCGTGCGGCTCTGCGGGTCGACGCCGACGGTCGGCTCGTCGAGCACGAGCAGTCGGGGTTCGTGGAGCAGTCCGACGGCGATGTTGGCCCGGCGCTTCATCCCCCCGGAGTACGACTCGATCCGGTCGTCGGCCCGGTCGACCAGCCCGACGACCTCGAGGACCGCTCCCGTGCGCTCGTCGAGTCGTCGACCGCGCAGCCCTTGGAGTCGTCCGAAGAACTGCAGGTTCTCG
The DNA here is from genome assembly GCA_041685755.1 of Ilumatobacteraceae bacterium. Lineage (GTDB taxonomy): Bacteria > Actinomycetota > Acidimicrobiia > Acidimicrobiales > Ilumatobacteraceae > Sva-07. The sequence goes on from JAWLFC010000131.1 coordinate 4,046, forward strand.
CGGGCGGTCAGGTCCGGGTAGAGCGCGAGGTCCTGCGGCACGTAGCCGATCGCACCGCGGCCCTCGGGATGCCGCGGCGACACGGGTCGGCCGCCGACCTCGACGGTGCCGGCGTCCGGCTCGAGGACACCGCACAGCATCGAGATCGTGGTCGTCTTGCCGGCCCCGTTCGGCCCGAGCAGGCCGTAGGTCTCGCCGGGGGCGATCGAGAAGCTGACGTCGTCGACGGCGATGCGCTCACCGAACGACCGGCGCAGGCCGGTGCACACGGCGACACGGCGATCGTCGCCGGCCCGCGACAGCAGGGGGTCCTGGTTCGGCGGATGCACACAATAGATCTACGACATGTTCGCCCGCCCGTAAACCCGAAATCCTCCGGTGACGGGGGCCGAGCGCACGCTGCGTACTGTGGCGAGTGGGGGAAATCGACGTCAGAGAGAGGGGACCTCTGCAATGCGCATGAGATTCGGCACGTTCATGGCTCCGTTCCATCCACCGGAGCACAATCCGACACTGTCGCTGGAGTACGACCTCGAGTTGATCCAGCACATGGACCGGCTGGGCTTCGACGAGGCCTGGATCGGTGAGCACCACTCGGCGGGCAGCGAGATCATCGCGTCACCCGAGATCTTCATCATGGCGGCGGCCGAACGCACGAAGCACATCAAGCTCGGCACCGGCGTGGTGTCGCTGCCGTACCACAACCCGTTGTGGGTGGCCGAGCGCATCGTGTTGCTCGACCACCTCACCCGCGGGCGTGTGATGTTGGGCGTCGGCCCCGGCGCGTTGCCCACCGACGCGGCGATGCTCGGCCTCGAGCCGCCGCAGATGCGCCCGCTGCTCGAGGAGTACATGGAGATCGTGATGCATCTCCTCACCTCCGACGAACCGATCTCCTACAGCTCGGACCGGCTCACCCTGCAGGACGCCCGGCTCCACCTGCGGCCCTATTCCGACCCGCTGTTCGACGTTGCCGTCGCCGCGGTGGCGTCGCCGTCGGGCGCCAAGCTCGCCGGGAAGTACGGCGCCGGCGTGCTGTCGCTCGGCGCCACGCTGGCGATCGGGATGGACGTGCTGGCGCACCACTGGTCGATCCAGGAGGAGGTGGCGGCGCAGCACGGTCACCAGGCCGATCGCTCGCAGTGGCGCCTCGTCGGCCTGATGCACCTGGCCGAGACCGAGGCCCAGGCGCGTGCCGAGGTGGCCTACGGCATCGAACAGTGGTTCCGCTACTTCCAGAACGTCGCCGCGTTCCCACAGATGGCGGTCGAGGGTGGCGACATCGACGAGATGATCGACTTCGTCAACGGCGGGCTCGGCGTGATCGGCACTCCCGATCAGGCGATCGCCCAGATCGAGGAACTGGTGGAGCAGTCCAACGGCGGCTTCGGCGCCTACCTCACGTTGTCGCACAACTGGGCGACCCCCGAAGCGACGAAGCGGAGCTACGAGCTGTTCGCCCGTCACGTGATGCCGCGCTTCCAGGGTGGGGTCGACAGCCTGATCGGTGCCGCCGAGCGGGCCCGCGCCAACCGACCCGAGCTCGCCGACAAACAGATGCAGGCCGTCGAACAGGCGACCGCCCGCTACGACGCCGAGCGCGCCCTGGTCAACTGACGGCGTCGAGGGGGCCCGGGGTGCGGTCGTGTCGGGGGTGGGTCTCGTACATGCGCACGATCACCACGATGCCGGAGATGGCGGTGAGCGCGGCGATCGCCCAGATGGCGACGGAGATGTCGAA
>JAWLFC010000131.1:5886-7019 GCA_041685755.1 Ilumatobacteraceae bacterium
TTGGCGGGCCCGACGAGGTCGATCTTCATGATGATCGTGGTCGACCACGTGAGACCCTGGTTCACGCCCAACAGGACGTTGGCGAAGATCACCCATCCCCACGTCGGCGCCCACATCAACAGCAACGGCACCGGGATGCCGATCAGCCAGCCGGCGATCAGCACCGGTTTGCGGCCGTAGCGGTCCGACAGGGTGCCGGCGAAGAAGTTGGTGGCGGCCTTCACGATGCCGAACGCGGCGATGAACGTCAGCGTCGCGGTGAACGCGGTGAGTCCGAACTCCTCCTCGGCGAGCAACGGAAGCACCGTGCGCTCCTGGCCGATCATGCCGCCCACGAGCGCGTTGACACCGACGAGCAGCAGGAACTGCGCCAGGTTCTCGCGTAGGCCGAGCAGGATCGGTCTCGACGCTCGGGCCGCGTTGTCGACGCCGGTCATGATCCGACCGCCATGGGTCGGCACTCGTCACTCCACATGATCCACTCTCATTCAAGGACTCTTTTGAATACTCGCGAGGGTGAGAGTATCTTGTCAAGCAGTAGTTTGAACACCGGAAGGAGCCTCGTGGGAGATCGGGCCGCGAAAGACGCATTGTTCGACGGGTTCGCCGACGTCGCCAAGGCCCTGGCGAACGGACGCCGCGCCGAGCTGATCGACGTGCTCGCCCAGGGCGAACGCCACGTCGAGGAACTCGCCGACGAGATCGACCAGAGCGTGGCCAACACCTCGTTCCACCTGCGCACCCTCGCCAGCGCCGGCCTCGTCGTCACCCGCCGCGACAAGAACCGCATCTACTACCGCCTGGCCTCCGACCGCGTCATCGACCTGTGGACCGCGTTGCGCGACGTCGCCGCCGCCCACCACGCCGAACTCGATGCGCTCGCCGCTGCCTATCTCGGCCGGCGCGACGAGCTCGACGAGGTGAGCCGAGCCGAGCTGTCCGCCCGGATCGCCGCCGGCGACGTCGTCGTGGTCGACGTGCGACCAGCCGCGGAGTACGCGGCCGGTCACATCGCCGGCGCCCGATCGATCCCTGCAGAGCGCCTCGCCCGCGAGCTGCGCGACCTGCCCGACGACGTCGAGGTCGTCGCCTACTGCCGCGGGCCCTACTGCGTGTTCGCCGACGACGCCGTC
>JAWLFC010000034.1:0-22850 GCA_041685755.1 Ilumatobacteraceae bacterium
ACCGACCGAGGTCAACACCGGTGGCGAGGTCGCCTCGACCTCGACATCGGCCTCGCTGGCCCTGTTCGCCGCTGCCGCCGGCCTCTTCGCCGTCGCCGGTGGCGCCGTCGTCCTGCGTCGCCGCACCGTCGACGCCTGACCCGGTAGTCCCCTGACCCCACATCTCCCCTGACCCCGTGAACGACCGTCGCCCCACCCCCATGTCGCGGCGGTTGCTCACGGTCGTCATCGTCGCCGCCCTTCTCGGCGGTGGCGGGCTGGCACTCGCCGGCTTCGCCACCGCTGGGGGCGGCGACGAGGTCGTTCTCGACGTCGAGAACGCCATCGCCGAGGGCGTGCCCTCGACCGTGGCACCCCGAACCGCACCGCCGGCCACCGTCGCCGAACCGCCCCCACCTGCGGCCGACGGCGAGCCGGCGCTGTCGCCCCTGGCCGAACTCGTCGGACCGTTGTACAGCGCCATCCCCGAGCAACGAGCGCCACGGCCGCGACCGGTCGGGCTGCAGATCGACACGATCGACGTCGCCACCTACCCGGTCCGCGCCATCGGCCTCGAGCCCGACGGCCAGATGGAGATCCCCGACGAGACCGAGATCGGCTGGTACCGCTACGGCGCCACCGCCGGCCAGCCCGGAGCGACGGTGCTCGCCGCGCACGTCAACTGGAACCGCGTGCCCGGACCGTTCGCCCGCCTCGGCACGGTCGAGCCCGGCGACCGCATCGAGGTCGCCCTCGACGACGGCACGCTACGGCGCTACGAGGTGACCGAGCGAGCGATCTACGGCAAACGCGAGCTGCCTCGCGAACGGCTGTGGCGCAACACCGGCCCCGAGGAACTGGTGCTGATCACCTGCGGCGGCGACTACAACCCCGAGATCCGCCGCTACCGCGAGAACATCGTCGTCTACGCCGTGCCGATCGGCTGAACGCTCCGGGCCCGATCGAGCTCAGCGCTTGTGCAGGATCCACGCCTGCTCCGACGGGAACCGCTTCGCCCAGTCGGCACCGACCCAGAACTGCGTCCCGGTGGCCGATGCCGGCGCCTGGATCTCGACGTAGTCGACCACGTCGAAGCCGACGGTGCGGAACAGTCGCAGCCACGACGAGATCTCCATGTTGAACTCGATCCCGCCGGGGTCGTCGAGCGCCTCGGTCCAGTCGAGACGCCCGAGGCCGAAGTAGTCCCGCTCGAGCGTCAGACCCGCCGGGGCGTCGCCGGTGGCCGGCGTGCACACCATCCCCAGCGGATGGTTGCCGAGAAAGACGAGTCGGCCGCCGCTGCGCAGCAGGCGGTGGGCTTCGGGAATCCAGACGTGCGGGTCGCACCAGATCGCCGCCCCGTACTCGCTGATCGCGAAGTCGAAGCTGGCGTCGGGTCGGTCGACGGCCTCCGCGTCGGCGTGGACCCACTCGATGTCGTCCAGGCCGTGTTCGCCGGCGAGACGGCGAGCGGTCGCCAGCTGCGCTTCGGAGTTGTCGATGGCGTACACCGACGCGCCCCGGCGCCGCATCCAGGCGCTGACGTAGCCGGTTCCGCAGCCGAGCTCGATCGCCCGCAGGCCGTGCAGGTCGTCGTCGAGCAGCGCGAGTTCGTGGTTGGGGATGCCCCAGATGCCCCAGAACGGCTCGTCGGACGCCCACGCCCGCTCGCCGGCCTCCACCCACTGCGGCGCCATCTCGTCCCAGTGCCGCCGGTTCTCGACGACATGATCGGGCAGCTCGGCAGCGTTCATCGCCCGCACGGTAGCGAAAAGCCCGAGCCGGAGGCTCGGGCTTTCGTGGAGCTAAAGGGAATCGAACCCTTGACCTCGTCATTGCGAACGACGCGCTCTACCAACTGAGCTATAGCCCCGAGGCGCCGCTGAGTGTAGCTGCGACCCGCACCGTCCGGCACGGCGGTTCGAACACCCGCTGCTCGGACTCGGCCGGTCAGTACCGGTTCATCCAGTCGTCGCTCCAGCCGGACGCTTCGCGCTGGCGGATCTGGGCCAGCAGGTACACGTACCCGCACAGCGCCAGGAACGACAGGGCGAACACGTACAGCATCACCGTCGACGACGTGGTCGCCGCGAGGAAGAGCGTGCACGCCGTGGAGATCACGAGGAGGAACAACACGTTGGTGCGCCGGCGCCGGACGTCGGTACGGGGATCGCGGGCGTTGCGGGCGGTCGCCCGACGGTCCATGTGGGTCTGGCGGTGGTGTCCGCCGGTGGGATCGCCGTGGGTGCGGTAGGGCTGGCGCCCCTCGACGTGGCGGGCGGGCCGGGCCTGGGTGGCGGTCGATCCACCGTGGATCGACGCCTGGCGATGGTGTGGGTGATGGGCCGCGCCACCGGGCCGGCCGGCGGCAGCGGGACGCTGCAGCGGTGACTGGGCGAGCGGACGCCCGATCGTGCGCCGACCCGGCGTGGAGGTCGACTGCAGGGTGCTGAGCTGACGGCGGAAGTCGGTCACCGACGAGTTGGGGCGGTTCTCGACACGCGAGCGCAGCATCGGCGGGATGAGCACGGCCGCCCAGGCGGCGGCGACGACGAGGAGGACGAGTTGGGCCATGGATCAGTGGGTCGAACGGGACGGAGCGTGGCGGAGCATCATGGTGAGTGGTGGTCGTTGCCACACGCTGGTGGAACGGTGTGACGATTCTACGACGATTGTGACGAACGGTGCAATGAACGCCGAGACGTCGGTCACGTCGGGGCACCGTCGGCGGCATCGACGCCGTGACCGTCGTGCACCTCGGCGCCGGCGTCGACGCGGCGGTACACGCCCGAGCGGCCGCCGGTCTTCTCCCACAGCGCGAGCTCGCCGATCACCATCCCCCGGTCGGCCGACTTGCACATGTCGTACACGGTCAACGCGGCGATCGAGCAGGCGTGCAACGCCTCCATCTCCACGCCCGTGCGATCGACGGTGTCGACGTGGACCTCGATGGCCACGAAGTCGTCGCCGATCTCGAAGTTGACCGACACCGCCCCCACCAACAGGGGGTGGCACAGCGGGATCACGTCGGAGGTGCGCTTCGCGGCCTGGATGCCCGCGACCCGGGCGACGGAGAGCACGTCACCCTTCTTGACCTCGCGGTTGGCGATCGCCGCGGTCGTCTCGGGCTTCATGAACACCTTGCACCGGGCGACGGCGCGGCGGTGGGTGGGTTCTTTCGGGGAGACGTCGACCATCCGGGCGCGGCCCAACGGGTCGAGGTGGGTGAACGACAGATCACTCATGTGGTGGTACACGTTAGTCGGGCGTGTCGACCGTCGGCAGGCCGGGGTACGGTCGGCCCATGTCCGACGCCACCACCAGCCCGGCCGAGCTCCCGTACGATCCCGTCGCTCACGTCCGCACCGACGGTCGGGCACTGCTGGCGATCGCTGCCGATCACGACCTCGACGTCGACGTGCCGTCCTGTCCGGGTTGGAACCTCGGCGAACTCACGTGGCACATCGGCGAGGTGTGGAACTTCTGGGGTCGCATCGTCGCCGAGGGGGTGACCTCGGTCGACACGATCCAGGACTGGGATCGACCCGACCGGCCGGCCGACGCGCTGCTGATCGACTGGGTGACCTCGGCGCACACGTCGCTGCTCTCGGCGCTCGCTCGCGCCGTGCCCGATCAGGAGGTGTGGACGTGGACGGGCGCCAACCGCGATGTGCGGTGGGTCCAGCGCCGCATGACCCAGGAGACCGCGGTCCACCGTTGGGACGCCGCCAACGCCACCGGGATGCCCTACGACATCCCCGTCGCCGTCGCCGCCGACGGGATCGACGAGTACCTGACGTGGTTCGCCCATCGCGATGCCGCGGCCGGTGCGGCTCCGCTGGAGGGCACGGTGCACCTGCACTGCACCGACACCGACGCCGACGTCGACGAGGGATCCGACGACCGCTCCGAGGTCGGCGGTGAGTGGCTCATCACCGGGCTCGACGCGTCCGGGGCGACGTTCAGCCGCGAACACGCCAAGGGCGACGTGGCGATCAGGGGCCAGGCGAGCGACCTCGTGCTGTGGCTGTGGGGCCGAGACGCCGGCCCGCTCGAGTTCTACGGCGACGAGTCCCTCGCCGAGTCCTTCCGCACCTACTGATGTCAGCAGGGGTCAGCGCTGCTGCAATCAGCCGCCGATCTGGCTCATCGACTTGCCGGGCCGGACGAAGTTGACCTGATTGATCCGGTGGCCGGCCCACTTCGTGGCGACCGCGGCCTCGATGCGCTCGGCGAGATGGTCGTCGGACTCGCCGTTGCGCATCGCGCTGAGCAGGTCGAACTCCTTCGTGGCGAACAGGCACGTGCGGAACTGACCCTCGGCGGTGAGGCGTACCCGGTCGCAGTCGCCGCAGAACGGCTTGGTGACCGTCGGGATCACGCCGATCGTTCCCACGCCGTCGAGATACCGGAACCGGTCGGCGGGCGCCGCGCCGCGCGCCGGCAGCTGCTCGAGGGGGTACACGGCGTGGATCGCGGCCACGATCTCGTCCTGGCCGACCACCTGGTCGTTGACCCAGTGCCCGTCGGCGTCGAGCGGCATGAACTCGATGAAGCGGACCTCGACGTCGTGCTCACGGCCGTACGTGGCGAGGTCGACGATCTCGTCGTCGTTGACGCCGCGCTCGATCACCGCGTTGATCTTCACCGGATCGAAGCCGGCCTCCTTGGCCGCCTCGATGCCGTCGAGGACCCGTTCGAGTTCGTCGCGACGGGTGACGCGCTCGAACTTGGCCCGGTCGAGCGTGTCGAGGCTGACGTTGACCCGCCGCAGCCCGGCCTCGCGCAGCCGAGGGGCGATCAGCCGCAACGTGGCACCGTTGGTGGTCATGGCGACGTCGATGGGGCCGTCGGGGCCCTCGAGTGCCGCCAGCTTCTCGACGAGCACCGGCAACTGCGCCCGCACGGTGGGTTCTCCACCGGTGAGGCGGATGCCGCGCACGCCGTAACGCTCGACGAAGATGCGCGCCAGGCGTTCGATCTCCTCGAAGCGCATCACCTTCGACCGGGGCAGCCACTGCATCCCCTCCTCGGGCATGCAGTACGTGCAGCGGAAGTTGCAGCGGTCGGTGATCGAGATCCGCAGGTCTTCGACGAGACGCCCGAACGGGTCGATCAACTCCTGCGTCATCCGGCCATCCTATTGAACGACACCGCCGCGCGGTCAGCCGCGCAGGAGCAACACGGCCACATCGCCGCCCGTCGGGACACCCGGGCCGTCGGGAACGACCGCCATCGCGTCGGCGAGTGCCGTCGCCGCGAGCTGGTGGCTGCCCTGGGCCGTGACGGGACGCACGTGGTAGCGCCCGTCGTCACCGAAGTCGCCGTTGACCCGCATGAAGTGGACCTTGCCGTCGGGCTGGCGGCGCAGCTCGGCGTCGGCGACGGCGACGAGGTGGGCCCGGGTCAGGCGTCCGTGGCCCATCATCCGCCGCAGGGCCGGACGGGCGAGCAGCTCGAAGCTGACCAGCGAACTGACCGGGTTGCCGGGCAGCCCGAAGATCGGCACGCCGTCGAGCCGTCCGAACGCGAACGGCTTGGCCGGCTTGATGGCGATCTGCATCCACGTCATGTCGGCGATGTGCCCGAGCACCGCTTTGACCACGTCGTAGTCGCCCATCGACACGCCACCGCTCGAGACGATGGCATCACAACGAGCAGCCGCATCGCGCAGCACCCGCTCGAGTTCGGCCTCGTCGTCGCGCACGATGCCGAGGTCGACGACCTCGCAGCCCGCTTCGGCGAGGAGCGCCGACAGCATCGTCTTGTTGCTCTCTCGGATCTGGCCGGGCTGCAACGGTGAGCCGTCGTCGACGAGCTCGTCGCCGGTCGACAGCACCGCCACGCGCGCCCGCGGCCACGCCGTGACCGAACGGACGTTGACGCTCGCCAGCACGGCGTCGACCGCCGGCGTGATCACCGTGCCCGCACCGAACAGCACGTCGCCGATGCGCACGTCGTCGCCGGCTCGACGGATCGCGGCGCCGGCGGGCACCGACCGCGTCAGGCGGACCGCGTCGTCGCCGACGCGCCCGGAGTCCTCGACCATCACGACGGCATCGGCGCCCGGCGGGATCGGCGCGCCGGTCATGATCCGGATCGCCTCACCCGGCCCGACTGCGCGGGTCGGGGCGACGCCGGCGGCGATCTCGTCGACGACGACCAGCTCGACGGGCACGTCGGCGACGTCGACGGCTCGAACTGCGTAGCCGTCGACGGCGGTGTTGTCGAACGGCGGAACGACCTCGTCGGCGACGACCGCCTCGGCGAGCACCAGCCCGCCGGCGGCGACGCGATCGACGATCACGGGCTCCAGCGGTGGGCACGATTCGAGCACGAGGGCTTGCGCGTCTTCGAGCGGCGTCACGCCGTCACGGTACCGCAGGCGATCCGAGCGACGACCCGTAGGGTGGATCGACGTGACGACGCCACTCACGGCCTTCCCGTCCGACGGCTACACCGCCCGCTGGCGCACCTGGGACCACGCCCACCTCGAGACGCTGGTCCTGCGTTGGGAGAACGAGGGCTGGACGGCGACCGGCGAGGTCGGGCGTGAAGCGGTCACCTACGTGGTACGGCTGTCGGCGACGTGGCAGGTCCGCCAGTTCCTGCTGTTCCGCGACCTCGACCAGCCCGACCTCTGGCTCGGCACGGACGGCGCCGGACGGTGGGGGGAGGTCAACGGCGCACACCGGCCCGATCTCGACGGCTGCACCGACATCGCACTCGCATGTACCCCGTTCACCCACACGCTGCCGATCCGTCGGCTGCAGCTCGACGTGGGCGACGCCGCCGAGGTCCGCCCCGCCCTCGTCGACGTCGACACACTCGGGGTCGTACCGGTCACACAGCGCTTCCGGCGTGTCCAGCCACGCCGATTCGAGTTCGCCGACGACGAGGTCGAACACTTCTTCGACGTCGACCAGTTCGGCCTCGTCAACGACGACCCCGGGCGCTACCGCCGCACCTGAGACGTCACGTCACTGGTGGAGGCGGGCGAGGAAGTCGCGCAGCGGGGCGGCGAGTTCCGGATCCGCGAAACCGAGCTCGATCGACGCGGTGAGGAACCCGAGCGGCGTGCCCGTGTCGAGCCGGCTCTCCTCGGCCACCACGGCATGGAACGGCGAGCGTGCCGCCTGCGCCCGCAGCGCGTCGGTCAGCTGCAGCTCACCGCCGCTGCCCGGGGTCAAGCGGTCGATCTCGTCCCAGGCGTCGGCGGTCAGCACGTACCGCCCGGTGAGGATGAAGTTGCTCGGGGCGTCCTCCGGCTTCGGCTTCTCGACCAGGTCGCGCACGGCGATCACTCCGTCGTGGGTCAGCTCACCGGCCGGAGCGATCACGCCGTAGGAGCTCACCTGCTCGCGCGGCACGTTGACCACCGCCACCACGCTTCCCTCGGTCGCGGCGCACACGCCGTTCATCTGGGCGAGCACCGCGGAACTCGTCATCAGCTCGTCGGGCAGCATCACGGCGAAGGGCTCGTCGCCGACGGCATCACGGGCGCAGCCGACGGCGTGGCCGAGACCCTTGGGGTCGTCCTGGTACACGATGCTGACCCGCCAGTCACGTCCGATCGCCCGCAGACGTTCGGCCTCGACGGTCTTGCCCTTGGCGTCGAGGGCCGCGAGCAGCTCCTCGTCCGGGGCGAAGTAGGCGTCGATCGCCGGCTTCGACCGACTGCTGACGACGACGATGTGCTCGATGCCGGCACCGAGGGCCTCGTCGATCACGAGCTGGATCGCCGGTCGGTCGCCGATCGGGAAGAGTTCCTTCGGTACCGCTTTGGTGGCCGGGAGGAATCGGGTTCCGAGACCGGCGGCGGGAATGACTGCACTGCGGACCTGCATGGCTCGGACGATATCCTCCAGCGCTCGATGCCAACCTACGTCTACAAGTTCGTCGACACCGGCGAGACCATCGAGGTCCAGCAGGGCTTCCACGACGACAACCTCACCGAGATCGCCCATCCCGACACGGGCGAGCTCCTCCCCGTCCGCAAGGTCTTCACCCCCGTCGGCGTGACGTTCAAGGGTTCCGGCTTCTTCAAGACCGACAATCGCGGCAAGAAGTCGTCGGGTGCCACCTCCTCGTCGAGCGAATCGTCGAGCGAATCGTCGGGCGGGTCGAGCGACAAGAAGGACGCCGCGTCGACGACGTCGTCGAGCACCGAGTCGTCGAGTTCGACGTCGTCGAGCACCACCGACTGAACGCGCCGGCCGCGCCGACCGCGCCGATGCGTCGATAGCCTCACGGCGACCGACTCCCTCCGATCGTCATCCGATCCGAGGAGCCTCCGATGCACGTCGCGGCCCGAGCCCGACTCCTTCTCGCCCGCCGACCCTGGCTGTACTGGTCGGTGGTCGTCGCCATCGCCGCTCTGCTGGCCACGTCCGTCCACCAGCGCCTCGGGTCGCTGGACGACGCGCGGCAGGAATGGGGCGAGACGCGACAGGTACTCGTCGCCCGCGAACCGCTGACGCCGGGCGGGCCGATCCTGGTCGACGAGGCCCGGCTCCCCGTCGCGGCGGTCTCGCCGGAGGCGCTCGGCGAGCTGCCCGCCGGCGCCCGGCTGCGCCACCACGTCGCTCGCGGCGACGTGCTCACCACGCTCGACGTCACCGCTCGGCCGGGGCCCGCTGCCCGCGCCGAGGTCGGCACCGTCGTCGTCGGTCTCACCGACCCCCTCGGCCCCTACGCACCGATCGGTGCGCCGGTCCTGATCGCCGCCGACGGACTGCTGCTCGCCGACACCGCGACGGTGGTCGACGTCATCGACGACGTGGTGTTCGTCGCCGTCGCCGCCGACGACGGCCCTGCCGTGGCCGCCGCCGCCCAGCACGGCGTCGCCACGCTGCTCCACCTCCCCTGAGCTGCAGTCAGGGGGCGCATCAGCTCGGCGCGCCACCGCCGGACGTGACACTCGGGACGATCCGCGGCGACCAGGGGCGCGGTTCGTCCCAGTGGTGGCCGATCACGCGGCCCGCCGCCAGCGACGCCAGGAACTCCATCGGTGTGTCGAACGCATCCATCTCGACGTAGGCCGCACCGAGCGCATCGGGGACGTGGCCGTCGCTGCCGGCCCCGGCGACGATGCCGAACTCGGCAGCGAACTGCGCAGCACGTCGGTTGAGGCCGGGGAGCGACGTCTTCGCGTTCAGCACCTCGACGGCGTCGATCAGGTCGGCCTCGGCGAGTTCGTACAGCGCCGCCTCGCTCAGGTTGCGCCGCATCGGGTCGAACGGGTGCGGGATGTAGACCACGCCGCCCTGGTCGCGGATCGCCCGGGCCGCCTCGACGGGCCCGATGCCCTGCGGAATCCGCTCGGTGAGGAACAACCCGATGATCTCGCCGGCCGCGGTTCGCAGCTCCTCGCCGACGACCACCCGGGCGTCGAGGCGCTCACGCAACTCGAGCGCGCCGGCGATCGCGTTGTGGTCGGTGATGCAGACGACGTCGAGACCGCTGTCGGCGACGGCGGCAGCGAACTCGTCGGGCGTCGTGGTGGAGTCGCCGCTCCACATCGTGTGCGTGTGCAGGTCGACGCGCAGGTGTCCCGCTGGTGGCGCAGCCGCCAGGTGCGGGTGCCGGGCGACGGCCTCGGGCGACGGCGCCGCCATGGCTCGGTCAGGACCCCGACATCGTCACGTCGCGGATCACCAGGCTCATGCCCGCTGCACGCATCGGCAGCCACTCGATGTCGCCGCCGATCTCGACGATGTCGAGCAGCATCCGCTGCAGTGTCGAGGCGATCGTGAACTCCCGCACCGGCGCCCCGACCGTCCCGTCGGAGATGAGCAGGCCGGCGGCTCCGGTCGAGAAGTCGCCGCTGATCGGGTTGACACCCGAGTGCAAGCCCTGCATCTGCTGCACCAGCAGGCCGTCGTCGACGTCGGCGACGAGTTCGTCCTGGGTGCGGGTGCCGGGGACGAGCGACAGCGCCAGCGCTCCCACGCCCGGCGTGCCGGCGAAACCGCCTCGGGTGGCGTTGCCAGTGGACACCGTTCCCGCCCGGCGGGCGGAGTACGAGTTGTGCACGAACTGGCGCAGTACGCCGTTGTCGATCAGCACGTTGCGACGAGCGGCGAGGCCCTCGCCGTCGACGTCGGTGGCGGTGTAGGCCTTCGGGTTCGTCGGGTCGTCGACCAGGGTGACGCCGGCGGCGGCCACGGTCTCGCCGAGCCGGTCACGGAACAGCGAGCGCCCCTTGACGACCGCCTCACCGTTGAGGGTCGAGGAGATCACGCCGAGGAACTGGGCGGTGACGAACGGGTCGAGCACGACGGTGACCCGCCGGCTCGGCGGCTGAGTGGCGCCGAGGAGCCGGGTGGCGCGGTCGACGGCTTCTCGGGCCGCTCGGTCGAGGTCGAACTCCTCGGGGCTGCGCCCGACGGAGAACCCGAACCCGGTCTGGGTCTCGGCGGCGTCGCCCTCGCCCTCGTCGGCGAGCGTCGACACCGACACGTAGCAGCCGTTCTCGCGACCCGACATCCGGATACCCGTCGTCGTGGCGACGGCCGATTCGCCGTGGGCGTCGGCGTAGTTCGAGTCGTCGACGCGCACGCGGGGGTCCGAGCCGGAGGCGAGCTTCTCGAGTTCCTTGGCGAGGTCGATCTTGCGGTCGGTCGGGTAGTCGGCGAGCTCGTCGTTCCACAACGACTGCTCGGTGACCGCCACGCCGTCGGGCTCCGCGAGCGCCGCCCACTCGTCGACGGTGCCGAACTGCACGTTGTCGCGCGCCTCGGCGAGCACCTCGCGGATCGCGTCCTCGTCGAGGCTGCCGGCGTAGGCGAAGCCGGTGCGACCGTCGCGGATCACCCGGATGCCGATCCCCTCGCTCTGGGCCGACACGAAGTGCTCGACGTCACCCTGGTACACCCGCACCTCGGTCTCGCCGCCGCGGGCGACGAACGCCTCGACCTGCTCACCGGGCGCCGCCTGGTCGACCACCCGGTCGGCGACGACCTGCAACTCGCTCTCGAACCGACTCACCGTTGCACCCCCATCGTCACGCCAGGGGTCAGACCCCCGGCGTAACGGTTCACGCCGTGCCTCCGACGGTGAGGGACGTGACCCGCAGGGTGGGCTGGCCGTCGCCGACCGGAACGCCCTGACCGTCCTTGCCGCAGGTGCCGGGGCTGCCCATCGCGAAGTCGTTGCCGAGCATGTCGATGTCGGCGAGCACCTTCGGGCCGTTGCCGATCAGGTTGCCGTCGCGCAGCGGCTCGGTGACCTCGCCGTTCTCGATGAGGTACGCCTCGGTCATGCCGAACACGAAGTCACCCGACGCCGTGTTGACGCTGCCACCGCCGAGCTTGGCGACGTAGACACCCTTGGGTGTGGAGGCGATGATGTCGTCGGGATCGTCGGGGCCGTCGAGCACGAACGTGTTGGTCATCCGCACCATCGGCAGGTGCTGGTAGCTCTGCCGCCGCCCGTTGCCGGACTGGGGACGCCCGTCCTTGCGGGCGCGCAGGTAGTCCCACATGTAGTCGGTGAGGATGCCGTCCTCGATCAGCACGTTGCGTTGCGTGACGTGGCCCTCGTCGTCGTAGCCCAGGGTGCCCCACTCCCCCGGCATCGTGCCGTCGTCCACGAGCGTGACGAGCGGCGAGGCCACCTGCTGGCCGACCTTGCCGGCGTAGACGCTCGCGCCCTTCTGGATGTGGTCGGCCTCGAGGCCGTGACCGCACGCCTCGTGGAACAGCACACCGCCGGTTCCGTGCTTGATCACGACCGGCATCGCTCCCGAGGGCGCCGGTCGGGCCCGCAGCTTCGTGATCGCCTGACGGGCCGCTTCGCGAGCGAGCGCTTCGACGTCGACCTTGTCGAAGATCTCGAAGCCGACGGTGTGGCCCATCGACTGGTACCCGGTCTGCATGCCCGTGTCGCCGTCGGCGACGGCGCTGACACGCAGCAGGGTGCGCACGACCTCGTCGTCGGTCAACACACCGTCGGTGTTGGCGACGAGCACCTGCTTGCGGCTGTCGCCGTAGCCGGCCGACACCTGGACGATCTCGGGACCGTAGGCCCGAGCTGCTTCGTTCATCCGCTCGAGCAACTCGACCTTGGCCGCCTTCGCGACCGAGTCGGGATCGCGCTCGATCGTGTTCGGCCGGTGCGGCGCCGCCGCGGTCAGCCCGACGGTGCGCACACCGCCCCCGCCACGGCTGGCTGCTGCCGCCGCTGCGGATGCCGCGGCGGTCAGCCCCGGCTCGGAGAGGTCGGAGGTATAGGCGAACCCGGTCGTGTCGCCGGCGACGACACGGATGCCGGCGCCCCGATCACGGCCGCTGGTGACCTGTTCGATCCGGCCGTCGTCGAGACCGGCCGACGTCGAGCGTTTGTCCTCGGCGTAGACCTCGGCGAAGTCGGCGCCGGTGCTCACGGCACCGGCCAGTACTCGTTCCAGGACGTCGGAGGCGATCACCCCGTCGATCCTACGGCCAAGCCCCCGCACCCGTCACCGCGCTGCTCGGTGCTCCGCTGCGTCGTCGTCGCGGACCTCGACGCCGGCGGCGTCGTCGGGAATCGTGCACGCGCAAGGGTCGGTGGCGTTAGCGTGATCCGGATGAACATCGAGACGGGCCTGCGTGGCGATGCGAAACTGGTGGTCACCGACGACGACACGGCACGGGCGTTGGGCTCGGGCAGCGTCGAGGTGCTCGGCTCGCCTCGCCTCGTCGCGCTGTGCGAGGAGGCGTGCTGCAACGCCGTCGAGAACTCGCTCGACGACGGCTCCACCACCGTCGGCATGCGCATCCAGTTCGACCACCTGCAGCCGACGCCCGTCGGCGCCGAGGTCGTCGCCGAGGCGGTCCTCGAGAAGATCGAGGGTCGCCGACTCAAGTTCACGGTGTCGGCCTCCGACTCCGGTGGGCTCGTCGCCGCCGGCAAGATCACGCGCGTCCTCGTCGACGTCGAGCGCTTCATGTCGAAGTGCTGCGACACCTGAGCACGTCAGGCGAGGTTGCTGGTTCGCGGATACACGTCGCCGGGGTCGGTGAGCACGTTGACCAGATACGGCACGCCGCTCGCGAAGGCGCGGTCGAGCGCGGGGCCGATCTCGGCCGGCGAGCTCACCGTCTCCCCGGCGCCGCCGAGCGCCCGCACGACCTCGTCGTACCGGCAACCGGGCTGTAGATCGCATGCCATGTCCCAGCCGTAGATCGCCTGCATCGGATGCTTCTCGAGCCCCCACATGCCGTTGTTGCCCACGATCATCACGACCGGCAACTGGTGACGCACGAGCGAGTCGACGTCCATCAGGCTGAACCCGGCGGCGCCGTCGCCGAGCAGCAGCACGACCTGCGACGACGGCCGAACCACCCGTGACGCGATGGCGTAGCCGAGACCGTTGCCGAGACAGCCGTAGGGCCCGGTGTCGAGCCAGCCGCCCGGCTCGAAGACCTCGATGAACTTGCCGGCGTACGACGCGAAGTCGCCGCCGTCACAGATCACCACAGCGTCGCGCTCGAGGCGGCGACGCAGCTCGCCGTAGATGCGCGACGGCTTGATCGGATCGTCGTCGGCCTCCATCAGCGCCACCTCACCGGTCGCCGCCGACGACTCGGCGTCGCGCAGCTCGGCGATCCAGTCGCCGTGATCGATCCGATCGCCCGTGAAGCCGGCGAGACCGGCGAGTGTGGCGACGAGGTCGCCGACCACTGTCGTCACGTCCACGTGAGCTGCTCGCTGCGAGTCGGCGTCGACGACGTGGGCGACCGTCGCCGACCCGAACGACCCGAACCCGATCCGGAAGTCGAGCGGCGTGCCCAACACCACCACGAGATCGGCGCGCTGCTTGAGCAGGCCGCGGGTGCGCAGGAACGCCAGCTCGTGATCGGCAGGCAGGACGCCGCGGCCCATGCCGTTGAAGTAGCACGGCACACCGAGCGCCGCTGCGGCCGCCGCCAACTCCTCCCACGCGCCCGCCCAGTACACGTCGGAGCCGACGATGAACGCAGGTCGTTCGGCGGCGGCGATCATCCCGGCCAGTTCGGCCACCGCCGCCGAGTCGGGGTCGGCGCCGCGCCCGACCGACGCGTCGACGGCAGGCACCTCACCCGACGACGGCCCGAACACGTCGAGTGGGAAGTCGAGGAACGTCGGGCCCCGGTGCGGCGTGATCGCGGCTGCCGCCGCGGCGTGCACCATCTCCCCCGCCCGTGCGGGATCGGTGACGGTCTCGGCGAGCTTGGTGATCGACTGCATCACCGGCACGTGGTCGAACTCCTGCAGCGAGCCCGCCCCCCAGCGGCCCTGCGGCGCCCGACCCCCGAGCACGACCACGGGTGAGCCGTTGAAGTGCGCCGAGGTCACCGCCGACACGCCGTTGGTGACCCCCGGGCCGGCGGTGAGCGCCGCGAACCCGGGCCGGCGGGTCAGCTTGGCGTAGGCCTCGGCCGCGAACGTCGCCGACTGTTCGTGGCGGGTGTCGACGACGCGCATCTCCTGGTTGCGAGCCGCGTCGTAGAGCGGCCAGATGTGGCCCCCGTTGAGCGTGAACATCACGTCGGTGCCGAATGCAGAGAGAGCGGCCACCGCCTGCTCGCCTGCGTGTCCCTCGATCGAAGCCATGTCACGCGACCGTAACGCGCGCCTACAGTACGGAGGTGATGCAGGTCGCCGACCAGGCCCCGGCGCCGGAGCGGCAACACCGCGTGTTCTGGTGGAAAGAGGCCCTGATCGTCGCGATCTTCTACGGCATCTACTCGTGGATCCGCAACCTCTTCGGTTCCAACAAGATCGCCGCCGACGGCGTTCCCGAGCAGGCCTTCACCAACGCCGAGCGTGTCATCGAGTGGCAGCTGTGGATGGGGCTCTACCACGAACAGACCGTCCAGGCCTGGTTCCTGCCGTACCGCTGGTTCATCCAGTTCTGGAACACCTACTACGGCACCGCCCACTTCTTCGTCACGCTCGGCGTGTTCGTCCTGCTCTTCGTCAAACGCGCCGACGTCTTCCCACAGTGGCGCAACAGCCTCGCCGCGATGACGGCGCTCGCGATCATCGGCTTCGCCTGGTTCCCCCTGATGCCACCGCGCCTGCTCGACGAGCCGTGCCCACGCGACGATCCGTCGAGCTACGGCGCCGCCTGCATCGAGAGCGACCTGCGACCCGAGGGCGGCTTCGGCTTCGTCGACACCCTCGCCGAATTCGGCGGACCCTGGTCGTTCGACTCCGAGGCGATGGCCTCGATCTCCAACCAGTACGCCGCGATGCCGAGCCTGCACATCGGCTGGTCGACCTGGTGTGCGATCGCCGTCTGGCCGCTGTTGCGCCGACGATGGACCAAGGGGCTGGTGCTGCTGTACCCCGCCGCCACCCTCTTCGCGATCGTCGTCACCGCCAACCACTTCTGGCTCGACGGCGTCGGTGGGCTCATCGTGTTCGGTGTCGGCGCCCTGATCGGCTGGGGCCTGCACCGCTGGAACCAGGAACGTCTCGACCGCAAGTGGGCCGCCGAGCAGGCGGTCGCCGTGAGCACTTCGTCACAGTGTCACGCAACCACCCCCGACTCGTCGTATCCTTGAGTGGACAATGAGTCAGATGCGACTGAACCCCCTCAACGGACGGTGGGTCACCATCGTCGCCGAGCGAGCCCAGCGACCCAGCGACTTCGCTCCGCGTGACCATCCGATCGAGGCCGACCCCACGCGTCCGTGCCCGTTCTGTCCGGGCAACGAGGAGGCCAGCCCGCCCGCTCTCGAGACCGTCGAAGCCGACGGGTCGTGGTCGATGCGGGTCATCCCGAACCGCTATCCGGCCTTCGCCGGTGAGGACGCGTTCGCCGTGCACAACCTCGGTCCGGTCTTCGTGATGGCCGAAGCGAGCGGTATCCACGAGGTCTTCGTGTACACGCCCGACCACCACTCGGGACTGCATCTGCTCGACGACGCCCACGCTGCGCAGACCATGCGGGTGCTGCGCGACCGCTTCGCCGAGCACGCCAGCACCCCCCAGGTCCGCTACACCCAGGCGATCGTCAACCACGGCTGGGAGGCCGGCGCGTCGATCGCCCATCCGCACGGCCAGATCCTCGGGCTGCCGTTCGTGCCCGGCGAGATCCTCGACGAAGAGCGGGCGTTCGCCCGATTCGCCGGCGGCTGCCTGTTGTGCACCACCGTCGAGGCCGAACTGGCCGCCGACGAACGGATCGTGTTCGCCAACGACGACGTCGCGGTGATCACTCCCTACTGGAGCGGGGCCCCCTACGAGATGCTGGTGGTGCCACGCCATCACGAACCCCACCTGCAGGACGCTCCCGACGACAGCCTCGCTGCGGTCGGCATCGCGTTGCGTGACGCCCTGGGCCATCTCAACGCAACCCTCGGCGACGTCGCGTTCAACCTCGGCATCCACACGGCGCCGCACCAGCACACCGGCCAGTACCACTGGCACGCCCACATCTGGCCCAACCTGGTCACCCAGGCCGGCTTCGAACGCGGCACGGGCGTGCTGATCAACATCGTGTCGCCCGAGCAGGCCTGCGACTCGCTGCGCTCGGTCGCCGCCTCGGCCTGAGCGACCGGTCTCAGCCCGGGGCGCGGGCGCCGAGCCAGACCATCGACATCGGTCCGACGTCGAGCAGCGCCGACGAGCCGAGCGAGTGCCAGCCCTCGTCGGCCCCGACCACCGATCGCCGATCCTCCCCACGGTGGCCACTGCCCCAGAACAGCGCGTCGTCGGTGTCGACCAGCACCTCCCAGGCGCCACCCCACGGCAGACCGACACGGTGCTGCGGACGGGCCACCGACGAGAAGTTGGCCACGCCGACCACCGCAGCAGCGCCGTCGAGATCCCACCGCAGCATGCTGTACGTGCTGTGCTCGGCGTCGTCGGCGTCGAGCCACTGGAACCCGGTCGGGTCGTCGTCTCGGCGCCACAGCGCCGGCCAGCGATCCGCCACCCGGTTCAACGCCACCACCAGGTCGTGCACGCCGCGGTGGGCGGCATGGTCGACGAGGTGCCACGGCAGGCTGCCGTCGTCGTTCCACTCCTCCCAGGGGGCCAGCTCGGTGCCCATGAACACGAGCGGCGCCCCGGGCAGCGCCCACTGCCAGGCCAACAGCGCCCGCAGCGCGGCGAAGCGCTGCCAGTCGTCGCCGCCCATCTTGGCCAGCAGGCTGCCCTTGCCGTGCACGATCTCGTCGTGGCTCAGCGGCAGGACGAAGCGCTCGTCGAAGGCGTAGGTCGACGCGAACGTCGGCTCGTCGTGATGATGCCGCCGGTCTGCCGGATCACGGGTGAGGTAGCCGAGCGTGTCGTGCATCCAGCCGAGGTTCCACTTGTGCGTGAACCCCAACCCGCCGTCGGCGACGGGCGCGGTCACCCCGGGCCACGACGTCGACTCCTCGGCGATCATCAGCGCGTCCGGGAACTCGTCGGCGACGACGCTGTTGGTGTCGCGCAGGAAGCCGACCGCCTCGAGGTGTTCGCGACCACCGAACTCGTTCGGCGTCCACTGTCCGGCCGGCCGTGAGTAGTCGAGATACAGCATCGAGGCGACGGCGTCGACGCGTAGACCGTCGACGTGGAACTGATCGAGCCAGTACAGGGCGTTGGCGACGAGGAAGTTGCGCACCTCGTTGCGGCCGTAGTCGAAGACGTAGGTGCCCCAGTCGGGATGCTCACCGCGTCGGGGGTCGGCGTACTCGTACAGCGCGGTGCCGTCGAAGCGGCCGAGGCTCCATTCGTCGCGGGGGAAGTGGGCCGGCACCCAGTCGACGAGCACGCCGACACCACGCTGGTGCATGGTGTCGACGAAGCGTCGGAGTCCGTCGGGTTCGCCGAAGCGGGCGGTCGGCGCGTAGTAGCCCGACACCTGGTAGCCCCACGATCCGCTGAACGGGTGCTCGGCGATCGGCATGAGCTCGACATGGGTGAAACCGAGCCGCTCGACGTGCTCGCCGAGCTGGTCGGCGAGTTCGTCCCAGGTGTCGACGTCGCGTCGCCACGATCCGAGATGCACCTCGTAGATGCGCAGTGGCGTGGTCCCCGCCAGCGTCGAGCCGCGACCCTGCATCCACTCGTGGTCGCCCCAGTCGTGGACGGCCGCCGTCGGCACGACGCTGGCGTCGCTCGGCGGTGCCTCGCTCTGGCGGGCCATCGGGTCGGCCTTCATCACGGTGCGACCGTCGGCGCCGGTGACGAGGAACTTGTAGCGGTGGCCGCTGCGCGCCGCAGCGGCCACACCGGTCCAGATCCCCGAGGCACCGGCGAGACGCGTGAGCGGGTCGGGCGCCCAGCCGTTCCAGTCGCCGATCACCTCGACCCGTTCGGCATGGGGAGCCCACACCCCGAATCGCACCGATCGGGCCGATCCGGCGTCGTCGATCGTGAGCGGCTGCGGGCCGAGGAGCTCCCACAGGCGCCGGTGTGTCCCCTCACCGAACAGGTGGAGGTCGAGGTCACCGATGGGGCGAGCGACGGAGGCCATCGACACTCAGGGTATTGCGTCGGCAGGACTAGGGTGCGCGGCCGTGAGGGTCTTGATGCTGTCCTGGGACTTCCCGCCCAGAGCCACCGGCGGCATCGCTGCACAGGTGAGCGGGCTGAGCGCCGCCCTCGCCGCCGCCGGGCACGACGTCGTCGTGTTGACGGTCGCCGATCGGCCGGCCGAACTCGACGCGGTGGCGCCCGCCAACGTCAGGGTCCTGCGTGCCCAGATCGACCTGCCGTGGCTGCCCCCGGTCGAGGTGGTGACGAGGGTCGCGTCGGCGAACCACGCCGTCACCAGGCTCGGCGTTCGCTTGACCGGCGAACTCGAGGGCTGGGAACCCGACGTGGTCCACGGCCACGACTGGCAGCTGGGCTGGGCGGCCGACACCCTCGCCACGCGCTACGGAGTGCCGTTCGTGCTCACGATGCACGGCACCGAGCGGGTCCGCCACGGCGGCCAGCTCCCGCTCGGCCACCCGACCGACATCAACTCGATCGAGTGGTGGTTGGCGTTCCGAGCGCAGCGGCTGATCGCACCGACCCGCTTCATCGTGGAGCAGCTGATCACCGGGTTCGAGCTCGACGCCGACCACGTCGTGCACATCCCCAACGGGATCGACCCGGCGTTGTGGCGACCCGAGGGCGCCCGCGTTGCACCCGAGAGCGAGCGCGAACCGCTCGTGGTGTCGTGGGGCCGGGTGCAGTACGAGAAGGGCTTCCAGGTGTTGGCGCGGGCGATGCACGCCCTGCGCGGGCGCGTTCCCGACGTGCACAGCGTGATCGCCGGACGCGGCAGCTACCTGCCCGAGCTGCAGACCCAGGTCGACGTGGAGGGGGTCAGCGATCTGATCACGCTGACCGGATTCCTCCCCGACGCCGAACTCCGGCGCCTCCTGCACCGCGCCGGCTGCGTGGTGATCCCGTCGCTGTACGAACCGTTCGGCATCGTCGCGCTCGAAGCGCTGGCCGCCGGCGCCCCGCTGATCGTCGCCCGGACCGGTGGACTCGCCGAGCTGATCGTCGGGACCCATGCCGGCGTGACCTTCGAACCGGGAAATCCCGACGACCTCGCCGACGCCATCGAGCAGGTGCTCACCAACGACGAACTGGCCACGATCCTGGTGGCGAACGCCCGCGACCTCGTCGAGAAGAAGTACGCCTGGGGGGCGATCGCCCGCACGACCGTCGAGGCCTACGGCGCGGCGCTGGCGGTCGCTCGATGACCCGCCGGTGACGGGCGGAAACGTCGCGCCCGCCGAGTCGCTAGCGTCTCGGGCGATGCGACCCCTCCACCAGTTCACCGTCACCAGCAGCGTGCCCGCGTCGTTGCAGGCCATCGAGCCCCTCGCCGCCAACCTGCAGTGGGCCTGGAGCCACCAGATCGCCCAGATCTTCGACCGACTCGACGGCTCGCCGACCGGCCGGTCGTGGCGCGAGACCGGCCAGCACCCCGTCGACCTCGTCCGCCGGACCTCGGCCGGTCGATGGCAGGCACTGGCCGACGACGACCAGTACGTCGAGCAGGTCGCCCGGGCGCGACAGCGCCTCGACCTGACCCTCGACGGATCGAACTGGTTCGCCCGACGCGAGGAGAGCCCACTCGCCTCGGTGGCCTACTTCTCGCCCGAGTTCGGCATCACCGAAGCGCTGGCGCAGTACTCCGGGGGCCTCGGCGTGCTCGCCGGCGACCACCTCAAGGCGAGCTCCGACCTCGGTGTGCCGCTCGTCGGGGTCGGCCTGCTGTACGCCGAGGGCTACTTCCACCAGGAGCTCGATCCCGACGGCTGGCAGCGCGAACGCAACGAGCGGATCGATCCCGACGCACTCGGCATCCACCCGACCGGCGTCGACGTCCACGTCGACCTCGCCGGTGTCGACGTGACCGTACGGGTGTGGCGGGTCGACGTGGGCCGCATCGCGCTGTACCTGCTCGACACGAACGTCCCCGGCAATCCCCCCGACGCCATCGCCGTCACCGACCGGCTCTACGGCGGCGACGCCGAGCACCGGCTGCGCCAGGAGATCGTCCTCGGCATCGGCGGCGTGCGGGCACTGCGGGCGCTCGGCATCCATCCGCAGGTGTTCCACACCAACGAGGGCCACGCCGGCTTCCTCGGCCTGGAACGGATCCGCGAGGCGGTCGAGCAGGGGCTCTCGTTCGCCGAGGCGATCGAGGCGGTCCGCGCCGGCAGCCTGTTCACGACCCACACGCCGGTCCCGGCCGGGATCGACCAGTTCAACCTCGAGCTGTTCGAGCGGTACTTCGCCGGCTTCGCCCACTCGTGCGGCGTGACCTTCGACGAACTCGTCCAACTCGGCCTCGGCCCCGCGGACGGCACCAAGTTCAACATGGCGATCATGGGGCTGCGCATCGCTGCTCGCGCCAACGGCGTCGCCCGCCTGCACGGTGAGGTGTCGCGGCAGATGTTCGGCGGGCTGTGGTCCGACCTTCCGGTGCGCGAGGTGCCGATCGGCCACGTCACCAACGGCGTGCACGCCCGCTCGTGGGTGAGCGACCGCGTCGACGAGCTGCTCGGGCAGGCGGTCGGTGACGAGTGGCATCTCGCCGACGAGGCCGACTGGGCCAACGTCAAGCACCTGAACCACCACGAGGTGTGGGACGTGCGCAACCAGGGCCGCCGCGAGCTGGTCGACATGGTGCGTCGGATCACGGGCGAGTTCGTGCTCGATCCGCACGTGTTGACGATCGGCTTCGCTCGCCGATTCGCCACCTACAAGCGCTCGACGCTGCTGCTCGCCCAGATGGACCGGCTCCGATCGCTGCTGCTCGACGCCGACCGGCCGGTGCAGTTCGTGTTCGCCGGCAAGGCCCACCCCGCCGACGAACCGGGCAAGGCGATGATCCGCGAGATCGACCGGCTCGCCCGAGCCGCCGACGTCCGACACCGCTTCGTGTTCATCGCCGACTACGACATCGGCATCGCCCGCACGATGTACCACGGCTGCGACGTCTGGTTGAACACGCCGCGACGCCCGATGGAGGCGTGCGGCACGAGCGGGATGAAGGCGGCGCTCAACGGCGTGCTCAACTGCTCGATCCGCGACGGATGGTGGGACGAGATGTCGGCGGAGCGCAACGGCTTCGACATCGCCTCGTTCGACGACGACGTCGATCTCGAACGACGCGACCGCCGTGAGGCGTCGGCGGCGTTCACCGTGATCGAGCGGGAGATCGTGCCCTCGTTCTACGGGCGCGGCGACGACGGCCTGCCCCACGACTGGCTCGACCGGATCACCACCAACTGGGCGACGCTCGGCTGGAAGGTCACCGCCAGCCGCATGGTGCGCGACTACGTCACGCAGTACTACGAGCCGGCGGCGGTCAGCTCCGAGGCGATCACCGCCGATGGTGCCCGTCCGGCGCGGGAGCTGGCGGCGTGGAAGCAGCGCGTCCGCGAGGCCTGGCCGGCGGTGAAGGTCGACATCGACCCGGCGGAGTCCGACCTCGGCTCCGGTGCTGCCAGCGACGAGCGACGGGTCGTCGCCACCGTCGACCCCGGCTCGTTGGGCCCCGACGAACTGTGCGTCCAGGTGGTGCACGGCCCGGTGACCGCCGACGGGACGTTCGTCGAGCACCGCTTGACGGTGCTCGACATGGCACCCGTCGGTGACGGGCGCTACGCCGTCACGTTCGCGCCGAACGACGGTGGCCGCTGGGGCCTGACGGTGCGGGCGATGCCGACTCACCCCGCGCTCTCCTCGCCGGGCGCCACCGGCCTGGTCGCCAGCGCCTGACCCCGACGGTGCCGGCCACAACCCGAACGACTGCCACGGCGCCGGACGCGCTCGTGAGCCTGCCGACGTGACGACGACACCCCCCACCCTCCGACGTCGTGATGCACCGTCTCCGACGATGCTGTTCGTCGCGTTCGGCGGCCTGATGGCCAGCCTCGCCGCCGGCTACGGGGTGCTGTTCACCATCGTCGACGACTACCGCAACGAGTACGGCATCAGCGAAACGGCGATCGGCGTCGTCATCGGCATCGGCTTTCTCGCTGCGTTCGTGTCGCAGCTGGTCATCGCGCCGCTCGCCGACCGGGGCCACGCCCGCACGGTCGTGCTGTTCGGCGTCGGCATCAACGTGGTCGGTCTGCTGCTGATGGGGTTCAGCACGACGCTGGCGCCGATCCTGATCGGACGCGTCATCTCCGGGGTGGGCATCGGCGCCGCCATCCCGGCCGTCCGACGGATCGTGATCCTCGCCGACCCCCACCACCTCGGCCAGAACCTCGGGCGGCTCCTCGCGGCCGACGTGTTCGGTTTCGCCATGGGCCCGGCGGTCTCGGCGGCGCTCGTCGGACCGTTCGGCATCCCGGCGCCGTTCGTCGTGGTCGCCGCGGCGACGGTGGTGATGCTGCCGTTCGTCGCCCGCGTCGCCGTCGCCGAGAGCCGACCGACCGCGCATCGGC
>JAWLFC010000034.1:22950-27842 GCA_041685755.1 Ilumatobacteraceae bacterium
TCCCGGCGCCGTTCGTCGTGGTCGCCGCGGCGACGGTGGTGATGCTGCCGTTCGTCGCCCGCGTCGCCGTCGCCGAGAGCCGACCGACCGCGCATCGGCGCCTGGCGATCGACCTGTTGCGGATCCGCCCGTTCGCCGGGGCCGTCGTGCTCGGCGCCGCCGTGTTCGTGATGATCGGGTCGTTCGACGCGCTGTGGGCGCTCGTCCACGACGATCTCGGCACCACGAAGTGGCTCGCCAATCTCGGCATCTCTCTGTTCGCGCTACCGCTGATCGTCCTCGGACCGATCGGTGGCCGCTGGGCCCAGGTGTTCGGCCCGTTCCGGGTGGCGGCGATCGGCCTGGTCGGCGGGGCTGTGTTCATGACGCTGTACGGCGTGATGCCGACCGGGGGTTGGATCTTCGCGCTGGCGATGGTGCACGCCGTCAGCGACGGCTTCACCGTGTCGAGTACCGGCGTGGCCGTCGGCATGACCGTGCCCGAGGACCGGCAGGCCGGGGCGCAGGGCGTGCTCGGCGGCGCCCAGGCGCTCGCAGCCGGGGTGATGGCGGTGGTCACCGGCATGCTCTACGAGGCGTTCGGGCGGACCGTCGCCTACGCGGTGTGTGGCGCCGTCATGTTGACCCTCGTCGCGATCGGGCTGTGGCTGGCCCGCTCGGCGTGGAGGCTGAGGCGCCCCCTCCACGTCGACGAACCGGTCGATCCGCGGCCGGCGCCCGTCGCGTCCTGATCGTCCGCTCGGAGATGTCCGTCGGCGGGTCGGCAGGATCGGGGTCCGACAGCGGTCAGATCTCGCCGTTGCGCTGCATCCAGGCGAGCGAGAACCATCCCGGGAGGATCGGGAGCCAGAACGTCACCAGCCGAAAGCCGAGTACCCGCCGGCGATGAGCCCCAAGCCGATCAGGAGGCGGAGCACGTCTCCGGGCGAGAAGACCCGCCTCGTCGGTGGCGGGTCGAACATCTCGATCGATTCGATCGATGCCGGCGAGCTCTCGCTGCTCACCACGGGATCGCCGGAGGTCGTCATGCTCTGCGTCGGGCGAATACAGCCGCCGCCACCGGGAACCGTCGTGCGTCGGCATCAACCGCTCGCCGATGATCGGCAGTCGTTCCGCTGTTGCGAGATCAGGCAGCCGGGCCCGCCGACGAGGGATGTCGAGTCTCGTGTCGGGAACCCGACGGATCAGTTCTCGACGTCGTAGTGTTGGGTGGCTTCGTCTTCGACGTCCGAGGTCATGATGTGGTCGCCCGCCTTGGGCGCCGCCTTGACCCACCGCTTCTCGAACGGCACGACGATGTTGCCGTCGTCGGTCGTGTACGACCCTGCGGTGGGCACGAATCGTTCGGCCTGGAACGCCCCCGGCTTGACGATCAGCCACTTCGGTGCGCCGGCGCCGTCGTCGTACAACACGTCGGTGACCGTGCCGATCGTCTCGAGATCCTGGTTGACCACGACATGATCGACGTACCGGGTCTGCTCGTGTCCCATGGTGATTCCTCCAACAGATAGCTCCGTCACACGCTGTCACGCGTTCGTAACAATGGGGTACCCCGGTGACGGAGAGGTAAACCCCGGTCCACTGTCGGCTGCGACCGGACCGTCCGGCATGTCCCAGCGAGCAGATCAACGGCGTCGTCTGCACTCGACTTGTCAATTCGCGTGAGGTGCTTCGTGGGCACCCGAAACGGGAAGCACACGGCAATGGACTGGGTGGTCCAACCCGGCAATCCCGCCGGCGTCTCGGAACTACGCCGCGAGATCACTGCCTACCTGCGACGCCACGCCGACGCCGGCGCGAGTCGCTTCGACCTCGATCAGCTCTTGCAACACGAGCCGCACGGAGTCGCGGATCAGATCCACGCCGTCACCGGGCGGGGCAGTTCCTGCGGTTCGTGTCGAACCCGTTCGGCTGGACGGAGCAACTCCGTTGGAGCCGGCGACCCGGTCGGCCACGATTCCGCGCCGCTGGCCGTCTCGCTCGCGTCGGCGTACTGAGCCGCGTCGTCGACGCACTGATGCGGACGAGCCTGTTCTTCCGCGGGAGCGTCGCCCGGGGCACCGAAGCCGCTGCCGAGACCCGGTACCGGGAGCAGATGCGTGCCGACCATCACCCGTACTACGGCCGGGTCGTGCGCGGTCGCGGCTATGTCGCGCTGCAGTACTGGTACTTCTACGTGTTCAACGACTGGCGGAGCCGGGCGTACGGCGTCAACGATCACGAGTTCCACGGTCTGATCCGCGTGTTCCGAAGGATCAGCCGGACGCTCCTGCCGTGGACGCGGGACCAGGAACACGCCGGGGTCGGCATCCCCTACGTCGACTACGCACGCGGCGACGGAGTGTCGATCGGACCTGGTCACGACCGGGAATGGATTCCCGTCCTGATCGACGACCAGACCCCATGGGTCTTCGACTATCGCGGATTGTGGGGCAACGACACCGAGGATCGCTTCGGGGGCGAACGGGCGCCGGCGGGGCCCCGCTACGAACGCTCGGGAACGGTCCGGTCGTCGTGGGGCGACCCGGTGGGTTGGTCGGGGCTGGCCAAGGTGGCCCCCAACCGGGATGCCGCTGCCGAACTCGTGCGCGTCCGCCTCGAGGAGTTGATCGCCGACGACGAGGTGGTGAGCGGCGAGATCGATCATCTCCAGTCGCGACTCCGCGCCGACGTCGCCAGCGGCATCTCGATCACCGATGCCGAGGAACGACGCCTGGCCGGTCGCGTTGCGCACCGGGTCGAACTCCACGACGAACGGCGCCGGCTCGACGCGCTTCTGTCCGAACCACCCCGACCCGCCCGGCCGCACGACCATCTCCGACACCGGAAACTGCCGTCGGCACAGCCGCCGGCCGGACGTCGGCGCATCCTCGCCATGTGGTCAGCCCTGAGCACCCCGCTCATCCTGGCATTCGTCGGGGTGGCCTTCCTTCCTCACGGCAGCCTCACCGTGATCGGCTCGGCCTCCTTCGCCGTCTTCGCCGTCTTCGCGATCGAGGCCATCGCCCGCAGCAATCTCGTCCGCTTCCTGGTGACGCTCGTCGTGCTCGGGGTGCTGATCGCGGTCGGCACCACCCTCGCCGGACTGACCGTGTTCTTCGGCTGGCAGACCACCGTTGCCGTCTGCCTCTTCGGACTCGCCGGTCTCCTGCTGGTCAACAACCTTCGGGAACTCTCCCGCGACTAGCGAGAGGCCGAGGTCGGCGACGGCCAGAGCGGGCGCGAATGTATCACCGGCGATACACCGAGGACATGGCTGATGTGTCGATCCGAGAGCTTCGCAACCAGACCACTCGCACGGCCTGGACGACCCGGCCAACCGGAGACCAGGTCAACACGCCACGCACTTCCCCGGCCGCTCCATGCGCCGACTGCCAACCCTGACCATGCTCCGATCCGGAAGTCGTCCGGCGATTACCGGGCACTGCACTTGGGCTTCGGACTGTGGCGCAGCGAACTCGATCGTGGTGGAGGTCATCGCGTGGTGGAGATCATCGCGCTGGGTCCTGCTGTCTTCCGGGGCCCGTGTCAGATGATCTCGAGTCGAATCGTGACTCGGAGAGCGTCGCTCAGGCGCTTCAGGTCTCGTGGGTCGCTGCTCACGATGATGTCGTCACGGGCCGCCGCTCCAACGACAACGGCAGCATCGACCACATCGGACGTCCCAGCGGTTCCACACGCAGCGCCGGCCGATCGAGCACGAGGCTCGTCGAATGGCTCGATGCGACACCCAGACAACACACGCGACATCTGAGTTCGAGGTCCACCCCGCCAGCCTTGCGCAAGGACTCCCGCTGGAACCGTCGGAACGATCCCGCGCTCGAGCGAACGACGGTGCAGAGCCCAGATTCGCCGGTTGTTTCGCTCAGCTGCGATGAGCGCTCCGGTGTCGTAGGTCAGGCCGCCGGCCATGGTTCACGATGCCACTCGATCGGCTGTGCGATCGAGAATCGTGTCGGCCCAGGCCAGCTCCTCGTCGGTCAAGTCGCCGTGTTCGTCCTCCCATGCCTGAACCGCAGCAAGACCGTCTTCGACGACAAGAGCGCGCCCAGCGGCGGCGCTGAGCCAGGCGGACAAGCTCAGGCCGTGACGCTCAGCAGCACTCGCGGCTCGTTCAGCGACCGACTCTTCCAGAGCGACAGACAATTTTCGTACAGCCATACAACCGATGGTAGCACCAGATTCCCACCACAATGATCGCAGGCAATGTGATAACCGAGTGGGCTGCTTGGGCCGATGTGCCCGTGATACTGCAGCGCCGCAGTGGGGCCGAAGCCGAGTGGCCTCGGTCGGGCGAAGACCGTGACGATGCCTGCCGTTATCGAGCGGCCGGCAGGTGCTCGGGCACCCAGCCCACTGCATCGGTCGGAAGCAGTCGTGCGAGACGCCGACCGCAGGCGGTGTTGGCGAGGATCTCGACGCCAGCGGACGCGTCGATGACAACGGGCGTCACGCGTGTTCGGACTCGGCGCGGATCGTCTCGAGTACGGCCGCTGCGTCAAGGGATTCGATCTCAGGATCAGGTGCGGTCAGGAGCTCGTCGATGAGCAAACGGAACGCGGCCGGGGAGCAGTCCTCCTCCGGATTCGCAACGACCACCCGGTCGTGCAACTCGTCAGCGCGTCGTGCCATGTAGATCAGAGTACTCGCCACAGTCGGCTGCGAGGCGCTTGAGTTCGTCGTGGGTGCCGACATCGATCCGGACGCTCGTGCTTTGCATGCAGATTAGCATACACCGTGCGAGCGTCCCCCCGACCGTCGGATCAGTGACGCGATTACGTGACGCGAGAGTTGGGCCGTGATGCGGCGCGAGTTGCTCCACAGCCGCAGTGATTTCTGCGTGCGGAAGTGTGCGGCAACGGTAGTCGGGGGTTGGCGGGTGCTTCTGACGG
>JAWLFC010000132.1:0-6993 GCA_041685755.1 Ilumatobacteraceae bacterium
ACCACGGTCAGCGCCTCGTACTCGCCGGGCAGTTCGCCGTCGGCCGGTGGGTAGACGTGGCCGATCTCGAACAGCGCCACGCCGAAGCGGCGGTGCGACTCGTTGTGCGCGACGGCCCGCAGCAGCCCGGGACGCAGCGACGTGCGCAGGACGCTCTCCTCGGCCACGAGCGGGTTGGTGATCCGCAATGCCTCCGACGGCAAGGCCGCCTTCGCGAGGGTGTCGGGCGCGAGGAACGGGTTCGGCATCGCCTCGGAGATCCCGAGACCGAGGAGCACCTGGCGGGCCAGGCGGCGACGGCGCTGACGGGCGCTGAGCTCGCCGTGCACCACCGACTTCGGCACGGTCTTGCCGAGGCGGTCGTAGCCGTGGTGGCGGGCGACCTCCTCGATCACGTCGATCTCCTCGGTGGAGTCGAGACGCCACGACGGCAGCACGACGGTGCGGCTGGCGCCCTCGCCGGAGACCGTGAAACCGATCGGGTCGAGCAGCCGGGGCAGGTCGTCGGCATCGAGATCGGTGCCGAGGATGCGGTTGACCTCGCGGATGCGGACCTCGGTCGAGCGCTGCTCGGCGGGCAGGTGGTCGCTGCGGGCGTCGACCGCGCCGGCGTGGACGGTGAGGTTCGGGCAGGTCTCGGCGAGCAGTTCGACGAAGCGGGCGACGGCGAGCGGCATGCCGTAGGGGTCGACGCCGCGCTCGAAGCGCGCCGACGCCTCCGAGCGCAGATTGGTGTGGGCGACGGTCTGGCCGATGCCGACGAGCGAGAACCAGGCGACCTCCAGCGCCACGGTGGTCGTCGTGTCGCTGATCTCGGTGTCGAGGCCGCCCATGATGCCGCCGAGGCCGATCGGCACGTCGTTGGCGTCGCAGATGAACAGGTCGTCGCTCGTGAACGTGCGCTCCTCGCCGTCGAGGGTGGTCAGCCGCTCGCCGTCGGCGGCGCGACGGATGCGGAAGCCGCCACCGCCGAGCGTGTCGAGGTCGTAGGCGTGGTTGGGCTGGTTCAGCTCGAGCATCACGTAGTTGCTGACGTCGACGACGTTGCTGATCGGGCGCATCCCGGCCGCCGTGAGGCGGCGGGCCATCCAGTCGGCCGACGGCTTCACCTCGACGCCGGAGATGACCGTCGAGGTGAACCGGGGGCACCGGTCGCCGTCGACGATCTCGACGGACGCGACACGTTCGTCGCCGGTGACCGTCAGCGTCGGTGTCGGGGGCCGGAACTCGATGCCGAGCTTGGCGGCGAGGTCGCGGGCGATGCCGACGTATCCCCAGCAGTCGGGACGGTTGCGGGTGACGTCGGCGTCGATCAGCACGTCGAGGCTCGATCCGATCGCCTCGCCGTACGGCCGGCCGAGCGGCACGTCCGGGGGCAGGATCATGATGCCGGAGTGGTCGTCGCCGAGGCCGAGTTCGCTGGGCGAGCACAACATGCCCTCGGAGTCGACGCCGAGGATGGCGCGCCGTTCGATCGTCATGCCGTTGGGCATCGTGGTGCCGAGGGTGGCGAGCGGGACGATGTCGCCTTCGGACATGTTGAACGCGCCGCACCAGACGTGGTGCTCCTCGCCGTCGCCGGAATCGACCCACACCCGCTGGACCTTGGCCGCGTCGGGGTGCTGTTCCAGCCGCAGGACGCGGGCGGTGACGACGCCGGGCACCGTTTCGCCGACGACGTCGACGGCGTCGACCTCGAGGCCGAGCGACGTGAGGGCGTCGGTGACGCGCTCGACGTCGCCGGGATTCGTCGGGTCGCCGAAGTCGCCGTATTCGTTGAGCCAGGACAGGAGAATCTTCACGAGAACTGCTCCAGGAATCGGATGTCGTTGGTGTACATGTCCCGGATGTCCTCGACACCGTGACGCTCCTTGGCCATGCGGTCGATGCCGAACCCGAACGCGAAGCCGCTCCACTCCTCGGGGTCCAACCCGCCGGCGCGCAGCACGTTCGGGTGCACCATGCCGCAGCCGCCCAGTTCGATCCAGCTGCCGTCGGGGCGCTGGATGTCGAACTCGGCCGACGGCTCGGTGAACGGGAAGTAGCTCGGTCGCAGCCGGGACGTGAACCCCGCCCCGAAGAACGCCTTGGTGAAGGCCTCGATCGTGCCGGCGAGGTCGGCCATCGAGATGTCGCGGTCGATCACGAGGCCCTCGATCTGGTGGAACACCGGCATGTGGGTGGCGTCGGGCGTGTCCCGACGGAACACGCGGCCGGGCGCCACGATGTAGATCGGCGGCTCGGTCTCGAGCATCGTGCGGATCTGCACCGGCGAGGTGTGCGTCCGCAGCAGCGTGGTTCCGGTGCGGCCGTCGGGGGTGACGTGGTCGACGAACAGCGTGTCGAACTCGCCGCGCGCCGGATGACCCTCGCCCATGTTGAGCGCTTCGAAGTTGTGCCAGTCGGTCTCGACCTCGGGCCCTTCGGCGATCTGGAAGCCGAGCCCGATGAACACGTCCTCGAGGCGTTCCCACGCCTGGGTGACGAGGTGGGCGTGACCGCGGGTGGGTTTGCCGACGAACTCGGTCAGGTCGAGCCGTTCGGCCTCGACCCGGGCGGCCAGGGCGTCGGCGGCGAGAGCGGCACGCCGCTCGTCGAGAGCCGCCGACACGGCGGCCATGGCCTCGTTGATCGCTTGGCCGGCGGCCTTCTTGTCGTCGATCGAGTCGAGCGTGCCGAGCCCGGTCTTCAGTTGGGCGAGATCGCCCTTCTTGCCGAGCAGCGACGAGGTGAGCGCGGCGATGTCGTCGAGGCTGGTGGCGGCGGAGATTCGGGCGAGGGCCGCGTCGCGGGCGGCGGTGATGTCAGTGAGCACGGGGACCTTTCGTGGGCGTCGAGCGGGAAGCGGTCAGACGGTGACCCCGGACGAACGCAGGAGACGGCACAGGAGCGACTGGTCGTGTCCCCGGTTCACCCGGGGCATCGAAATCGCTGCGACTGCGGCTGCACAGCGGCCGAGGCTAGCGCTGTCCGGGCCGAACGTCCCTACCGGTTACGGTCGCGACCGCGTACAGGGGAAACGAGACGTCGTCGCCGCGTCCTCACCGACAGCGGTACCGCCACGTTCGAGACCGACGACGGCGAGTGGGTGACGACCACCGGCACCAGCATCATGGGCTCGCTGTTCCTCGTGACGTTGTTGATGATCCTGTTCCGCCAGCGCTACCCGACGTGGTGGTTCGACTTCGCTCGCGAACTCACCCGCTTCAGCGCTCGCGTCACGGCGTACTTCGCCCTGGTGACCGACCGCTATCCCTCCACGGTCGAGGAGCAGAGCGTCCACCTGGACGTCGACTACCCCGACGTGGAGCGCGACCTCAATCGCTGGCTCCCACTCGTCAAGTGGTTCCTGGCGATCCCGCACTTCATCATCTTGTTCTTCCTCGGGATCGGGGCGTTCTTCGCCGTCGTGATCGCCTGGTTCGCGATCCTGTTCACCGGTCGCTACCCGAAGGGCCTGTTCGACTTCGTCGTCGGCGTCGGCCGCTGGAGCCTGCGGGTGTACGCCTACGCGTTCCTGCTCGTCACCGACCGGTACCCACCGTTCTCGCTGGACTGACCCGTCACGCGGTGGGCGGTCATCGGACCCGGCGAACTCTGCTACACCCCCTCGTCAAGATGGTGGTATGAGTTCACCGGTCGCCTGCGACACCGAGGTCGATGCCCGCATGGCGGCGCTCGACGCCGTGCGGCTCCGGCTCGTCGAATCCCTGGATGCCGAGCCGCCCGGAGCGCTCGCCGAGTCGGCCTGTCGGCGTGCGGCCACGGCGCTCGCCGACCTCGGTGACGTCGACGTCGACGCCCTCGACGCGGTCGAGCTGCGCGCCTGGCTGGAAGGCCTCGAGGAGCTCAGGCGCATCGTCGAGGCGGCGGCAGTCGCCGCCGCGGGTCGGATCGATCGGTCGAACCCGTTCCGGGGCCAGGGATTCTTCTCGGCCAAGACCGTCGTCAAGCACATGTGCAAGCTCTCGGGCCCGGAAGCCCATCGGAGGGTGCAGACGGCGCGGCTCCACGCAGCGCTCCCCGCGTGGGGGCGGGCCGAGGCGGATGGTCAGGTGGGCGTCGCCCAGTCCGAGCTGATGGCCCGGGTCGTGGCCAACCCGCGGTTGCCTGCCGACGTCGTCGAACGCGATTCGCCGGCGCTGCTCGACGACGCGATCGAGCTGCCGTACGACGCCTTCGAACGACACGTGCGGACGTGGGAGGCGCTCGCCGACCCCGAGGGTGACCGCGCCCGCCACGAACGGCTCCACGCCGACCGTGACGTCCGTCTGCGGCCTCGCCCCGAGGGCGGCTGGACCCTGACGGGCAACCTCGCCGAACTGTCCGGCTGCGAGTTGATGGAGATCTTCTCGTGGTTCTGCGAGGCCGAATGGCGCGCCGACTGGGCCGATGCCCGCGAACGCTGCGGTGACGCAGCGACCACCGGCGATCTGGCCCGCACCGAGGCGCAACGGCGAGCCGATGCCCTGCTCGCCATGGCCCGAGCGGCGGCGTCGAAGCCGCCCGGCTCCGTCGCACCACGGCCGACCGCCAACATCCTCATCGATCACGAGTCCTTCGAGGCGCACCTGCGGGGCGAGACACCCGACCCCGCCCGCTACCGGTCGGTGGTCGTGCGGACCCAGACGGGCCGTCGGCTGCATCCCGACGATGCCGTCAACGCCGCGCTGATCGACCACATCCGACGAGTCGTCTACGACGGGTCCGGCACGGTGATCGACCTCGGACGGCGCTCCCGGCTCTTCCGTGGGAGCTCCCGTGAGGCGGTCATGCTGCTGCTGACCACCTGCGTCTGGATCGGCTGCGACCGGCCGGTCGCCTGGTGCGACGCCGATCACTCAGTCGGCTGGAAGGCCCACGGTGCGACCGTGCCGAGGAACGGCGGCGGGCTCTGCGAGGGTCACCATCACCTCAAGGACCACGGGTTCAGCGTGTACCGCGACGACGATGGCGTGTGGCACGTGATCGCCCCGAACGGCGACGAGATCACCTGACCACCGGCATCGCGGTCGGGCACGCGGACCCCAGCGGCGCCCAACCTTGCCCGCAGACCCTGCGGGTAGGGTCCGGGCGTGACCATCGCAGGGCCGGGACCACGCTGATGCGCCTCGACGAGATCGGCGAGCGCGACGGATGGCGCTGCTGGCTGTGCGACGAGCCGGTCGACCCCGACATGTCCGTCAACGACGCCCGTGGGCCGAGCATCGACGCCCGCACGACCGAACGCAAGGCGAGAGCGAAGGCCAAGGTGACGGGTCCGGGCTCCGGCCGGGAACGCCTCGCCCACCGGGGCTGCAACACCGGCAAGGGCAGCACGAAGCCCGTCGTCGACTGGCCCGCTCACCTTTTCGTCGCCGATCCGGCCGTGATCCTGACCACGGTCGAGCGCCTGCAACGCAAGGGCGGGCGCGAGATCGTCGGACGTTGCCTGGAACGTGGCGACGCCGACAACACAGCGGCGTGGATCGTCGACCGCATCTCACGACTCGAACCCTCCCTCGCCGTCACCGCCGACGTCGAGCCCGGTGGCGGCCAATACCTCGTGGTGCTCCGGACAACCTGACGGCGGTCGTCCCGGGCCGCTACCGTCGCTTCGGTGACCGCGGCAGATCAGCAGCACATCGACTCGAACAACGACCGTTTCGTCGTCGGTGGGGTGATCGCCGGGACACTCACCGCGATCGTCGCCGTCGTGGTGCTGTCGCTCGGCAGCGAGGGTCCGCTCACGCCGTTGAAGGCGATCATCCTCGGCGCCGTCGAGGGCTTCACCGAGTACCTCCCCGTGTCGTCGACCGGCCACTTGCTCGTGACGCAGCGGTTGCTCGGTCTCGACGACGAGGCGGAACGGGCGGCCGCCGACTCCTACGTGATCGCGATCCAGATCGGCGCCATCCTGGCCGTCGTCGTGCTCTACTGGCGCCGACTCGGCCAGATCACCAAGGGGCTGGCCGGCCGCGACGTCGAGGGTCGCGGACTGCTCGTTGCCCTCATCGTCGCGTTCGTGCCCGCCGCCGTCGTCGGCCTCCTCCTGGGCGACACGATCAAGGACGAGCTCTTCGGAGCATGGCCGGTCATCGTGGCCTGGTTCGTCGGCGGCGTGTTCCTCGTGATCTGGCGACCGCGACCGGGCACGATCGAGCTCACGCAGTTCACGGCGCGCCACGCCGCGATCATCGGCG
This sequence comes from Ilumatobacteraceae bacterium, assembly GCA_041685755.1. Taxonomy (GTDB): domain Bacteria; phylum Actinomycetota; class Acidimicrobiia; order Acidimicrobiales; family Ilumatobacteraceae; genus Sva-07. The sequence goes on from JAWLFC010000132.1 coordinate 6,183, forward strand.
TCGCGCAGATCCTGGCGCTGTGGCCCGGCACCAGCCGCAGCCTGGTGACCATCGTCGCCGCCCTGGCGATCGGCGCCAGCATGGCAGCGGCCGTCGAGTTCAGCTTCCTGCTCGGCCTGGCCACGCTCTCGGCGGCGACGTTCTACGACCTCGCGCAGAACGGCCAGGAGATCCTCGACGTCTACGGCTGGAGGACTCCCCTCGCCGGCGGCATCGTCGCCTTCGTCACCGCGGCGATCGCCGTGCGCTGGCTCGTCACGTTCCTGCGCACGAGACCGCTCGCCGTGTTCGGGTGGTACCGCATCGGCATCGCCATCACGACGGCGGCGATGATCGGGCTGGGCGTGATCTGAGGTGTCGGCGTGCTGATTCGACCCGAGACCGTCGGCGAGCGGGTCGTCTACCCGCCCGCGTTCGACCTGGTCTGAACGCGCTGGCGGGCGGCCTCGAACACGATCACGGTCGTCGCCATGGCGACGTTCAGCGACTCACTGCGGCCCCGGTGCGGGATCGTCAGCCACGAACGAACGGGGCCGACCGTGTCGTCCCACTCGTCGGGCAGGCCGGCGGCTTCGTTGCCCATCACGATGGCGATGCGTCCCGTCAGGTCGGCCTCGGTATGGGGCCTGACCGTCCGTCCGGCGGCGTCGTGGCTCGTCGTGCCGAGCAGCGACAGCCCGGCGGCGGCGACGTCGTCGACCTCGGCCACCACCACCGGAACGTGGAAGAGCGCACCGGCGGACGCCCGCACGACCTTGGGGTTGAACGCGTCGACGCTGCCGGGGGTGAGTACGACGGCGTCGGCGCCGGC
>JAWLFC010000133.1:0-3256 GCA_041685755.1 Ilumatobacteraceae bacterium
CTGCCGGTGTCGAGCGAGCGGTGGTTGTCGAAGCTCCTGATCCGACTCGGACCCGATGCCGTGCTCGTCGGCGAGACGAGCCCCGCGGTCGCCGTCGCTCGGGAGATCCTGGCGCGCTACGAGCGGACGTAGAACGGTTCGAGTCCGGCGGTGTCGGTGACTCCGTGGGCCCGCAGCAGATGGGGCAGGATCGCAGCGGTCGCCTCGGCATCGGCGAGAGCGTCGTGCGGACGGACGAGTGCGACCTCGTAGCGCTCGCAGACGTCGGCGAGCCGGTGTGACAGCCGACGATCGGGGTCGAGGCGTCGTGACATCCGCAGCGTGCACAGCGTGCGGTCGAGACTCCGCCGGAGCGGATCGCCCGGCGGCCGCCGTCGAGCGGCTCGGGCGAGGAAGCCGGCATCGAATGCCGCGTTGTGGGCGACGACGATCGAGCCGTCGATGCGGGCGCTCAGCTCGTCGAGCGTGGCATCGAGGCTCGGAGCGCCGCGCAGCGCCCGCCTGGTGATGCCGTGGATCCTCGTCGGGCCGACGCGCTGCAGCGGCCAGCGCAACTTCACGAACGACGACCAGCGGTCGAGCACCGTGCCGTCGGCGGCGACGACCACGACGCCGACCTGGAGCACGCGGTGGCGGCGACTGGACAGCCCGGAGGTCTCGAGATCGACGACGGCGAAGGTCGGCAGGGCCACGTCGTGCACCCTAGAGCGACCCTGTGACAGCCGACGAGGGCCGCCACCCGGGGCCGGGGAGCGTCAGCCGGCGTCGTGGGCCAGGCGGGCCCGGACGCCGATCGGGGCCGACACGGTGAAGCCGGCGAGGTGGCGGTCCTCCTCGGACTCGCCGCCCCAGTAGCCGTACTCGCGGTTGCTGCGGGCGAAGGTGCGACAGGATTCCAGCACCGGGCACGACGAACAGAGCTTCTGGGCCTTCGCCTCGCGGCGAGCGCGTGCCTGGGGACGTTCGGCCTTCGGCGGGAAGAAGAGTCTGGTGCGACCCTTGCACGCTGCGAAGTCCTGCCAGTGGGCGGTGGGGAGGTCGTACTCGAACAGCTCTGCGACGGCCATGGCGGTTCCCTTTCGTGCTGGGAAACGAGGGGCCGGGAGGTGCGGCACCCCGTCTCGTCATTTAACACTAAATGTTCGGGGCGCGGGGTGCAACCGGATGGATCGAAACAACTCCGAACGCGCGGGCGTGTGCGGGAGTGGCGGGGAACTACAGCAGTTCGGCGGCGAGGCTCGCCACGTCGCTGCGCTCGCAGGCCGTCAGGGTGATGTGGCCGAAACAGCGCTGGCCGGCGAACGCCGACGACAGCACGCTCAGCGCGTTGTTCGACTCGCCGAGGTAGGGGGCGTCGATCTGGCTCGTGTCGCCGGTGAAGATCACCTTCGTGCCGTCGCCGACCCGGGTGAGGATCGTGCGCAGGGTCGTCGGCTCGAGGTTCTGTGCCTCGTCGATCACGACGAACTGGCGCTGCAGCGACCGGCCGCGCAGGAACGTGACGGACTCGAGCGACAGCTGGCCGCGGTTGGTGAGTTCGTCGACCATGTCGCGGGCGTCCTTGATGCAGCCACGGTCGGTCAGCGCCACGACCGCGTCGTGGATCGCCGCCATCCACGGGTCGAGCTTCTCGTCGAGGCCCCCGGGCAGGAAGCCGACGTCGGCCCGACCGACCGGGACGAGCGGGCGGTAGACGGCGAGACGTTCGTAGCGGCTCTGCTCGACGACCTGCTCGAGCCCGGCGGCGATCGCCAGGATCGTCTTGCCGGTTCCGGCCCGGCCGTCGAGGGCGATCACCGAGATGTCGGGGTCGAGCAGCAACTCGAGCGCGAAGCGCTGCTCCTTGCTGCGGGGACGCAATCCCCATGCCTCCGGTGTGTGCTGGGACAGCAGGACGAACTCGTCGTCGACGGCGCGCACGAGCGCCGACTGCGAGCCCGAGCGCAGCACGGCGAACTCGTTCTCGGTCAGGTCGACGTCGGAGACGACGGCATCGGTCGCGATCGCGCCCGCTGCGTACAGGCAGTCGATCGCCTCGTAGGGGGCCTCGAGGGTGGTCCATCCGACGGCGCCGCGTTGACGATCCGATCGCGTCAGGCGGTGCTCGGCGGCGTCGACGCCGAGATGAGCTGCCTTGATACGTAGCGCAGCGTCGTTGCTGATCATCGTCGTCGGCCCGAAGTCGGCCTGGCCGATCGCTGCGCCGATGATCCGGTTGTCGGGAACCGACGGGTCGAGGCCGTGCTCGACCAGCAGGTGCTTGCGGATGTTGTTGATCTCGATCTGGAGCGTCGTGGTGCCGTTGCCGGTCGGGACCGGTTCGGCGAGCGAGCCGCCATGGGCGACTCGCAACTCCTCCAGCGTCCGCAACGCCGTGCGGGCCGAGCGGCCCACGTCGTCGGTGCGGCTCTTGAGCCCGTCGAGTTCCTCGACCACGGTGAGCGGGACGACGACGTCGGCGTCGACGAACTCCAGCACGCAGGTCGGGTCGGCGATCAGGACGGAGGTGTCGACGACGAGTCGAGTTCGCTGGCCTCCCTTCGTCCTGGCGGACCCGCTCGACACCCCGTGGGTGTCGTGGGTCGGTGCGTCAGTGGACGGAAACAGGTCGGTCACCAGCACTCCTCAGCGAACGCTCGTCGATGCGGATCGAGTTTCATACCCAACGAGACGACGTTCTAGCGCAGCTTCCGGGTGTCGTGGTGGATGCGCGCGAAGTCCAATACCGGCAAGGGCCAGATGGCGTTGTCGTTGCAGATGCAACTCATGGGGTGCTTGCTCGCGTGCACCACTCGTCGTTCTCATGGTCACATCTCGCCCGTCGTGGCGAGGTCGGTCTCGGTGCGACGCACCGGGGTGAACAGCAACGCAACACCCATCCGAAAGAGGACTCATGGCAACCAAAGCAGAACTGATCGACACAGTGAGCGAAGCGGCAGGCGTGTCGAAGGCCGACGCCGAGCGCACCCTCGGGGCGTTCTTCGATCACGTGGTCACCGCGACCAAGAAGGGTGAGAAGGTCGCCTGGCCCGGCTTCGGTTCGTTCTCCACGACCAAGCGCAGCGCCCGCACGGGACGCAACCCGCAGACCGGCGCTCCCGTCCAGATCAAGGCGTCGACGGCGATGAAGTTCACCGCCAGCTCCACGCTCAAGTCCGCCCTGAACGAGAAGTGACCTGATGGCCGTCGCGAAGAAGGCTCCAGCGAAGAAGAAGGCGCCCGCCAAGAAGGCGCCCGCCAAGAAGAAGGCACCTGC
>JAWLFC010000133.1:3356-6974 GCA_041685755.1 Ilumatobacteraceae bacterium
GCCCTGAACGAGAAGTGACCTGATGGCCGTCGCGAAGAAGGCTCCAGCGAAGAAGAAGGCGCCCGCCAAGAAGGCGCCCGCCAAGAAGAAGGCACCTGCCAAGAAGGCGCCCGCCAAGAAGAAGGCGCCCGCGAAGAAGGCGCCCGCCAAGAAGAAGGCGCCCGCGAAGAAGGCGCCCGCCAAGAAGAAGGCACCTGCGAAGAAGGCGCCCGCCAAGAAGAAGGCACCTGCGAAGAAGGCGCCCGCCAAGAAGAAGGCACCTGCGAAGAAGGCGCCCGCGAAGAAGAAGGCACCTGCGAAGAAGGCGCCCGCCAAGAAGCGCTGACGCATCGGACAACGCGAACGAGGGGTCCGACGGGCCCCTCGTTTCCGCGTTCAGAGGTCGGCGATGAGCTTGAAGACCTCGGCGGCGTCCATGTCGAACGGTCGCCCGAGATCGCCGAGGCGGTTGCGCACGCGCTGTTCGAATGCCGCCATGTCGGCCTGGTCGGCGGCCTTCATCGTCGACTCGAACTGGCTCTCGTGGGCGGCGAGGGCGTGCAGCTTCGTCGGCACGAACTCCGAGACGTCCTCGGCGTGGTCGGGCTGATCGGCCTCCCACAACAGCAGCATGTCCGGCCGATGATGGGCGATCTCGTGCTCGCGGTTGAAGTGGGGGTCGCGGGCGGCGACGATCCCCTCGCAGGCGAGCAGCCCGGCATGGCGATGATCGGGGTGCAGTCGGTATCGCTTCCACGGGTCGTGGCCGAGCACCACCTGTGGGCGCAGCTCGCGGATGATCCGGGCGACCTCGCTGCGCGTCGACAGGTCGCTGCCGAGTTCGCCGTCGACACGCCCGAGGAACCGGACCTCGCCGGCGCGCTCGCCGGCCAGGCGACGAGCCGCTTCGCGCTGTTCCTCCTGGCGGCGCGCCGCCAGCTCGGCGACGTCGGCGTCGACGTCCCAGGTTCCCTTCGATCCGTCGGTGCACACCAGGTGATGAATGACGCAGCCGTCGGCGGCCCACTTCGCCAGCAGTCCGCCGGCGCCGAACTCGACGTCGTCGGGATGGGCGCCGATCGCGAGCGCGGAGCTCGGCGTCGGGAGGTCGGTCGTGACGGGTGGCGAGCCCGCTGTCACCGGGGTGGGTTGGCCGGGTTCGTTGGCAGCCATGCGGGCAGTACCTCTCTGATCAGGGGGTGGACGAGGTCGTCGTAGGTGTCGAGGTCGAGCGACAGATCGGGGTCCGAGCGCACCTCGAGCTCGACGTCGGCGTGGCCGAGCGCCTGGTCGAGGTGGCGACGGAACGAGCCGCCGCCGTAGGAGGCGCGCAGCGGCGTGCGGGTCGGGAACGACATCACGTTCGTCCCGTCGTGGCGTCGGTCGGGCACGAGCGTGATGCGGTGGCCGTGCGCCACCTGGAGCAGCCGTTCCGGTCGGGGGAGGTCGGCGTGGGAGACCAACACGTGGTCGAATCCGCCGTCGCGTATGTGCTCGACACCGTCGTCGACGGCGCCGTTGAGCCCGAGTCCGGCCCCCCAGATCACCTCGGCGCCCTTGGCGCGGGCCCAGACGGCGACGTCGTCGTCGTCGCACGCCACGAACGTCGGGACCTCCGCCGCCACGTCGACGACGCGTGACGCCATCCACGTCGCGAGGGCGGCCCGGTCGACGTCGCTGAGCACCCCGGTCAGGCGACCCTTGGCGGCCGTGAATCGCTTGACCGGGATCAGCACGGCGAGACGCACGTCGGCCACTGTAGGAGAGGCCTGCGGCGAACTCCTATGATCACCGCGCAAGCGGGGATCGGCGAAGGGGGATCGACATGGGGTACGAACCGGTGGGCGTGTGATGGGCGAGATCAACGTCGCCGTGATCGGGGCGGGATCGTGGGGGACGACCGTCGCCGCCCTCGCCGCGGAGAACACCCCGACCGTGCTGTGGGCACGTCGCGCCGAACTGGCGCGCCAGATCGACGAGGCCAAGGTCAACCCCGAGTACCTGCCGTCGTTCCCGCTCCCCGACGAACTGCGAGCCACCGACTCGCTCGCGACCGCCGTCGCCACCGCCGACGTCGTCGTGATGGCGGTCCCCTCGCACGGGTACCGCGACGTGGCCGCCGAAGCGGCACGCTCGATCCGGCCGTGGGTGCCGATCGTGTCGCTCGCCAAGGGCCTCGAACGCACGACCCTCAAGCGGATGAGCGAGGTCACCACCGACGTGCTGCCCGGCCATCCGGTCGCCGTACTCACCGGGCCCAACCTCGCCAAGGAGATCCTGTCCGGGCAGCCGGCAGCGAGTGTCGTGGCGATCGACGACGTCACGATCGGCCGGGAACTGCAGCGCATCTTCAGCCGCCCCAGTCTGCGGGTGTACACCAACGGTGACGTCGTCGGCTGCGAGGTCGCCGGCGTCGTCAAGAACGTGATCGCGATCGCAGCCGGGATGGCCGAGGGCATGGGCTTCGGCGACAACACGAGGGCCACGCTGATCACCCGTGGTCTGGCGGAGATGTCGCGCCTCGGGGTGGCGATGGGTGGCCAACCGGTGACGTTCGCCGGCCTCGCCGGCATGGGCGACCTCATCGCCACCTGCTCGTCGAAGCAGAGCCGCAACAACACCGTCGGCCTGCAGCTCGGCAGCGGCAAGACGATCGAGGAGATCCTCGCCGCCACCAACATGGTCGCCGAGGGCGTCAAGTCGTCGCCCAGCGTGCTCGACCTCGCTCGCCGATACGGTGTCGAGATGCCGATCACCGAGCAGGTCGTCGCCGTGTGCCACGAGCACCGGCCCGCCCCCGATGCCCTCGCTGCGCTCATGCAGCGCAGCCGCAAGGGCGAATTCGAGACGTGACCGACCAGGCGGTCGCCGCCACCGAGACCCTCGTCGGTGTCACCGGTGCGCCCGCCCGGGCGGTGGTGACGCCGTGGGGCGACGTGACGCCGCTCGGGGGCGCCGAGCCGCCGACGCTGTCGTGGTACGTCGCCGCCGAGGACCGCTGGCACCAGCCGGCGCAGGAGCCGGCGGTGCGCCAGCGTCGCGTCGAGGGCACCCCGGTGATCGAGACCCGGCTGAAGATCCCCGACGGTGATGCCCTGCAACGGGTCTGGTCGGTGCCCGAACGGGGCGGGCTGACCGTCGTCGAGGTCGAGAACGCCTCGCCGTTGCCGTTCGCCGTCGCGTTCTCCGGCGCCCGCGTCCTCACCGAGCGGCCGCCGGCCGACGTGCCGATCCACGGCATCGACCTGCCGTCGGGCTCGATCGTGCTCCCGGTCGGCCACCGGTCGTCGATCCGCGTCGCCGTGCCGCACGACCCCGATCGGATCGGCACCTGGGCGCTGCCGAGCCTGGCGCCGGCGATGGCGGTCGTGCGCGGCTGGCTCGCCGTCGCGCACCGGGCCAGTCGCGTCGTGCTGCCCGACGACGGCCTGTCCGAAGCGCTCACCGCTGCCCGCTGCGACCTGCTCCTCCACGGCCCCGTCGACATCGACGACACCGTCGGTTTCCTCCTCGACGTCGCCGAGCTCGGCCGGCTCGGCGCCGACGCGGATGCCTGGATGCCCGAGATCGTCGAGCCGATCGCCCGGATCGCCCGATCGGGCGATCCGAGCGTCGACGACGCCCTGGCGGCATGCGAAC
>JAWLFC010000035.1:0-27609 GCA_041685755.1 Ilumatobacteraceae bacterium
ACCGCTCCGGTCGGCGCCGGTCACGGCCGGGCGGGCTGACCGCCGACGCCTCGCCGTGACCGATCGAGGGGGGCGTTTGCAGCGGCGACGATCCGGGAACCATTTGGGTGCTCGCCCCCGTCGGGCAAGACTGTGACCCTCCGATGATCCTGCGAACCCTCCTCCGACTTCTCGAGTCGTTCGACGACCACCTCGTTCCCCTCGACGACGACGTCGCGTTCGACTGAACGGCCTGCCGTCGGCGCCGCGGTGTCACCCCACCGCGACCGGCACCGACGCCACGACCGCGGCCACAAGTTCGGCGAACTCGTCGGCGTCGGCGACCAACGCCCCCTGGTCGGCGTGACAGCCCACTGCGGGCACCAGCGCAGTGACACCCAGGTCGGTCGCCAGCCGGACGAACCCGCAGTGCGTTCCCCAGGCGTAGGGGAGCACGAGTGCGGGCCGCTGAGCGACGAGTTCGACCAACTCGGCGTCGTCGGGGTAGCCGGTGATGACGAGTTCGCTCGACGTCGACCGTCCGACGGCATCGATCAGCCGTCCTCGTCCGTCGTCACCGAGCCCGTCCCATCCGTCGAGGCGGGCCACGATCTCGATGGGACGGTGGACTCGAGTGACGACGTCGATCACGACGTCGAGATCGACGTTCGGGGCCGGGGCGCCCAACCAGACGAGCGCAGGACGGATTCGCGGCGGGCGCCTGCGGATCGCCTCGATGGTCGCATCGTCGACCATCGGCGGGTGGGGCACGACGAAGGCGTGGCGTGCCCAGCGGGTGACGATCTCGGCACCGGCTGCGGGGGTCGAGGTGTACAGCTCGTCGGCATGGTGGACGAGGGCGGCCAGCCGGAGGTGATGCGCCTGCTGGTCGACGAGGAGTGGATTGTCGATGTCGTGGACGGTGTACGCGAGGTGGATGCCGGCGCGTCGCAGCCCTGTGCACCAGGCCCACATGTCGTCGGGTGCGATGTGGTCGAAGTCGACGTGCAGGTGCACCGTGTGGACGTCGCTGGCGACGAGCGCGTCGACGTCCCAGACGTCGACGGCGTCGAGATGATCGTCGTCCGGGCTGTTCGCCCGGTCGACGAACGGGTGGCGGCGCGGGTGGTGGACGACACGCTGGTTGCTCGACATGACCGCCGATCTACCCGTCCTCGATCGACATCAATCGTGCCGATCCGGGTCGAGACGAGTTCGTCGGCAGGGTCGATCCGTCGAAGCCGACGCCGGCCAGGCATGCGCGACGAGCGGGGCGGGTACCGGTCTCGTCGTGACGAACGACGTGCACCGGTCGATCAACCGGTCGATCGTGGCCGACATGTGGTGGAAGAACGCCGTCGTCTACTGCCTGGACGTCGAGACCTTCGCAGACTCCGACGGCGACGGCCTCGGCGACTTCGGCGGGCTGATCGATCACGTCAGCCACCTCGCCGGCCTCGGCGTCACCTGTCTGTGGCTGATGCCGTTCTACCCCACGGCGCAGCAGGACGACGGCTACGACGTCACGGGGCACTACGGCATCGACGAACGCCTCGGTGACTTCGGCGACTTCACCGAGTTCATGACGGTGGCGAGCGAGCATGGTCTGCGGGTGATCGCCGACCTGGTCGTCAACCACACGTCGGATCGGCATCCGTGGTTCCAGGCGGCGCGCCGCAGCCGCGAGTCGCCGTTGCGCGACTTCTACGTGTGGCGTGACGAGATCCCCGACGAGGGGCCCGAGGGCCTGATGTTCCCCGGCGAGCAGGAGGCCGTCTGGACCTGGGACCCCGAAGCCGGGCAGTACTACCTCCACCGGTTCTTCCGCCACCAGCCCGATCTCAACATCGCGTCGCCGGCGGTACGCAACGAGATCCGCAAGGTGATCGGTTTCTGGTTGGCGCAGGGCCTGTCCGGCTTCCGGGTCGACGCCGTGCCGTTCCTGCTCGAGACCGCCGGTATCGCCCAGGAGATGCACATCGAGCCGCACCAGTACCTGCGTGACCTGCGGGCGTTCGTCCAGCGTCGACGCGGCGACGCCATCCTGCTCGGCGAGGTCAACCTGCCGTATCCCGAACAGCGACCGTTCTTCGGTGACGACGACGGCGACGAACTCGACCTGCTGTTCGACTTCGTCGGCAACCAGCACCTGTTCCTCGCGCTCGCGCGACACGACGCGTCGCCGATCGTCGAGGCGCTGCAGGAGCGACCGGCGATGGCGAGGCAGTCGTCGTTCGCCACGTTCGTGCGCAACCACGACGAGCTGAACCTCAACCGGCTCGACGACGACGAGCACGGCGAGATCGTCCGGGCGTTCGGGCCCGATCCCGACATGCAGCTCTACGGCCGCGGGCTCCGGCGACGGCTCCCGACGATGCTCGACGGCGACCGCGATCGGATCCGCATGGCGTACAGCCTGATGTTCTCCCTGCCGGGTACCCCGACGCTGTTCTACGGCGAGGAGATCGGGATGGGGGAGAACCTCGACGTCGAGGGACGGATGGCGGTGCGCACGCCGATGCAGTGGGACAGTGGCGAGCGCGCCGGGTTCACGACGGCGCCGGCCGGCGCGCTCGTGCGCGCCACGCCGGACAGCCCGTTCGGTCCCGACGAGGTGAACGTGACGCGCCAGCGTCGCGAGCCCGACTCGCTGCTCAACTGGTTCGAGCGCCTCATCCGGCTCCGCAAGGAGCACCCCGAGATCGGATGGGGCCGGTGCGTGGCCGTGGAGTGTGACGACCCGGCCGTGCTGGCGCTGCGCTTCGACTGGAACGACGACGTCCTCGTCGCCGTGCACCATCTCGCCGACCGCTCGACCACGGTGGAGATCCGCCTCGAGTCGGGCTGTGCCGTGAGCGACCTGTGGGGCTCCGGTGACGCGATGCGCGTCGACGACGACGGAACGGTGTCGCTCGATCTGCGTCGCTACGACCACCGGTGGCTGCGCGTGCGCAGCTGACCGGGTCGAGAAGCACCCGTCAGTCGAGTTCGACCGGTGGGGTCGGTTCGCTGAGGTCGGTCCAGACGTCGGCGTCGGGCATGCCCATGATGCGCTCGCGGACCGGCGGCGGGTACCGCAGGTTCGGCGTGGTCGGGTCGAACGGCGGCTGGGCGACCGGTTCGGACGGTCGGGTGAACCCGGTGGGTGACGTGAGGCGCGCCAGTTCGTCGTCGGAGATGCCGCACAGCGCCTGCACCTCGGGGTCGACCCACTGGCGCTCGTCGATGTCGCGGCCGACGCACACCTCGAGGCTGAGTCCCTCGGGGCCGGCGAAGTAGATCGACTGGATCATGCCGTGATCGAGCGGGCCGAGCACCTGGATGCCGTGGCTGCGGATGCGGTCGCGCATCGTGAGCAGATCGTCGATCGAGTCGACGTTGAACGCGACGTGCTGCATCGTGCCGGCGGTCACGGGGTCGCCGGCGTTGCCCGAATGGGTGACGCCCCACTGCGGGTCCGTCGGATTGCCCGGCGCCTGGACGAAGGCGACGTAGCTGTCCTCGGAGAGTTCGACGAAGCCGTGGAACGTGTCGGCGACGCCGTGCATCCAGTACAGCGCCCGTGTGGGGCAGCCGAGCACGTCGGCGAAGAACGTCAACTGGGCCTTCATGTCGGCGGTCGAGATCGCCAGGTGGTTGACGCCGTTCGGGTGGAGGTCAGCCGACGGCGTCGCCCCGGTGTCTCGATACAGCCGCAGGGCCGGAGTCTCGGTCGCACTCATGCTCTCAGTCCATCACACCGGTCAACTGTCACACGGTGCCGGGCCTAATGTGACATCGACGTCCACGAGGAGGATCGACGATGGCCGACCAGCGAATGACCGAGTCCGAGCGACAGGAGTTCCTCGCCGGGTTGCACGTCGGCGTGCTCGGCCTCGAACGCACCGACGGTCCGCCCCTCGTCGTGCCGGTCTGGTACTCCTACGAGCCCGGCGGCGAGGTGGTGGTGCTCACGAGTGCCGGCTCGGTCAAGGGACGCCTCGCCGCGGAAGCCGGCCGTGGGTCGTTGTGCGCCCAGCAGGAGGAGCTGCCCTACAAGTACGTCACCGTCGAGGGTCCGATCGAGATCGACGTGCTCGGCGACGACGCGCACGCGGCGGTCGAGCCGATGGCGATCCGGTACCTCGGTGAGGAGATGGGCCGCGGCTACGCAGCCGGTTCGATCGCCGACGACGAGATCCGCATCCGCCTGCGCCCGGAGCGCTGGTTCTCGGTCGACTACGCCAAGCCGGGCTGAGACGGTGAAGGTCTGCGTCGTCGGCGGTGGCTCCACCTACACCCCGGAGCTCGTCGACGGGCTGCTCGCTCGACGCCACGAGCTCGACCTGCACGAGATCCACCTCGTCGACGTCGACGCTGCCCGGCTCGGCGTGCTCGGCCCGCTCGCGCGTCGCATGGCCGAGCGCGCCGGAGCCGCCGTGGTCGTGGAGTGGGGGACCGATCGGGCTGCCGGGATCGCCGGGTCGACGTTCGTGGTCAGCCAGATGCGCGTCGGGGGGATGGCGGCGCGCGAACGAGACGAACAGCTGGGACGCGAGTTCGGCCTGATCGGTCAGGAGACCGTCGGCGTCGGTGGGTTCGCGAACGCGCTGCGGACCATTCCGGTGGCGCTCGACATCGCCGCCGACATCGAACGGTTGGCGCCGGATGCGACGCTGCTGAACTTCACCAATCCGGCCGGACTCGTCACCGAGGCACTGTGCCGCGAGACCGACGTCACCACCATCGGGCTGTGCAACGTGCCGTGGACCATCAAGGCGGCCGTCGCCCGTTCCCTCGGCGTCGACGCCGACGCGATCGAGTTCGACTACGTCGGGCTCAACCACCTCAGCTGGGTGCGACGCGTGACCGTTGCCGGCGTCGACCGCACCGCCGAGGTGCTGGCGGGCCTGCGACGACGCGTGGCCGAGCGATCGGGTACCGACGGCGAGCCGGACTGGACCCCCGAGGCGATCGACACGATCGCTGCCGTTCCCAACTCCTATCTGCGCTACTACTACGAGCCGGCCGCGTGGATCCGGTACCAGTCGACGCAGCCGACTCGGGCGTCGGAGGTGATGGCGATCGAGCAGGCACTGCTCGACCGGTACGCCGACCCCGAGCTCGCGGTGAAGCCACCCGAGCTGGCCGAGCGTGGCGGCGCGTACTACTCCGAGGCCGCCGCCGCACTGATGGCCGACATCGCCACCGACGCGGGTGCGATCCACGTGGTCAACACGCCGAACCGGGGGGCGATCCCCGGCCTGTCCGGCGACGCCGTGGTCGAGGTGTCCGCCGTCGTCGACGCCGGCGGGATCGAGCCGGTGCCCGTCGGCGAGCTGCGGCCCGACGTCGACGCCCTCGTGCGCAGCGTCAAGGACTTCGAGTTGCTGACCGTGCAGGCCGCCGTCGACGGTGACCGTGATGCGGCGATCCGCGCGCTCGTCACGAACCCGCTGGGGCCGTCGATCAGCGATGCGCCGCGGGTGTGGGACCGCCTGGTGGAGCTCAACGCCGGCTCGCTCGGCGCGTTGGGATGACGACTCGGCCGGCCGGGGTCGTCGTCGGTGTCGACGGCGGTGGAACGTCGACCGAGGTCGTCGTCGCCGACCTCGCCGGTGAGGTGTTGGCGTCGGCGTGGGCGGGCGGCAGCAACCACGAGTCGATCGGCCTCGGCGCCATGGCCGACGTGCTGGCGTCGGCCGTCGACGAGGCGCTCGCATCGGCGGGTGCATCCCGGACCGACGTGGTGGCATCGGTGTTCGGCCTCGCCGGCGTCGACTGGCCGAGCGACGTCGAGCGGGTCGACGACGCCCTCGGCGGGATGGGCCTCGCCGGCACGCGGCTCGTCGTGAACGACTCCCAGGTTGCGCTGCGCGCCGGGTGCCGGCAGCCGTGGGGGATCGTGTCGTGTGTCGGCACGGGATCGGTGACCGCCGGCCGGGGGCGTCGAGGCGACCGGTTCCGCACGATGGGCGTCGGCTTCGGCGAGCCGAGTGGTGCCGGCACGATCGTCCGTGGAGCGCTCGATGCGATCGCCGCCGAGCACCACGGCGTGGGCGAGCCGACCGCGCTCACCGGCCGGTTCCTCTCGGTGCTCGAACACCCGGACGTGCCGGCGATGTTCGAGGCGATCACGCGCGGTACGTCCGGCGGGTTGCGTCGGCTGGCGCCGCTCGTGACCGAGCTGGCCGACGACGGAGATCCAGTTGCCCGTCGGGTGGTCGTCGACGTGGCGACGCGACACTCCGAGCTCGTGGGCGGTGTGGCCCGGCGGCTGGAGTTGGCCCACGACCGCTTCGAACTGGTCACCACCGGAGCCGTCCACGGAGCGGGCGGGGTGTTCAGCGAGGCGTTCGCCGCCCAGGTCGCTCGTGACCTGCCGGGGGCGACGATCGTCGCGCTCACCTCGTCGATCGCCGTCGGCGCCGTTCGGCTCGCGCTCGACACCTTGGAACGCTGAGGTCGACCGCTGCGTGGTGGCGTCGTCGTTCGGCGGTCCCCCGTACGATCCCACTCGTGGAGCAACGCACGATCGGCTGGATGTTCGTGGCCGGCCAGGTCGTGCTGCTGGTCCTGTTGGTCGCGTTGCCGGGCAGCGACGACTGGCCGACGCCGTCGTGGCTGCGGACGACCGCCCAGGTCGTGTTCGTCGCCGGTGTCGTGGTGTTGATCGTCGCCGCGCTCGGGCTCGGGCGGGCGCTGACGCCGACGCCGGTTCCGATCGAGCGCGGCGAGCTCCAGACGGCGGGCGTGTACCGCTACGTCCGCCACCCGATCTACAGCGGTGTGTTGCTGATCGTGGCCGGCATCACGTTGCGCTCGGGCAGTTGGTTCACCCTCGCCGTCGCCGTCGTCACGTTCGTCTTCTTCGACCGCAAGGCCCGGTGGGAGGAGGCTCGCCTGGCCGAGCGATATCCGCAGTACGCGGGCTACGCCGCCCGCACCCCACGTTTCGTCCCGCGGCCCCGCGTCCGCCGCTGACCCGACCTCGTTCCGTTTGCGGTGCGGTCCTGCTGCGGCGGGTCATCCATTCCGCGCCGCAAACGTGGTGACGGCGGGTCAGCGCGGGGCGTGGAGTGGCCAGGGAGCGGCCTGTTCGAAGACCCGGGCCAGGCGCAGGCAGATGTCCTCCCGATGGCGTGGCGCAGTGATCATCAGACCGAGCGGGAGCCCGTCGGCGCTGAGGCCGGCGGGCACGGTGATCGCCGGCAGGTTGGCGACATTGGCGAACATGGTGAGCAGCGCCGCCGTTCCGACGTGGCACGGCTGACCGGCGATCTCGGTCGGCATCGGGCCCTCGGCGGCGAACGGCGCACACGGGTTCGTCGGCGTCAGCAGCACGTCGACGTGCTCGAACAGTTCGGCCACCTCCAGCTCGAGCCGGCGCCGCGCCTTCTCGACGCGGGCGAACGTCGGCAGTGTGACCCCCCGGTTGCGGCGCCATCCGGTCTGCACCCGCGGATCGAGTTCGTCGATGCGGTCCTCCCAGCCGTCGGGGAGATCGACGAACTGGTCGGCCGACTCCATGAAGGCGTAGATCCGGATGAAGTCGTCGATGCGGACGTCGTGGGCCGTGTCGACGAGCTCGGCGGCGTCGATCAGTGTCGCCGCCGCGGTCTCGGTCACGGTGACGACGTCGGGGTCGGTGGTGACGAAGCCGAGGTCGGCCGACCATGCGGCGCGCAGCCCTGCCACGTCGAGGTGCTCGGCGGCGTCGGCGTAGTCGATCCCGGGCGCCGGCAGGCTCGTGCGATCACGCATGTCCGGGCCGACGGCGAGATCGAACAGCAACGCGGTGTCGGCGACGGTGGTGGCCAGGGCGAAGTTGACGGCGTTCTGGGCGTGTCGGGTGACGCCGAAGGTGGGGATGCGTCCGTAGGTCGGCTTGAGCCCGGGCAACCCGCACGAGGCGGCCGGACCGCGGATCGAGCCGCCGCCGTCGCTGGCCGTGCCGAACGCGATGGTCCCCGCCGACACCGCGGCCGCGGTTCCGCCGCTCGACCCGCCGGGCGTGCGTTCGGGGTTCCAGGGGTTGCGTGTGACGCCGAGCAGCGGGCTGGCGGTGTAGCCGAACGCGCCGAACTCGGGCGTTGCCGTCTTGCCGACGGCGATCGCGCCGGCTGCCCGGAAGCGGGCGACGTGGAGATCGTCGAGCGCTGCCGGCGGCCCGTCGGCGTACCAGCGCGACCCTCGGGTGGTCGGCATCCCGGCGCAGTCCTCGAGGTCCTTCACCCCGAACGGCACACCGGCGAGCGGGCCGAGCAGCTCGCCGTCCCGTCGCGCCCGGTCGACGGCGTCGGCTGCGGCCAGTGCACCCTCGGCGTCGACGTGGACCCAGGCGTTCAGCGCGTCCTGCGTGGCCGCGATCCGATCGAGCGCGTCCTGCACGAGTTCGCGTGCCGAGGCGGCTCCGTCGCGGACGAGTGCGGCCGAGGAGATCACGTCCGGTGCAGGATCGGGCATCGGCCGATCGTACGCACCCTGCCCGTCCGGACCCGACCCCGACGCGCACCCTGAACGTTTGCGGTGCACATCGGTTGACCCGGTGCACGCAACTCTCGCCACAAACGTCTTGGGGTCGGGCTCGTCAGCGGCGGCGGGCGATGCCGACGTGCAGCGCCGAGGTCGGCACCACCCGGAAGACCTCGCCGTGGGTGGCGCCGTCGGGGGCGTTGCGGCGTTCGTGCCGGTCCAGTGCGACGTGGAGTCCAGCGAGGTCGTCGTCGGTGAACTGCGCCCGGTAGCAGTCGAGCGAGGCGTGGCGTTCGACCTGCACCGGCGACGTGTCGACGGTGTCGGTCGGCTCGACGGTGAAGTAGTAGGCGATCCGCTCCACGTCGTACGGCCGGTCGCCGGTCTCCCGGCGCACGCGCGGGAGCCCGCTCAGGAGCACCGCCTCGCTGACGGCGGCGGCGGTGACGAGGTGGTCCTGGTGGGCTTCGTCCGGCAACGCCGGGTCGATGGTCAGCACCAGATCGGGTCGGAACTCGCGGATCAGGTCGATGAGCTGGTCGCGGAGCTCGACGTGCTGGAGCCCGGCGGCGTCGGGCCAGTCGAGGTCGACGAAACGGGACACGCCGACGATCGCTCCTGCCCGGCGGGCCTCGTCGGACAATTGCCGCCGGGCGGCCTCGTCGTCGAGTTCGGGGTCGAGTACGCCGGCGAGGTCGTCGGTCACCGTCACGTAGCAGACCTCGGCGCCGGCCCGGGCGAGCAGGGTCATCGTCCCGGCACAGCCGATGTCGTTGTCGTCGTAGTGCGGTTGCACCGCCAGAACCCGCCGGGCGTCGAGGATCCCCATCCCCGAAAAGTATCCGAGACCATCGTTTGCGGCGCGGAAACGTCGACCCGGTCCAACCGGATCTCGCCACGAAGGTCGATTTCAGGCGAAGGGAGCACCGGGGGAGAAGGCGGCGGCGGCGAAGCGCTCGCCCAGGCGGCGGTAGCCGGCCGCGTTCGGGTGCAGATCGTCGGGCAGGTCCGCCACGTCGGAGGGGCCGAACAGCTCGTGACCGTGCAGGTAGTGCAGGTTGACGTCGCCGTGCTCGCGGCGGTTGGCGACGATCAGCTCGAGCAGTTCCCGGATCCGGGTGAGGGTGAGGGCTCCGAGCGACAACGCCTCCGGTCGCTCGACCACGCTGAAGCGGCCATCGGTGTCGGGGACCGTCGGGCCGGGATGCGTTTCCACCGGCGGACAGATGATCGGGCTGATCACCATGATCGGCGCACTCGGATGGCCGTCGCGGATCGTGTCGAGCAGGCCATGGACCGCCGGGACGAACGTGCGCTCGCGTATCGAGTCGGCGTTGACGACGTTGATCCCGAGCTTCAGGCTGATCACGTCGGCGGGCAGGTCGCGGATCGTCCGGGCGGCGAACTGGTCGAGGTGGCACTGTCCGGCGAGCCCGAGGTTGTAGAGGTCGACGCCGACGGCTCGCGCCGCAACGACCGGCCAGACGCCGGTCGGCGATCCGGCCTCCATCGAGTGGCTGATCGAACTGCCGTAGTGCACCCATCGTCGTGTGGGTTCCGGCGGCCGGTCGACGGTGGCGCCGTCGTCGACCCGCAACGCCCGTAGTTCCACCGCGGCATTGTGCGGCAACCAGATCTCGACGCGCTTGGACCCCGCGGTCAGGCCGTCGAAGCGGATCAACGCGGGTTCGCCCGGCTCGAACTCGAAGACGTTCGACGGCGGCAACTGCAGCCGGAACCGGTGCCCCTCCTCGGTGGCGACCGTGGCGGTCAGCTCGCCGTCGACCACGAGGTCGAGCGTGGCCGGCCAGGGATCGCGGCCGGGGAAGACGATGCGCGTGACGAGGAGGTCGAGCTCGATCTCGGTGGCGTCGGTGACCATCTCGATGCGACCCCCGGACGGCATCGCCGACACCGCCGTGATCGCGATCTCCATGATCTGCGAGCGAGCCCACGCCGGGAGCCGCTGCGTCGTGGCGCCGTCGGGAGTCGGGTCGAGGTCGACCACACCGGCGACGCGAACCGGCGCGTCCGCCGCCAGCAACTCGATCTCGCGCATGCACGGCGACTGTAGGGGCCAGCTGCCGGATCGGTGCCGATCGAGCTACCCGAGTGCGTGGATCGAATCCGGCTCAAGTCGATGAGCCGAGTGCCGATGAGGCGGTATGACGACCGATGGCGCACATCATCACCTCACCTGGCGAGCCCATCTGTGGTGGGCGCTGCTGATCCTGATGCCCTTCCTGGTCTCTCACGCCGTGAAGGCGCTCGGCCCCGGTGACACGGCGACGACGTTGCTGCTGTACGGCCCGGTGATCGCATCGATCTGGATCGCCGGCCATCTGACGCTCGTGACGTTCAGTCGAGGCTCGGGAAGTAGATCTGCCACGCCAGCAGCGACTTCGCGGCCAGGCTGAGCACGAGGTAGGCCTTCTCGCCGTAGACGTAGTCGGTCCACTTCCCGATCCCGCGGTACTGCAACCACTGGTTGAGGCCGAAGCTGAAGAACAGCACGAACTGCACCACGACGATGCCGTAGACGAAACCGGGCACGGTCTCGGAGCCGACGATCTGGATCAGGATCCCGACCCACGGAGCGATGCCGGCGATCGTGCCGAACCAGAACGGCATCATCGTGGTCTCGGTCCGCCCGGGCGGATTCATGCGCTCCTGGAGCCAACCGAACAGGATCATCGCCACGTTGGCGCCGATGACGGCGACGACGGCGGTGATGTTGGTGATACCGCTGTAGAAGCCGATCAGCAGGACCATGATCGTCGCGCTGATCGAGTACTCGATCCACCGGAACCGGTTGATGCCGCGGCGCAGGTCGTTCTCGTACGTGCCCCGGAACACCGTCGACGTCACGAGGTGGTCGATCGCCGCCAGCGCGAGGAACAGCCCGATCGCGAAACCGACGCGGACGTCGAAGAGTTGCTCCGACGCGGGCACCCGGGTGCCGGGTTCGCCCTCGGGGAAGGTGGAGACGACCTCGATGACGAAGTCACCGGAGAGCACCACGATCAGCACCGCCTGCACGGCGTGCAGGATCGTGAGGCCGAGGTTCCACTTCCGGAGGTTCCCGAGCCGCTCCGGTGTCACCCCGCTGGCGATGGTCGTCCGGCCGGGTGGGGCATCCGCTGTGGTCATGGCGACGAGTCTTCCCCACGTCCGGGTTTCGACACCCACCGTGCGCCATCGTGGCGCGACGAGAGACGTCAGGTGCCGCAGAAGGTGCGGTAACTCTCGATGAACTCGCCCGGAGCCGGCTCGGCGAAGCGTTCGAGGCCGGGCCGCTCGTCGTACGGGTGGGTGACGGCGTCGAGCAGTTCGTCGAACGCAGCGAGGTCGCCCCACGCCGCCGAGGTCAGGATCTCCTCGACCACGTGATTGCGGGGAACGTAGACCGGGTTGACCCGATCCATGGCGTCGGCGATCGCCGTCCGGTCGTCACCGAGCAGCGCCGTCCATCGAGTGCTCCACGCGTCGAAGGCGTCGGGCTCGGCGAAGAGCGATCGCACGGGGGCATCGTCACCGCGCACCGCCGACGACAGCGCCCGCAGGCACGACGTGTAGTCGACGCGCTGCTCGTGCATCAGCGTGAGCAGGTCGGCGATCACGGCGTCGGTGTCGGCGTCGGTGTCGGTGTCGGCGTCGGTCGACAGCCCGAGCTTGGTGTGCATCCGTGCGTTCCACTCCCGCTGGAAACGCTCGGGGAACGTCTGCAGGATGCCGGTCGCGAGTTCGACGGCGCGGTCGTCGTCGTCGTCGAACAGGGGCAGCATCGCTTCGGCGAGTCGGGCCAGGTTCCACGTCGTGATGGCGGGCTGGTTGCCGTAGGCGTAGCGGCCGCCGTGGTCGATCGAGCTGAACACCGCAGCGGGGTCGTACACGTCCATGAACGCGCACGGCCCGTAGTCGATCGTCTCACCGGAGATCGTCGTGTTGTCGGTGTTCATGACGCCGTGGATGAACCCGACGGCCATCCACTGCGCCACGACGGCGGCCTGCACGCCGACGACGTGGTCGTAGAGGGCGAGCGCCGGGTTGGCGGCGCCGGCAGCATCGGGAACGTGACGGGCGATCGCGTGGTCGGCCAGGCGGCGCAGCAACTCGTCATCGCCGGTCGCAGCGGCGTACTGGAATGTGCCGACGCGGAGGTGGCTGGCAGCGACCCGCGCCAGCACCGCCCCGGGCACCTGAGCGTGGCGTCGGTCGACCTCACGCACGATCGACTCGCCGGTGGCGACGACGGCCAGGGCCCGCGTCGTCGGGATGCCGAGCGCGTGCATCGCTTCGCCCATCAGGTACTCGCGCAGCATCGGGCCCACCGCCGCTCGCCCGTCGCCGCCCCGAGCGAACGGGGTGCGGCCCGAGCCCTTCAGATGCAGGTCGCGGTGGGTCCCGTCGGCGCCGACGAGCTCACCGAGCAGCAGTGCCCGGCCGTCACCGAGGCGGGGGGAGTAGCCGCCGAACTGATGACCGGCGTAGGCCTGTGCCACGGTGGTGACCCCGTCGGGCACGGCGTTGCCGCTGAGGACGGCGACCGCGTCGGGCGACCGCAGCGTGTCGACATCGAGCCCGAGCTCGGTCGCCAACGCCTCGTTCAGTATCACCACCGAGGGCTCGGCGACCGGTACCGGCGCCCACGGTTGGTGCAGGCCGACCAGCTCCCGAGCGAACCAGTCATCGAGTTCGAATGGTGTAACCGTTGCGACACCCATGTCCCCGCGCCTCCGAGTTGCAGCCGGGGCCCGGCCCCTGCTGCAACTCGGTCCGGCAAGGAGCTGGGTGGCCACCTGCCGTGTCGGCCTGAACTGTCACACTTGACCCGGCACGATGTGACATCGGCCGCTTCACTCGATCACGAAAGGTTGCACAGCCATGGGATTCCGACTGGCCAACGTCGACGGACGGGCCGTACTCGTCCACGGCGAGTACTACACCGACCTCGCCACCCACTCGCAGGGGGCGCTCGGATCGGACCCGATGGAGGCGCTCACCCGGCCTGATCTGCTGTCGGAGATCTCGGCGAACCTCGACGAGTCGTCGGTCACCGGGCTGCTCGCCGACGTCGTGCTCGGCCCGCCCGTCCCGCGACCCCAGAAGTCGTTCGGCATCGGGCTCAACTACGCCGCCCACGCCGCCGAAGGTGGCCGCGAGGCGCCCGACAGTCCGTTGGTGTTCACCAAGTTCCCGTCGTGTCTCGTCGGGCCGACCGCCGACGTCGAGATCCGCAGCGACGGCTGTGACTACGAGGGCGAACTGGTCGTGGTGATCGGCAGGGGAGGGCGCGACATCTCCATCGACGATGCCTGGGACCACGTCGTCGGCGTCACCGTCGGCCAGGACATCTCCGACCGGCCGGCCCAGTTCGCGGCCACGCCTCCACACTTCGATCTGGGAAAGTCGTTCGACACGTTCGGCCCGATCGGGCCGTTCGTCGTGTCGAGCGACCAGCTCGCGGACCGCGATGCACTCCACCTCACGTGTGCGGTCAACGGCGAGATCCGTCAGGACGGCACCACGGCCGACCTGATCTTCGACGTCCCGACGCTCGTCAGCTTCCTGTCGTCGATCACCACGCTCGCCACCGGCGACATCATCTTCACCGGCACCCCCGAAGGTGTCGGCGCGGCACAGGGCGCGTTCCTCGCCGACGGCGACGTGATCACCACCACGATCGACGGGGTCGGCACGATGACGAACCGGGTCGTGCGCATCTCCGACCCCCGGCCGGTCCGGGGCTGACGCGACGGACCCCTCGGCTTCGGGTGGGCGACGTCGGCGCGCAAGGCTGGTCGGACACGATCACCCCCGGCCGTCACGCCGGGGCGTGACCACTGACATGACGCATGGAGCACCGATGGCCGGCGAACGACCGACGCAACCGCGCATCGAACCGATCGATCTCGACGACATCGACGACGATGAACTGCGCGCCACCCTCGAAGGCGCGCTGACGCTCGACGGGCGTCCGCTCAACATCTTCGGCGTGCTGGGTCACCACCCGAAGCTGCTGAAGCGGTTCAACCTGCTCGGCGGGTTCCTGCTCAACAAGGGCCTGCTGCCCGAGCGCGAACGCGAACTCGTCATCCTCCGCATCGGCTGGAACGCTCGCGCGGAGTACGAGTTCGGCCAGCACACGGTGATCGGTCGACGCTGCGGGCTGACGGACGACGAGATCGTCGCCCTCACGAGATCGCCGTACGACCACGACTGGAGTGCCCACGACCGCGCGCTGATCGCCCTCGCCGACGACCTCGCGAGCGACGACTGCGTCAGCACGGGGACCTGGTTGGCGCTCGCTCAACGCTGGTCCGAGGCGGAACTCGTGGAGCTGCTCGTCGTCGCCGGCTTCTACCGGCTCGTCTCGGGCTTTCTCAACAGTGCCGGCGTCCAACTCGACGAGGGTGTCCCGGGCTTCCCGGCCTGAAGGTCGCCGACGGCGAAGTCGGGTCGGTGTTCGCGTCATCGGCTCGGTCGCCCGGCTACGACGTCATCCCGCCCAGGCCGACCAGGCCACGGGCCAACTCGATCTCGCCCATGTGGCGCAGGCCGTGCTGGTACAGCCAGCACTCGAACGCGTCGAGCACCGTGATGCCGGCGGGCCCGGCGCAGCGGGCGCTGTAGGTCGACGCGACCTGCGGTGGGTACGGCTCGGCGATCAGCACCCGGGTCAGGTCGGCGGGGTCCATCGTGCGCAGGTGCGCTTCGGTGCGCTCGAACACGGCCCGCTGGTACTCCTGGTAGGCCTGGTAGTCGCCGATGCGCTGGGCGACCATCTCCTCGACCGACTTCTCCTTGCCGTGGTCGGCGATCGTCAGCTGGAGCCGCTCCTTCCACTCGTCGTTCCAGATCGGGGCCTCGCCGGTGATCAGCATGAACGAGCCGTCGTGGACGTTGACGTAGTGGAACAGCGAGAACGCGATCGGCAGTACGCCGTCGCGTTCGAAGTGGTTGACGTGCTCGAGGTCCATCGTGGCGACGGCCTGGTAGTACAGCGAGTGCATCGTGCGCATCCGCCGGTACAGCGAGTCGAGCATCGGATCCGCCAGCGGCGGCCCGGCATTGAGCTCGAGGTCGATCGTCGCGTCGGTGTCAGCCATGTCCCGACGGTAGCCAGTCGCCAGCCGCGGGCCCCTTCTCGTGAACGAGGGGCGCACCCGGGCCGCATCGTGTTCACGAGAACGGGTGGGAGGGGCGGGAGAGGACGGAGTCAGAGTCCGTCGAGTTCGTAGACGCCGCGGGCGGGCTCGTCGGCGGGATCGATCTGCAGGTCCTTCAGCAGGCCGTGGCGCAGGTCGTAGGCCCACCCGTGGACGTGGTCGCGCATGTCGCCACCCCAGCGCCGCTGCACGAACGAGGTGGAACACAGCCGGTACACCTGCTCGCGGACGTTGAGCTCGACGAGGCGCTCGTGGCGTCGCGCCGGGTCGGTGATCGCATCGAGTTCGTCGTGGTAGATGCGGTACACGTCCTTGATCGTGCGCAGCCACTTGTCGATGAGGCCGTGGTACGTGCCGTCGACGGCGGCGGCGACACCTCCGCAGCCGTAGTGGCCGCACACGATGACGTGTTCGACCTCCAACACCTCCACGGCGAATTGCAGCACCGACATCAGGTTCATGTCCGTGTGGATGACGAGGTTGGCGATGTTGCGGTGGATGAACATCTGCCCGGTCTTCATGCCGACCATCTCGTTGGCGTTGACGCGGCTGTCGGAGCAACCGATGAAGAGGTACTCGGGCGACTGCCCGCGCGCGAGGCGTTCGAAGTGTTCGGGGTCGGCCTCGAGTTCGTTGGTGACCCAGTTGCGGTTGTTCTCGAACAGCTGCTCGTAGGTGTCCACGGGTCAAGCCTGCCAGACCTCGGCTCGACGTCGTTCACCGCCCTCGGCGCCGTGACGGCGCTCAGGCCGATATGGGGAAGTTGAGTTCGTGTAATCCGGTTCGTAGGATGTCAGCCATGAGCGACGACGGGACCTGGACGTTCCTGACCAACCACTCCCACGTCCTCATCTGCCTGACCCGCGATCCACGACTGCGGCTGCGCGACCTCGCCGAGGAGGTCGGCATCACCGAGCGAGCCGTGCAGGGCATCGTCAAGGATCTCGAGGCCGCCGGCTGCATCACGCGTCACCGCGAAGGCCGCCGGAACCGCTACGACATCGTCTACGACCGCCCGATGCGTCACCGCGTCGAACAGCACCACGTGGTCGGCGACCTGCTCGACGCGTTGGCGCCCACGCCCGTCACCTGATCACCGCCAGCCGGGACCCCTCCGGCCCCTACGACTGTGGCGGCGGCGGAGGAGGCGGCGTCGATGGAGGAGGCGGCGGCGGCGTCGATGGAGGAGCCGGTGGCGGCGGCGGGGACGAACCCGGTGGCGGGGACGAACCCGGCGGCGGCGGCGGGGGTGTTCCCATCGCCGTCGGCTCTGGGCTCGCGTCGGCGGCGGCAGGAGTCGCGGAGCGGCTGCGCAGCACGAAGAACACGGCGATCGCAACGGCGACGAGCGCGAGGAGTGCGACGACGATGACCCACGTGTTGGATCCCGATCCGCCGCCCGGTGTCCACTCCGCTCGCATCACGGCGTCGCCGTTCTCGACGAAGTCGGCATCGGCGGTGATCACCCAGGTGGCGGTCGATCCGCTCGTCGAGGTCGCGTTGTTGTCGCCGATCGAACCGGGCGCCGACACCGTGAACGTGATCGAGAAGATGTCGTCGAGGTCGAAACCCGGGATGGCGCCCAGGTCGAGGCCCTCGGTGCCGCCGGTCAACTCGTCGACACCTCCGAGCGTCGCCTCGAAGCGGGTTCCGTCGTCGTCCTGTTCGATGAGCAGCGAGGAGTCGTCGCCGACGTCGGTCAGTTCCTCGATCGGGACGTCGAGCACCGTGCACCGCACGCCGACCTCGGAGCCTTCGTCGATCTGCTCGACCTCGGTCTCGTACTCGGCCAGGTCGCCGGTGAGATCGCCGCACGGATCGTCGCCCTGGGTGAGCTCGGCGAACAGGTCCTCGCCGCTGAGATCGCCCAGCCCGGAGGTGTCCTCGCCGAGCAACTCGCCGAGTTCCTCGAACTGCTCGGTGTCGATGGCGGTCAACACCGAGAGGTCGGCGGAGCCGTCGTCGTCGATGCTGAACTCGAACTCGGCGCGGAAACAGCCGGCGAGCACCAGCGTGGCGGCGACGAGTGCGGCGAGTGACGCCGTGCGCCGCAGGGCGGGATGGGCGGATCGGGCCATGGGGCGAACCGTAGTCCTCCCGCGCGCCGCCGTCCGGGAATAGTACCCCTGGGGGTATGGTTGAGTCCAGTGTCCACAACGAGGAGGAGACGATGAAGTTCACCCAGTACTACCTCGACTGCCTGTCGCAGGCGTCGTATCTGATCGGCGACGAGACCACCGGCCGAGCGGTCGTGGTCGACCCCCGGCGCGACATCGACGAGTACGTCGCCGACGCCGAGGCTGCCGGCCTGACGATCGAGATGGTGATCGAGACGCACTTCCACGCCGACTTCCTCTCGGGTCACCTCGAACTCGCCGACGCCACGGGCGCCGAGATCGCCTACTCGTCGGTCGCCGAGACCGAGTTCCCGACGCGCGAACTCGCCGACGGTGAGCGCATCTCTCTCGGCGACGTCCAACTCGAGATCCGCCACACGCCCGGCCACACGCCGGAGTCGATCAGCATCGTCGTGTGGGAACACGCCGACGACGAGGTGCCGTACGGGGTGCTCACCGGCGACGCCCTGTTCATCGGTGACGTCGGACGCCCCGACCTGCTGGCGTCGCTCGGCTACACGCGCGACGAGCTCGCCCACCAGCTCTACGAGAGCTTGCACACCAAGTTGCTCACACTCCCCGACGCCACCCGCGTCTATCCCGCCCACGGCGCCGGATCGGCCTGCGGCAAGAACCTGTCGACCGAGACCTGGTCGACCATCGGCAACCAGCGAGTGGAGAACTACGCGTTGCTGGCCCCCGACCGGGAGACCTTCGTCGACCTCGTCACCGAGGGTCAGCCACCGGCCCCGTCGTACTTCGTCTACGACGCCGTGCTGAACCGTCAGGACCGCCCGCTGCTCGACGAGACGGCCCCGCTGCGGGCGCTCGACCTCGCCGAGGTCGACGAGCTCGTCGCCGCCGGTGCCGTGCTCCTCGACGGCCGCACCCCCGAAGAGTTCGCCCACGGTCACCTGCGCGGATCGATCAACGTCGGTCTGGAGGGTCGCTATGCGGAGTTCGCCGGCTCGGTCGTGCCCAGCGACGTCGACATCGTCCTCGTCGTCGAGCCCGGCTTCGAACTCGAGGCGCGCAATCGCCTCGGCCGGATCGGGTTCGATCGCGTGGTCGGCCACCTCGCCGACCCGCTGGCCGTGATGGCCGCTCGACCCGAGCGCACCGAGCGGGCATCTCGTCTCACCGTGCGTGAGTTCGAGCAGCGTCGCCACGAGCTCGACGGCGTGCAGATCGTCGACATCCGCAACCCCGGCGAGGTCGCCCTCGGCGCCGTGCCCGGTGCCCTCGACATCCCCGTCGGACAGCTCCCGGGCCGGCTCGACGAACTCGATGCCTCGGCGCCGACGGTCGTGTACTGCGCCGGTGGGTACCGCTCGTCGGTCGCTGCCAGCCTGCTGCGGGCCCAGGGCTTCACCGACGTCTCCGACCTGCTCGGCGGCTTCGGAGCCTGGGTCGAAGTCACTCACGCCATGAGCTGACCGGCCCCGACGTTTGCCTCCGGCGAGCGCGCGGGTACGCCAGCTGTCACGATGGCGTCCATGTCCGAGCCGCAGCGCATCCTCGTGCTCGGTGCCACCGGCTACGTCGGTGGTCGACTGGTGCCCGAACTGCTGGCCGCGGGGTTCCGGGTCCGCTGTCTGACCCGGACCCCGCAGGGCCTGAGCGGCGTCGAATGGGCGCCCGACGTCGAGATCGTCGAAGGCGACCTGTCCGACGCGTCGACGCTCGGCTTCGCCTTCGCCGACGTCGACCAGGTCGTCTACCTCGTGCACTCGCTCGGCGCCGGTGACGACTTCATGCAGCAGGAGCAGGCGACCGCCCGCAACGCCCGCATCGCCTCGGAGGCGGCGAACGTGTCGCGGATCGTGTACATCGGCGGGCTCGGTGACGACCACGACAACCTGTCTGCGCACCTGCGCTCGCGCCACGACGTCGGCATCGAGCTGGCGTCCGGCCCGGTGCCGCTGACCGAACTGCGCGCCGCGATCATCCTCGGGGCCGGTTCTGCGTCGTTCGAGATGCTGCGCAGCCTGGTCGAGATCCTGCCGGTGATGATCGCGCCGCGCTGGGTCACCCAGACCCGGGTCCAGCCGATCGCGATCGTCGACCTGCTGACCTACCTGGTCGCCGCCGTCGGCCGGCCCGTCGGTGACGGTGTCGGGGACGGCGAACGCGAGCACCACGAGGTCTTCGAGATCGGTGCGCCCGACGTCGGCTCCTACCGCGACCTCATGCACACCTACGCCGACGTGGCCGGGCTGCGCCGGCGTCTCGTGGTGCCGGTGCCGTTCCTCACGCCTCGGCTGTCGGCTCACTGGGTCAACGTGGTGACGCCGCTTCCGAAGTCGCTCGCCGACAGCCTGATCGACAGCCTGAAGAACGACGTCATCGTCACCGACGACCGTGCTCGCGAGCTGTCCGACCACGAACCGATCAGCGTGGCGATGGCGATCGAAGCGGCGATCTCGTCGTACGCCGACTTGGACATCCCCACCCGCTGGTCGGGGTTCTCGGGGCGGCAGCGAGCAGCCCGACCGGCTCCGTGGGATCCGGAGTGGTCGGGCGGCACGGTCTACGAGGACATCCGGCGTACCCACGTCGACGCCGAACCGGACGACGTCCAGCGTGTCGTGCGCGGCATCGGCGGCGAGCGGGGCTGGTACGGCTTCGAGCCGCTCTGGATGATCCGCGGAGCGTTGGACAAGCTGGTGGGTGGCGTGGGCCTGCGTCGCGGTCGCCGCCATCCCGACCACATCGTCGTCGGCGAAGCCCTGGACTTCTGGCGCGTCGACGCCATCGAGCCCGACCTGTTCCGTCTGCACGCCGAGATGAAGCTGCCCGGCGACGCCTGGATCGAGTGGCGCACGAGTCGGGGTGACCACGGCGGAACCGACCTCGTGCAGCGGGCCCGGTTCGTGCCCCGGGGGATCTGGGGGCGGCTCTACTGGTGGATGGTCGTCCCGTTCCACGTCGCCATCTTCCCGGTGATGCTCCGCCGCATCGCCGCCGCCACGCCCGGCGAGAGCGAGGCCACGACGAGCGTCACCTGACGCGCGCGGCCCGGCCCACCCTACGCTCGCAGTCCATGTCGATCCGTGGTGCCGGTGCGTGGTTCGTGCAGGCGGTGACCGACACCTACCGAGAGTGGGTCGAGCACCGCACGATCCGCCTCGGTGCCGGCCTCGCCTACTACGGCCTGTTCGCGCTGGTGCCGGTACTGGCGGTCAGCCTGTCGATCGCCAGCATCTTCTTCGCCCGCGACGACGTCCAGGCCTACCTGGCCGACCAGCTGACCCAACTCCTCCGCGAGGATGCCGACGACGTGGGCGCCGCGGTCGCAACCCTGCTCGACGACGTCGGTTCGTTCGTGGGCCTGGGCCTGATCGGCGTCGCGTCGCTGTTCTTCGCGGCCTCGGTGCTCGTCGTGGCGTTGCAGGACGCGTTGAACACGATCTGGGAGTCACCGGTTCGCACGGGTGTCCGCCAGACGGTGCTGCGCCGTCTGATGGCGTTCGCGGTGGTCGCCGCTGCCGGTGCCGTGCTCGTCGTGTCGTTCGCCCTCAACGCGATCACGGCGCTGTTCGGCCGGATGGTGCCGGAGCTGCGCGTGGTCGAGTCGCTCGGCGAACTGATCGGCGTCGCGGCGTCGTGGGCGCTGGGGATCGGCGTGATCGCCCTGCTGTTGCGCTACCTGCCCGAGACACGGGCGCCGTGGCGCAGCGTGCTCCCCGGCGCGGCGATGACGGCACTGCTGATGTCGGTCGGCACGGTGGCGATCGGCGCCTATCTGCGCCGGTACGCGTCGTCGTCGCTGCTCGGCGCCACGGGGAGCGTCTTCCTGGTGCTGCTGTGGATCTACTACCAGGCGCAGATCCTGCTGGCCGGCGCCGAGTTCACCCGGGTGCTGGCGTTGCGTTCGTCAGTCGGTGACGATCGGGAGGCCGGCGTCGGCCCAGGCGAGGATGCCGCCGCCGATGTCGAGCGCTGAGCCGAACCCGAGCTGCTGCATCAGCGGCAGGGTCTGTCCGCTGCGGTTGCCCGACCGGCAGTAGACGACGTAGGGCACGTCGGGGTCGAGCTCGGCGAGCTGGTCGGCGAAGTCGGGATCGTAGAAGTCGACGAGCAGGGCGCCGTCGAGGTGGCCCTCGGCGAACTCCTCGGGCGTACGCACGTCGAGGATGACGAGATCGTCGGGAGGGTCGGCGAGCACCGCCGACGCGTCGTCGGGCGTGATCGTCGCGAAGCCCGTGGGTCCTGACGGGCCGGCGTCTGCGGTGGCGGTGGTCGCGGGGGTCGGGGTGTCGCCGGCTGCTGTGTCGCTCCCGCAGGCAGCGAGCACGCCCAGCGCGGCGACGACGGCGAGGGTGGTGAGATGCTTCACGCCCGACATGCTAGCGCCCCTCTCCCAGATACCTGCCCGGGTATTGGTGACTCGAGTCGATCGGCCGGAAGGGCCGTCCTGCCCTGGCCGAGCCGGCCCCGGCCTGCTGAACTGGGGTTCATGGGCGAGTCCGGCGCGCACCCCGACGCGATCGACGCGATCGACGCGATCGAGATGGCCGACGGCCGCACGATGGTGATCCGTCCGGCCACAGCCGACGACGCCGAGGCGATCGCCGAGTTGTACCGCCACCTGCCGATGTCCGACCGACACCGCCGGTTCTTCGGGGCCTTCACCCCGCGCGAGGAGTGGTGTCGGCAGTGGGCGACCGCTGCCGAGCGCGGCGGGTTCACGGCGCTGGCGATCGTCGACGGCACCGTGGTCGGCGAAGCCGGCTACGCCCTGCGCGGCGACGGCGACGGCGACCTGGCCGTGACGGTGGCGGTGGGCTGGCGGGGCTGGCTCGGGTCGTACCTGCTCGATGTGCTCGTCCGCCATGCCGCCGAGCACGGGGTCCGCAACCTCCAGGCCGAGGTGCTGCTGGAGAACGGGCCGATGCTGTCGCTGCTGCGCCACAGCGATCCCGTGGCGCTGGAACACGACGACGGTGTCGTCCGTCTCAGCATCGGGACCTCGGGGTCGTCGCCGGCGTGGCCTCCCGGCGAGCGGCGGCGCAAGGTGCTCGTCGAGGTGCCCGGCCGGCGGTGGTCGGGCGAGCGCGCTGCCGAGTCGGCCGACCTCGCCGTGGCGATGTGCGCCGGACCGGACGCTCGCCGCGGTCACGAGTGCCCCGTGCTCGCCGGCGGTACCTGTGACCTCGCCCAGGACGCCGACGTGATCGTCGTGCTGCTCGACCCCGACGACGACGTCAGCCACCGGCTCGTCGAGGCGCACCGGCGCAACTCACCGGGCACCCCGGTGTTCGTCCGCCACGGCGCCGTGCCGGTCGATGCCTCCGCCGGCTACCGCGAACTCGACGGCGACGGCGCCGCCGCCGTCGAACAGATCCTGTCCGTCATCGGACGCGCCTGACCCGCCCCGCTCGTGGCGCCGAGCGTCACTCGAAGAAGATGCGCAGCGAGGTGGCTTCGAGCACCGACCCGTCCGCGGAGCTGCGGGAGATGAACACCAGCGCTCCGCCACCGGGGCCCGGGCTGTCGAACTCGATCGTGTCCTCGAACGGGCCCGCCTCGGGTGGGCCACTGCCCGTCACGAAACCGGTGGCGATCGCCTCGCCCTGGCCGTCGGCGCGGACCTCGACCTCGACGGTGCCCTCGAAGGCCAGTGCCCTGCCGCTGAGCGTCAGCGGGCTCTCGACGATCGCGAGGGTCTCCGGCTCGTCGACCACGATGTTCTCCGAGGCACTGCCGAGCACCCACCAGTCGTCGTCGCCGAGTTGGCGAACGGACACCACCGTGACGAGTTCGACGTCGTCGCCGGCGCGCACCTCGACCTCGCCGGAGCGGCTGTCACCGGCTCGGAACTCGCCCAGTACGGGCTCGGTGAAGCCGAGGAAGTCGGTGGCGTAGCTCGCCACCGCCTCGACGGGGTCGGCGAAGCGCACCGACGTGTCGGCCCACGGCCAGATCGCCGTGCTCGTGTCCTCGCTCGGCGTCGTCGTGTCGGGCGGCTCGGTCACCGGCGGCTCCGTGACCGGCGGCTCGGTCACCGGCGGCTCGGTTGTCGTCGGCTCGGTCACGCCGGGATCGGTGGGAGGTGGTTCGGTCGCCGGCGCCGACGAACCGACGGTCGTCCCGGTGGTGTCGTCGTCATCGTCGCCACCGACCAGCAGGATCGCGCCGACGACGACGGCGATCAGCGCGACGACGGCGAGCGCGACGATCCGGAACCGGTTGCCGGACTCGCTGGGGGAAGTGGGGTCGGACATCGTCATCGTCATCCTCCGTCTCTCGCGTGCGCGCCGGTGGTGGTGCGAACATGGTCGGCCAGCGCCCGCACCGTGGTCAGGTGGGGGTAGTTGCGTTCGGCGATCGGTGCGCCGAGGTGATGACCGAGGCGCTCCATCACCGCCAGGTGGTCCATCGAATCGAGACCGAGCTCGAGCCAGACGTCGACGTCGTGGTCGATGGTCGCCAACTCGTCGACGTGCTCGGGCGCCACGTCGGCGATCGCCGACAACACCATCGTCACCGGGTCGACGACACGGTGTGCGTCACGGCCCGGTTCGACCGCGCTCATCGGGGCGCCCGCGGCGAATCGACGAGGTCCAGCATCTCGGTCTGCCACCGAGTGTCGAGCACCGGCGCCCCGAAGAACGACCGCGCCCATGCGGCGGTGGTGGGGTCGACCGGCTCGCCGGCGGCACCGACGACGCGCAGGTCGAAGCCCTGCGCGTCGTCGTCGCTCATGGCCCGGCGAAACGTGCGCAACGCCGACGGCGTGGTGCAGAGCACGTCGACATGCTGGTTCCGGAGGATGTGTCGCCAGCGGCCGGCGTCGAAGTCGGCTTCCTCGACGATGCTCGTCGCACCGGTCGGCATCGCGCCGATGATGTCGACGTCGACGCCGTGCACCCAGCCGGGGTCGGTCGCACACCAGTACGTGTCACCCCGGTGCAGACCGAGCGCGAGGCGAGCGCTGCGGTTCTGGACCGCGGTGGCGCGGTGGGAGCGGACGACCGCCGTCGGGCGGCCCGCGATCGTGGTCGTGAAGTGCAGCGTCGCCGGTTCGTCGGGGTCGGTGGCCTCGCCGGCGACGTCGTGGGTCGATTCGCGCAGGAACGCGCCGCACGACATCACCTCGGCTCCGTTGCCGACGGCGGTCCGTGCGGACTGGTCCTCGGACGCACCGCAGATCAGCACCAGCCGCAGATCGGGCAGCCGGTTGAGGATCGGGGCGACCGTGCGGCGGAACAGCGTCGGAGTGGTCACCAGCACCGCGACCTCGCCGACGTGGAGACGGTCGGCGACGGGGAGGGAGCCGGCGGAGGCGGACAGCGCCGTGAAGACGCAGCGCGCCTTCCACGTGCCGAGGGCGGCGAGGTGGAGATCGGGGACGCGACCGAGCAGCGTCGCCACCGCCGTACCCGGAGCCACGCCGTGGTCGCGCAGCGCGCCGGCGAATCGGGCAGAGCGGGTCGCCAGCATCGCGTACGTGAAATCCACCGGGTCGTCGAGATCGGCGCGGTCGCGTCCGATCCAGCGCAGTGCGGTGTCGGCACCGTGCCCGGAGCGGACGTGACGGTCGACGGCGACATCGGCGATGTTGGACTCGACGCCCGGGCCCACGGCCCCGTCACCGGCAACGGGCCGGAGGGCGTCGAGTGTCGAGCTCATGCGCTGAACTGTTCGAGCGCCGTCAGCGCGTGGGTGGCGTAGGTCGAGGCCGGGCCGCCTCCCATCAGGAGCGCCACGCCGATCGCCTCGTGGACCTGTTCGGGGGTCGCCCCCGCCTTGAGCGCGTCGTGCACGTGGAGCGCGATGCAGTCGTCGCAGCGCTGCGTGATGCCGATCGCCACCGCCATCAACTCCTTCGTGGCAGCAGAGAGCGCGCCGTCGGCGACGGCCGACCGATGCAGCTCGCCGAATCCCTTCATCTGGGCCGGGATCGCCTGGATCAGGTCGCGGTAACCCTGGCGGAGTTCGGAGCGGTGCGCCGGAAAATCGTGAACAGTCATGCGGTCATCGTCGTCAGCCGCCGCCGCACGAGCCAGGGAACAAGGTCACGCCGGTGCCGCGGATCTCGAGTGGCGTGACGCGAGCTGCCGGCGCGTGACCTTTGGCCCTGTAACGGCGAGCACCGGCGTGGCTTGATCGGTGCATGGTCGCAGCTCCGTCGGACACCGATGAGCGAGAGGGGGAGACATGGTCATGATCGAAGACGCACCGAACGCACGCGAGATCGATGCCGGCGACGGACGGTGGGTCGTCGGCGTCGACGGTTCGGCCTGTGCCGAACGGGCGCTGCGCTGGGCGGTCGCCAACGCTCCCGGACGGGCCACGAGCATGGAACTCGTCACCGCCTGGCAGGCGCCCGTCGTGGCTGCGTACCCGATGTCGACGCCGACTCCGACGTTCGACGACGGCGAACTCCGTGCATCGGCGGCCGACGAACTCAGCGGTGTCGCTGACCGGTTCCGCAACGACCTCGACGTGCCGATCGAGACCTCGCTCGGCCACGGTGGCGCCGCCGAGGTGCTGCTGGCTGCGGCCGAGCACGCTCGTCTGCTGGTCGTCGGAAGCCGCGGGCGTGGGGGGTTCGCTCGCCTGCTGCTCGGCTCGACGAGCACGCAGTGCGCCACCCATGCGAGCACTCCGACCGTCGTCGTCCCCGGTGAGACCGAACCCGGCGAGGTCGAGATCGGGCCCGTTCGTCGCCTGCTCGTCGGCTTCGACGGATCGCCGAATGCCGAGGCGGCGTTGCGGTGGGCGGTCGACTTCGCCGGCCGAGGTTCGACGGTCGTGGTCGTCTGGGTCTGGGACGCGACGCCGTTGACGGTCGGCTCCGACGCCTTCTTCTTCCCCGACGCCAGCGACCTCGCGGCCGAACGTTTCCATCATCTCGTCGAGCCGGTCGAGGAACTGGCCGTCGCCGCCGGGGTCACGATCGAGCGGGAGTTCGTGCGAGGGACACCTCGCGCTGCCCTGTCGGCGCACGCCGACGAGGTCGATCTCGTCGTCGTCGGCGCCCGGGGCCACGGTGCCGTCGGTGCGGCGCTGCTCGGGTCGGTGTCGACCTGGCTGCTGCACCACGTGCACCGCCCGATCGCCGTGATCCCGATCGGCGACGAGCAGCCGGCAGACGAGGGTGAGCCGGTGCCGCCGCCCGACACGTTCCGTAGCTGACCGAGCGAGACGCGGACCGCTCGGTGGCTGGTCGTCGCTTTCGGGGCGGCGACGAGCGACAATGGCCGCCATGATCCGTGTCTTCCTGCTCGACGACCACGAAGTGGTACGTCGGGGAATCGCTGCCACCCTCGAGGCCGAGGACGACATGACCGTCGTCGGTGAGGCGGGCGGCGCCGACACCGCCCTCGAGGAGATCCGGCGCTGCAACCCCGACGTCGCCGTGCTCGACGTCCGTCTCGGGGAGGGCAACGGCATCGACGTGTGCCGCCAGATCACCTCCGAGTTCCCCGAGGTCAGGTCGCTGATCCTCACCTCGTTCGACAGCGACCGCGCCCTCGTCGACGCCGGGCTGGCCGGTGCGGCCGGGTTCGTGCTCAAGCAGATCCGCAGCAACGAGTTGATCGAGGCCATCCGCGGAGTGGCAGCGGGACGCAGGTATCTCGACGACGCCGAGGTCCGCTTGGCGTTGCGTCGGCTGCGCGACAGCGAGGAGGGCCGTCTCGACGACCTCACCCCGCAGGAACGGCGCATCTTCGACCTGATCGGCGAGGGGTACACGAACCGCCAGATCGCCCAGGACATGTACCTCGCCGAGAAGACGGTCAAGAACTACGTGTCGAACCTGCTGGCCAAACTCGGCATGTCACGGCGCACCGAGGCTGCCGCCCTGTCGGCGCGCCTCGAGGAACGTCACCGCAACGACTGAACCGTCACATCGTGCCGGGTCCGATGTGACAGTTGCG
>JAWLFC010000134.1:0-6800 GCA_041685755.1 Ilumatobacteraceae bacterium
AACTCCAGTTCCGGCAACTACCTGGCGCAGAGTGCGGTTGCTCGGGAATCGGGGACGGGCGGGCCCGGACAGCGACCCGGCAACAGCGACAAGCGTGTCGCCATCCTCGGCACGGTCGTGCTGATCCTCGGCGTCGTCGCCCTGTTCGTGTTCGGCTGAGGTCGCGCTGTCGCCGTTCAGTCGGCCCCGGGGAACGCGGAGATCCACTCCTCGGCCGAGACCGGCCGGAGCTGTCGGGCGACGTCGACGACGGTGTCTCGCGGGGCATGGCTGCGAACGCTGATCGTGCGTCCTGTCTCCGGCGACCAGGTGACCACGGTCGAGGTGGCATCCTCGCCCTCGTCGA
This sequence comes from Ilumatobacteraceae bacterium, assembly GCA_041685755.1. Taxonomy (GTDB): domain Bacteria; phylum Actinomycetota; class Acidimicrobiia; order Acidimicrobiales; family Ilumatobacteraceae; genus Sva-07. The sequence goes on from JAWLFC010000134.1 coordinate 347, forward strand.
CGACGACCCATCCGGTTGCTCCGTCGACGTCGACCGGCTCGACGCGCTCCGCGAAGGTGGCGGCATCGAACAGCGGTGATTCCGTCGCCGTCTCGACGGTGAACGTCGACCCGTCCGGTGACGTCATCACGAACGACGTCGCCGGGATCCGGGGTGACTCGGGCGGAGCGAAGACGGCGACGAGCACCATGTCGTACCTGATGTCGTTCTCCAACATGGCGTAGACGTGGACGAGATCGGAGGGTGAGCTGGCGACGAGCCATCCGTCGTCCGGCCATTCCCGGGCCAACGTCATCGAGTCGTCGACACGCCGGTAGGAGTCGCCCACGTTCGTCTCGACGGGCTCCCATCGTGCCCCCGGTAGTGGCGACTCGGGATAGCGAACCACCGAGCGCAGATCGGTGAAACCGTCGTCGTCCTGCGTCCCGTAGAGGCGGCCGTCGGCGATGAAGCGTTCGTCGGTTGCCGTCGCGTCCGGGTCGGGGGTCGGTTCGGTGATCTCAGCGTCGCTCAGTCGCCAGTCGCCGACCGGGACCGGAAGCACGAACAGTGCCTCGGCCGAGTCGTCTCGGGCGGTCGCCCACGTGACGATCGCCGCCACCGCGACGATCGCAACGGCGAACACGCCGACGACCGCGGCAGTTCGCCGGGCAGGCCGCAACCCACGCTGTCCCTCGGGCATCACCTGAGCCGTGGAAGGAACCACCCCGTCGGTCACCGCATCACCCTTGACTCTCGGTGAGCCCGTGTCAACCAATGCCGGAATCGGCTGACCTGCGCCCGCTCAGGTCTCGTCGACCAGGCCGATGCCGAGGCGACGACCAAGCTGCTCCGTGGTGCGCTCGGGCGTGAGCTGATGGTCGGCGAGGCGGGCGAGGGTCGTCTCCATCGCTCTGCGTGCCGAGGCGCGGTCGCCCTGGGCCACCAGCGCGTGCACCAAAAGGCAGGCGGCACGTTCCTGCAGCGGCTCGTCACGCAGCACCGCGGTGGCGTGCGCCGCCGACTGCTCCGGCTCGCCACGAGCCAGCAGCAGCTCCCCGAGCCGGCAGCGGGCGCCGATGGCCAGGGCATGGAGCCGCAGGCGCTCGGCCTCGGCCCAGTCGAGGTCGGGCCACTCCTGCAGGTACGGCCCGCGGTAGCGGTCGATCGCCCGCGCGTACGCCTCGATCGCCGTCGAGGTCCGGGAGCCCTCGTCGGAGGCCCGGCCGATGCGGCAATCGTCCTCGAACTCGCGCACGTCGTCGCGGAGCGTCGTCGACTCGATCGAGATGATGTCGCCGCCCACCCGGACGAACCATGCCGGGGTCGAACGCTCGCGGTCGGGCTGGAGCACCCGCTGCAGGTGGGTGAGGTTGACCCGGAGGTTCGCGAGTGCCTTGTCGACGGCCAGTTCGGGCCACAGATCGGTCGCGATGCGCCGCCGGCTGACGCTGCGGTGCAGCACGAGGTGACACAGCAGCTGACGGACCCGCTCCCGGCCGGTCCACAGCGGATCGGCGACGACCGTGCGATCACGCACGAGCTCGACGCCCCCGAGCAGATTGATCCGCAGATCGTACGTCGGGCGAGCCGGGAGCCGCTCGACGCGCGCCCGAGCCCAGTCGGCCACCGCCGGAGGGGCCGACGCGGCGGCGCGTTCGAGCAGGTCGCGCTGGCGCGGGAGGTCCTGGAGAACCGGGTCGACCCGGCCGTCGCCAGCCGCGCCGGCGGCTGCTGCCAGCTCGGCGAGGTGAGGGGGCAACACGTGCGACTGCAACAACATCGGGCGGTCCCACAGCATCGAGAGCGCGGGGCTCGGATCGCCCCGGTCGCGGAGCGCCACGAGCGCCCGGGCGGCGGCCGCCACCAGCGCGAACGAGGGTCCGAGCGCACAGGAGTCGACGGTGCCACGGGTCGAGGGCGCGAGTAGGTACAGCATCGGCAGTGAGTAGAGGTAGGGCCGAGGGATCCAGCGGCCGACCGGCAGCAGGTCGAGGACCCGTCCGACCAGCGGGCGGGCGGCGTCTTCGCCCTGGTCGACGAGGACGCACGCTGCGTCGGCCCATCCGGCGAAGGCGTGGGCGAGGGTGCTCGAGGTGCGGGCGGTGGCCTGCATGGCCGTGTCGGCGAAGCGCCGGGCCTCGTCGCTGTCGCCGGCTGCGAGCGCCACGAACGCCAGCACGGCGTTGGTGGAGATCTGGACGTGGGGGACCCGTTGACCGTCGCTGGCGTGGGCGAGCTCCCGTCCCAGCTCGAGGCCCAGCGCCGGGGGTACCTCTCCTCGGAGCCAGAGTGCCTGGGCGAGGTACTGTCCGCCGGCGCGGGTCACCGTCTCGGTGGTGACCCGGCTGTCGATCGGTGCATCGACGAACTCCGGTCGGGCGAGGTCGCTCATCGTGAACGCGTAGTAGATGATCTCGTACTCGTCGCGCAGCGGGGTCATCTCGGCCAGGGCCGAGATCGCGGTCTCCGGGTCGCCGGCGGACCGCGCCGCATGGGCCCGCTGGATGGCGGAGCTCACCCGAGCCCGTTCATGGCCCGCGAGGGCCAGTGCAGCGGCGCGCTCGCCGAGCCAGGCCGGGACCCGGTCGGGGTCGATGATGACCCACATGTTGATGGCGGCCCCGATCGCCAGACCCTCGATCTCGGCGTCACCCGCGGCGCGGGCGCGCTGCGCCACGGCCTCGAACGCCGCCGCCGAACTGTGCTCGTCGCCCCGCGCCACGAACGTGGCGTCGAGCAGATCGGTGAGCGGATGGTCGCCGAGGTGGGTGAGCGCGAGTTGGTGGACGGCGCGCAGCTCGGCCACCGAGGTGGCGACGTAGGGCTTGGCGGCGAACGTCGAGGCGGCCTGCTCGACCCCCCGCCGGTCGCCGGTCCGGGCGAACAGCGCGGCAGCGGCAGAGGCGTCGTCGGCCAGCCGGAGCTCGGCGAGGCGTCGCACGGCCGCTGCAGTGCCAGGGGGGAGGGGCTCTCGGTCATCGGGCACGAGCGCCTCGCGCCAGAGGTCGTGGAGCCGGTAGGTGCCGCGCTCGGACCGATGCACGAGGGGGAGGTCGTCGAGGAGTGGGCCGGCGGCCAACGCCCCGTCGGTCGCGGCGAGCGCTGCAGCGTCGTCGATCTCGTCGACGAGCGCCAGCGCAGCGATCGCCGACGTCCGCTCGCCTCCGAGGTTCGTCGCCACCTCCTGGAGCAGGTAGTCGACCGTCGCTCCCTGCTCACCGCTGGTCGACAGCGCAACCAGCGCCGGCCAACGGGCGACCGCGTCGGCATCACCGGCGGACGACGACTCGCCGAGCGCGCCCAGCTCGTCGTCGTCGAACTGCAGCTCTGCGGTGCTCAACGACTCGAGCCGGCCCTGCAGCTGCAGTCGGGCGAGCCGGAGCGACGGCCGGCTGCGGCCGGCCAGCACGAGATGGGCGTTGTGGGGCAGCCGTTCGAGCAGCGCCTCGAGCAGGGCGAGCCCAGCGGAGCTCTCGGCGATCAGGTGCACGTCGTCGAGCACCATGCAGACCTCGGCCGGTGCGAAGTGGCCGAGGGCGTCGGCGATCCGGTCGGCGTCGGCGCTGCCCTGCTCCTCGTCGGTCGCCCCGGCCGCTCGGAGCAGTGCGGCACCGAGCAGCTCGGCGTCGGCGTGGCGGACCTCGCACTGCACCCAGACGTCGATCCGGGTCGGATCGTCGGCGGCGGCCGCGAGCGCCTGGCTGAGCAGGGTGGTCTTGCCGAACCCGGCGGGTGCCACGATGAGCAGGGCGGCGACCTCGAAGCGTCGGTGCATCCGTTCGACGAGCCTCGGGCGTTCGATCCACGAGGCTTGTGGTGCAGGGGGCGCGTCTCTGAAGCGGAGCGGCATCTGCGCCGACCGTATCCTCAACAGCCTCCCCGTTCATCTCGGCCACCTCATCGCAGCACCGGGTCGCGCTGGAGCTCGGGTGTGGCTCAGCCGGCGCGGGGGATGCCGAGGGCGTCGGCGAAGCGGTCGGGCTTGTTGGCCATCGGGAGCTCGATCCCCGTGTCGGAGCCGTCGTCGAAGGCCAGGTTGAGCACCGAGGCGACCTTCTTGGGGGTGTACGACCAGCCGACGAGCCGCTCGAGGGGGATGTCGACGAGCGGATCGAGGATCTTCGTCGAGAACACCCCCTGCTTGTAGGCGAACACGATCAGGCGTTGATCGGTGATCGCGAGGATCCCCTTGTCGTCGGGCACCGCGGCAGCGACCGAGCCCTCGGGTCGGTGGAAGCCCTCACGGCTCCGCTCGAGATGGGCGCCGCGCTGGTCGAGGGCCATGCGGTTGGCGATCGCACCGCCGACGATGCCGGTGACGGCACCGAACATGATCTGGCCGACGGCGCTCCCGCGCCCTTGGAAGTAGGTGGCGGCGATGACCTGTTCGCCGGCGCGCAGATCGTGGGCGCGCTCCTTGGTCACACGGGCTTGCCAGTCGGGCATGTCGGATTCCTCCTGTTGGGTGATCGGCGGTGGTTCCCGCCACTGGTGACGCAGCCGCCGCTGCGTCGTTCTGAGCGTCGTCCGACGCCGGGCTCGACCCGACGATCAGCGGAGCGATCAACGAGGTGACCGGCAGGGCGGTCAGGGTCACCGACTCGTGGGGGGCGCTTCGCCATGGCGGCACTGTCCCGCCATGCCGCTAACCAGCGCGAAACCACCGGCCGGGGTGCGCCAGCAGCCCTCGTCGGCCTGTGCTCTCACCGCACCGCCTGATCATCGGGTCAGCGCAGCGCCGACAGGCCACCGGCGTTCATCACCTCGTCGACGAACTCGGCGACCTCGGTGCCCTCGACGGCAGTGCGGAGATCCACGATCAGCGCGGCTCGCTCGGTCGGGTCGTCGCACGCTTCGATCTCGTCCAGGCGGCGCCGGAACTCGCCGGCCGAGCCGCCCGCATCGGCGCGCTCGAGGGCGACGGACATCGCCGACATCCAGATCTGCTGGTACTGGTGCGCCGTGATCGATGCGCCCGCGAGGCGCTCGGGCCCCACGTCGGCGAGGGCGGCGGTGACGGACCGGATCGCCAGCGATGCTGCGCTGCGCCAGACCGCGCCCACGCCCGTGGCGGTCAGTGCGACGCCGGCGCCGACGCCGACCAGGTCTCCGAACCGTCGTCGACGCGCCTCCTCGGCAGACGCTTCCATCACCAGTTGGGCCTGTTCCGATCGAGCGGCGCGGTCGAGCAACACCGACAGGTGGACGACGTCGTCGAGGGAGCCGGCGGCGGTCAGGTCGAGCGCACCGTCGGTCAGCCGGGCGTCGGTGTAGGCGCCGAGCGTGAGGCCCAGTGCACCGGCAGCGACCTCGTCCCGCATGACGGCCCCGAACAGGTCGGCGACCTGGTCGTGGGTGCCGAGCGTCAGTCGGAACTCGCTGATGCGGACCGGGCCCTCTCCGGTCTGGAACACGCCGGCACCGAGCCGAGGGAAGTACGCCGGCATCGACAGCGCGAGTCCACGGGCGAGGCCGGCGGCCAGACCGTCGTCGAGCGGACCGCCGGCGAACTGTGTCAGGCGGCCGATCACGCCGAAGCCGTCGGCCAGGCGGGAGCTGTCGGCGACGACGCTGTCGAGCATGGCGGCGAGCGTGAACTCGGCGACCGCGGTCGGGTCGAGATCGTTCCACGTGGCCACGCGCAACAACACCTCGTCGTCGCCGAGCAGATCGAGGCTCGTGCCCGGGTCGACGGCGAGGGCTCGCAGCACCGCCGACATCGCCGCCGCGTGCTGGTCGAGTGCCCTGCTCGCCCTGGCGCTCACCGGTCCTGCGAGTGCCGTCGCGATCCCGGCCACGAAGCCGATGGGGAACGATGCACGGTCGAGCAGTTGGCCGACGAGCACGGTGTGCGGTGCGAGCGCGAGCACGCGGGCGGCGAATGCCGGATCGCTTCGAACCCGTACGGCCAGCTCGGCGGCGAGCACGTCGGGGTCGTACTTGGCGGGGAGCGTGCCGAGGCCGTAGGGGCCGTGATCGTGGTGCGGGTCGTCGCCGAGCAGGCGGTCGATCAGCTCGACCAACTCGAGCAGCTGGGCGTCGCCGAGCGCCGCCAGGGGGCGATCGACGGCGGACCGGCGGTCGGGAGGTGCCCCGGACGCCCGGATGGCCACGGCAGTCGGTCGCCGGGTGACCCAGTCGAGCATCGCGTTGCTGCGTTCGATGTCGCGGATCGCCGGCATCCACAGGTCCTCGAGGTTGCGACGGGTGAGCCGGATCGCCCGCAGCGCGTCAGCGGCGGCGGGGTCGGTCGAGTCGACCGCGTCCAGGGTGGCGATGGCGTCGAGCGTCCGGTGGCCGAGCGCCCGCACCCGCCGGAGGTCGTAGCCGGTGTCCACGTCGGCGGTCAGCCGGCCAGGCCGATCTGCGAACGGGCGACGGCGTCGAGGTGGTCGGCCTCCAGCTCGAACTGCCACGCCCGTGAGCGCAGGTCGTCGGCGGCAGCGTGCAGCTGGTGCTGGTTGCGCTGCAG
>JAWLFC010000036.1:0-18462 GCA_041685755.1 Ilumatobacteraceae bacterium
ACCGGTCGTCACCGAGTAGCTGGCGCCGAACGGCTCGGCGGCGGCGGCGAGGACGTCGTCGTCGAGGGTGCCGGCGGCCTCGGCGTCGGGCACGAAGCTCTGGACGTAGCCGGCGAGCAGTTCGTTGTCGCGCTCGGGGTCGACGGTGACCATCACGGTGTGGATCCGCTCGGCGATGTCGTCGGGGAGTCGGCGCAGCGCGACGGTCCAGTCGGCCATCGTGGTGGGGCACACGTCGGGGCAGTTCGTGTAGCCGAAGTACACCGCCTGGTAGCCGCCGGGCTCGCCGCGGAACACGACGTCGGTGCCGGGGTCGGTCAATGACGGGACGGGGGTGGCATCGACCGACGGGGCGGGGTCACGCACGATGCCGGCGAGTACCCGCTCGCCGGTCGCCGGCGGCGCGTCGCCGGAGGTGACCGCGGTCTGCGACTCGTCGCTGCCGCACGCCGCCAGCGCCAGCGTGGCGACGCACATCAGGCCGACGAGCCGGCGACGGTCAGCCATCGGCGAGCGAGTTGATGTAGGCGACGATGTCGGCGATCTCCTCGTCGGTGAGGTTGTTCGCCGGCATGCGCAGCGTGTAGCCCTCGTGGATCTGGGCGTTGGGGTCGGCGATCGCCGTCGTGAGGTACTCGTCGTCGGCGATCACCGTCGTGCCGTCGGTGAGGAGGATCTCGGAGCCGGCGAGACCGATCCACCCGGGCCCGGCGCCGCCGTCGAAGTCCTGGCCGTGGCACCCGGCGCAGCCCTGGGTGCGTGACAGCTGCTCGCCGGCCTGCGCCGCTGCCGACATGGCGGTCGGTTCGTCCGCGCCGGTCCCGGACTGTTCGGCGTCGTCACCGCACGCCACCGCGGCGACGGCCAGCGCCAGGGTGACCCCGGTGCCCAGTGCGAGGCGGGCGAGTCGGTTCGATCGGGACGGCGACACGGAGTCCATCGTCGACAGGTCGGCCATCGGGGCCTGCTGGTTCCCGCCGCTCACCCGAGTTCCTCCCGCTCGTCGTGCACCGCCATCATCTCGACCAGGTCGGCACGCGCCCGCGACACCCGAGACCGGACGGTGCCGATCGGGCAGCCGAGCACCTCGGCGGCTTCGTCGTAGTGCAGGCCGAGCACCTGGGTGAGCACGAACGCGGCGCGCCGGTCGTCGTCGAGGTCGCCGAGCAGCGCGTCGAGGTCGACACGCCCGCTGCCGTCGGGTGACACGATCGTGCCGTCGAGCGACCCCGCGGTCGCCGAGCGCATCACCCGTTGGTCGATGCGGCGCCGGCGGACCGCTCGGCGGGCGTGATCGGCGCACACCCGCCGAGCGATGGTCAGCAGCCAGCCCCGCGCCGGACCGTCGGCCCGGTACCGGTGCAGCGATCCGATCGCTCGCTCGTAGGTCTCCTGGGCGAGGTCGTCGGCGACGCGCTCGTCGCCCAGGTACCGGCACAACCGCCACACGTCGGCCTGCGTGTCGGCGACGAACCGCTCCAGGGCCTCGCGATCTCCGTCGCGGGCGGCGAGGAGCAGGTTGGTGAGCCGGTCCACGACTCCATTGTCGCCGCCGTTTCACCGGAACGGACAGTGACCCCCGTCGTGTCCGCCTCGGAACCGAACCGCACGATCGCACGACCTCCACACCCATGGACTCCACCCCGACGGATCAGGGCGACACGGACTGCAGCACCATCCGCACGTTGCTCTCGGCGATCGCCGACGGCGAGGCGACCACTGGCGAGCGGCTGTCGGCCGACATCCACCTCGCGAGCTGTGCGTCCTGCACGGAGTACGCCGCCGCGGTCTCCCGACTCGACCGTCAGGTACGCATCCGCCCCGCCGAGCCCGTTCCCGACCTCGTCGCCGCGGTCACGACACGCGCCCGTCCGGCGCGCCTCGGGCGCGGCGGCTGGATGCGACCGGCGTTGGCATGGGTGGCCGTGGTGATGTTCGTGCAGAGCGTGCCGATGCTCGTTTTCGGTTCCGCAGGTGACATCGACGCCCACTACGCCCGTCACCTCGGGGCGTTCGGCGCCGCCCTGGCGATCGGGTTCGCGTACGCGGCGTGGAAGCCGCACCGGGCGTTCGGGCTGTTGCCGTTCACGGCGGCACTGGTGGCGACGATGCTCGTCAGCCTCGTGGCCGACGTGGTCAGCGGCACCCGCACGCCGCTGGCCGAGTTGGTCCACCTCGCCGAGATCGTGGGGCTGACGTTGCTGTGGATGATCGCCGGCTCGCCGGGATGGCGCGCACCGTGGCGGCGGCCGTCACGCGTGTCGCGTCTCGATGCGATCCAGTGACGCCGTCCACCACGTCGTGAGGTGGCGGGCGCCGTACGCGGCATCGACGCGGCCGGCGCAGGCGCGGACGTCACCCTCGCGCAGGGCCTCGACCGCGGCACTCAGATCGGCGGCCGGCCACGGGAGCTGGGCGAGGACGGTGGGCGACACCCGGACACTCGCCGCCGACAGCCCGGTGCCGGCGTTGCGGTGCCACAGCCACGCCGACGCGAACCCTGACGTGAGCACGGCGGCGATCTCCCAGGCCGCCTCGCCGGCTGGTCCGGCCTCGACGGTTCGTTCGTCGTCCCAGTGCGTCCCCTCGGGATAGACGGCGATGACCGGGACACCGGGAAGCCAGTCGCCGGCGGGGTCGCAGACCGCCTCGACGATGCGGGTCTGGTTGGCGACGAGCACCTTGGGCACGAGACGACGCCGGGCCCACTCGGCCATCTTCGCGTCGAGACGGGCGATGTCGACCCGGGGGCGTTCGAACCGCTGGCGGGCGAACGTGATCGGTTCGGTGCCCCAACGGGTCCGGCCCGGATCGATCAACCCGCTCGTGATCAGCGCTGGACCGTGTCCGTGGTCGCCGACGGCGGGCACGAGGCCGTAGTACTCGTCGCGGAAGTTGGCGTTGAGTGTCGCCCGGTCGCCGAGGGTGCCGTCGACGGCGGGAGTGTCGGGCAGCGGAGGCACCCCGAGTCGGGACGTGATCACGTCCGACCACGCCGATGCGTTCGCCGCCGGCCGGCCGAACGCGAGCACCAGCGCGCAGACGTGGACCTGGGCCTCGAAGACCCGCTCGGGGCTCCACCACGACCACTCGATCGCGGCCATCGCGTCGATCCGGTCGCGGATGGCGGCAGCGTCACGGGAGGCCAGCAGCGACTGCGGCAGGACGAACGCGATGCGTCCGCCGTCGGGGTCGACGAGTTCGGCACCGAGTGCCAGGAACTCCGCCGCGACGTCGGCGTACGGTCCGCCGCCGCGACGGCTGGAGCCGCCGCGGGTGGTCCGCCGGGCCATCTGCGACAGGAACGGCGGGTTGCCGATCACCAGGTCGAACCGGTCCGTCCCCCAGTGGCGCGTCAGGCTGTCGCCGTGGGCGATCGATGCACTGCCGACGCGAGCCCGCGCCGTCGCGACGGCGCCGTCGTCGAGGTCGACGCCGTACAGCTCGACCCGTCCACCGAGGGCGCACACGCGCTGCGCGACCGCCTGCAGGAAGCGGCCGTCGCCGCACGCCGGGTCGAGGACGCGGACGATCCGATCCCGTCGAGCCCCCACGAACTCGGGCGTGATCGCGGCGGCGACGACGGCGGCGACGAGGTCGGTGGGCGTGTAGTACGCGCCGAGCAGTTTGCGGTCGCCTGCCACGTCCGCACACTAGGGGTGTCGCCATCGCGGGAGATCGCCATTGGGTCGGCGACGGGCACCGCCATCTACAGTCGCCGTCGTGACCGCCCCGGCCGCCGCCAGCCGCTATCTCGACTTCGATCGCGAGGCGTGGTCGCAGCTCAGGGCGGCGACGCCGCTGACGCTGGACCAACCGGAACTCGAGCGGCTGCGGGGCATCAACGAGCGCATCGACATGGACGAGGTCGCCACGGTGTACCTGCCGCTGAGCCGTCTGCTCAACCTCTACGTCAGCGCCACCCAGGACCTGCACAAGGTGTCGGCGACGTTCCTCGGCACCATCGCGCCGAAGGTCCCCTACGTCATCGGGATCGCCGGCAGCGTGGCGGTCGGCAAGAGCACGTTCGCCCGCATCCTGCAGGCGCTGCTCGCCCAGTGGCCCGACCACCCCAAGGTCGACCTGATCACCACCGACGGGTTCCTGTACCCCAACCGGGTGCTGGAGGACCGTGGGATCATGAACCGCAAGGGCTTCCCCGAGTCGTACGACACCAAGGCCCTGCTCGACGTGCTGCGGCGGATCAAGAGCGGCGAGGAGGTCGTCGAGGCGCCGGTGTACAGCCACGTCGTGTACGACATCGTGCCCGACGAACACGTCACGGTCCGCAGCCCCGACATCGTGATCATCGAGGGCCTGAACGTGCTGCAGACGCGCAGCGACGCCCCGGAGTTCGTCAGCGACTACTTCGACTTCTCGATCTACATCGACGCCGACGAGGCCGACATCGAGCAATGGTACGTCGACCGTTTCCTCACCCTGCGGGCGTCGGTGTTCCGCGACCCCAACTCCTTCTTCCGGTTCTACGCCGAGCTGAGCGACGACGAGGCGGTGGCGACCGCCCGGAGGATCTGGCACGAGATCAACGGCCGCAACCTGCGCGAGAACATCGCACCCACCCGCGACCGCGCCTCGCTCGTGGTGCACAAGACCGCCGACCACCGCGTCGATCACGTCCAGCTGCTGCGGCTCTGAACGGGCGCCGCGTCACGCTCCTGCGGCGGGCAACGTCCACGGCGAGTTCTCCCGAGCCGTGACGACCAGGAACGCACCGGCGAGCGCGACGCCGATCAGGACCAGCGTGGTACCGAGGCCGAGACGGTCTGCCACCCAGCCGGCGGCAGCAACTCCGACGATGTTCCCGACGGCAACCGAGACCAGCACCGCCGTGAACCCTTCGACCGGTTGGGCGCGGTAGAGGCGCAGACTCGCCGACGCGAAACACGAGCTGACGCCCATCAACCCGATGCCGTACATCGCTGCCGCCAACAGCGCGACGGCGAGCTGGGACGGGACGGCTCCGACCAACACGATCGAGCCCGCGAGCGCCATCATCGAGGCCCGCGTCGTCACGGCCAGGCTCCATCGACCGATCGATCGACCCGTCCCGACCGCGGCCAGACCGCTCACACCGAGGGCGACGAACATGGCGGGGCCGACGAAGCCGCTGTCCAGCCCGTCGCCACCACCACCGGACACGACGACGTCGACGGCGAACGCCAGCCAGACCGAACTCCCCGCGCCGACGAGCGACCCGGCGACCAGCAAGCGGACTGCACCGCCGTGCCTCGTCGCGTGACGGAGTTCACCCAAGCGCTTCCTGGCGTCACGACGCGCCGGGCTGCTCGGCACCAACAGCAGGTCGACGGCCGCGACGAGGACGCCGGCGACCGCGAAGGCAACCCATGCCTGACGCCACGTCAGGTCACCGGCAACGACGGCGGCCGCGATCACGCCCGTGCCGGCCAGCCCCAACGCCGTGCCGGTGCTGACGATGGCGAGCGTCGTGTCGGCCCGATCCGACGGGACCGCCCGCTCGGTGATGCCGTTGAACGGCGTCCACGTCACGCCCGCGCTCGAGGCCGCGACGAAGAGTCCGACGATCAACACGGCGGTCTGCGACGCGGCCGCGACCGCGAGCATTCCGGCCGTTGCCGCCGTGGCACCGACGATCACCACCACGCGTCGCCGGCGCACGCTCGACGCCACGACGAGACCGGTCAGGAACCCCAGGTAGCCGACCGCGGCGATGAGGCCGACAGCGGTCGTGTCGAGCCCGAACTCCGAGCGGAACTCCGGAACGAACAGCCCGTACGCGCTCCGCGCCGGGCCGAAGGTCACCGCCGTCGTCGCGAAACCCGACACGGCGACGCGGGTGGCCGGCGATCGGGACACGAGTCCGGGAGTACCCGGATCGCTCGTGTCCGATGCATCCCCCGATCAGAGTTCGCCGAGACCGAGCCAGGGCGGCACGTCGGCGAGCGATGCCAGTTCGACCACGTCTTCGTCGTGGTGGTCGACGCGTTCGATCTCCCAGGTGATGTGGTACGGCACGTGGACGGCGTGGCCACCGATCGCCATCACCGGCAGCACGTCGCTGCGGACCGAGTTGCCGATCATGCAGAACCGCTCCGCGGGGACCCCGAGACGGCGCAGGATCCGGGCGTAGGTGTCGGGATCCTTCTCCAGCACGATCTCGATCTCGTCGAAGTGATGCTCGATGCCCGACGTGGTCACCTTGCGGGTCTGGTGCACGAGATCGCCCTTGGTGATCATCACGACTCGGGTGTGCGGCGACACCGCCGCCAACACCTCCGGCACGTGGGCGAGCAGGTGGACCGGTTCGAGGAGCATCGCCCGGCCGATGTCGACGAGCTCGCCGATGACGGCGGCCGGCACCTCGGCCTCGGTGATGTCGACCGCCGTGCGCACCATCGACAGCGTGAACGCCTTGACGCCGTAGCCCGACACCGACAGGTCGGCGCGTTCGGTGGCCCGCAGCGCGGCGTCGACGTCGACGCCGGTCGGCACGTACGGGCCCACGAGCTCGGTGAAGCGGTGCTCGGCGTGGGCGAAGGAGTCCTCGCTGCGCCAGAGGGTGTCGTCGGCATCGAACGCGACGACGTCGAAGGTGTCGATCCGGCGTCCGTCCACGGGGTGCGTCACCGGTGGATGGCGTTCAGGTAGTTGTACACGGTGATGCGGCTGACGCCCATCGCGTCGGCGACGTCTTCGACCGCGCGGCGCAGGATGAACGCGCCACGTTCGTCGAGCAGGCGGACCGCACGCTGCTTGTCCTCCCGCGACAGCAGCGGGAGCCGCCCGCCGAGTTCGGTCTCGACGGCGTCGATGAGGCGGTCGAGCGCCCCGTGCAGCGGCGGCATGCGGACGGCGGCGATCGTCCGCCCCTCCCAGACCAGGGGGACGTCGCTGGCCTCCATCTCGTCGAGCGGCACGAACGACGCTCCGAGTGCGTCGACGACGGGTTTCACGGACCGGATCAGCGGGTGGGCCGTCGGGCGCGCCGACGTCTGCTCGCTCACCCGTCGCGCTCCGCAGCGAAGGCCGGCGGAGCTGACGGCACCTCACGGGCGACGTGCACCGACACGTGGCTGGCGCCGTTGCCGAACGCGGCAGCGGTGACCGAGCGCACGACGTCACCGACGTCGCCCAGGTCGACCGTGCACGACGACCCGAACGGGCCGACCTCGACCTCGGCGCCGTGGCCACGAGCGGCGTCGATCGCCGCGGTCACGTGCGGGCCGGGCCGGCCCTCCACGAACGGCTCGATGGTGAACTCGACGTAGGCCACCCGGCCAGCGTAGAGCGTTCGTGGTGAGCGACGCTCAGGCGCCGGCGCCCATGATCCGGCGGAGTTCCTCCGAGCGGGCGATGCAGTCGCGGCCGGCCAGCCCGAACGCGTCGTTGAGCCGGTTGAGAGCTTGCTTGAAGCTGCCGTTCCAGTCCTCCACGAAGCGTTCGCGCGCCGGGCCCTGCCACGTCGTGGCGTTGACGACGCCGTCGACGGTCGCCATCAGCTGGGCGATCGTGTCGATCTGCCGGTTCAAGGTGGTGCCGAGGTGGGTCAGCTGCTCGGGGTTGGCGCCGTACATGGTCACGTCGGGGATCTCCTGGGTGGTCTGACCGTCGGATCGGACGGCCGGGTGGGAACGACGGCCGGATCGACCGTCACCTCGCAGTGGGCGGTGACATGGCCCGAGCGGAACACGTACCATGCGACGATGAGCGACTCCCCCGATGTCCCCGACGCCGAGATGATCGACTCGGTGCGGACGCAGGCCGACGACCTCCTCGACACCACCGTGGCGCTGCGTCGCGCGCTGCACGAGTGGCCCGAGCTGGGCAACGACCTGCCGATGACCCGCGACCGGGTGCTCGACTCCCTGGAGGGCCTGCCGCTCACCATCACGACCCACGAGTCGACGAGCGGCATCGTCGCCCTGCTCGAAGGGACCCGACCGGGCCCGACGATGCTGCTGCGCGGCGACATGGACGCGCTGCCGATGCCGGAGGACACCGGGCTCGACTTCGCCTCCCACGTCGAGGGGTGCATGCACGCCTGCGGGCACGACACCCACACCGCGATGCTGTCGAGCGCTGCCCATCTCCTGAGCCGACACCGTGACGACATCGCCGGACGGGTGCTGTTCATGTTCCAACCCGGCGAGGAGGGCCACCACGGCGCCCGGTTCATGCTCGACGAGGGCCTGCTCGACGTGCCGGCGCGATCCGACGGCACGACGTCACCGGTCGACGCCGCGTTCGCGCTGCACATCACCTCGGCGTTGCCGAGCGGGTGGATCAGCGGACGTGGCGGCCCGGTGATGGCGTCGGCCGACACGATGACGATCCGTGTCGTCGGCCGCGGTGGCCATGCCAGCGAGCCGCACCGGGCGCTCGACCCGATCCCCGTCGCCTGTGAGATCGTGCAGGCGCTGCAGACGATGATCACCCGTTCGATCGACGTGTTCGATCCGTCGGTGGTGACCGTCGGGCGCATCACGGCGGGTACCACCAACAACGTGATCCCCGAGGTCGCCGAGATCGAGGGCACGATCCGGGCGACCAGCGAGCGGACCCGGTCGAAGGTGCACGACGGCATCCGTCGTGTCGCCGACGGCGTGGCGGCGGCCCACGGCTGCGACTGCGAGATCGAGATCGTCCACGGCTATCCGGTGACGTGCAACGACGACGAGTTCGCCGAGTTCTCGCTCGATCTCGCCCGCGCCGTCGCCGGTGACGATCACGTCGTCCGGCTGCCGCATCCGGTGATGGGCGCCGAGGACTTCAGCTACGTGTTGCAGAACGTGCCGGGGGCGATGATGTTCCTCGGTGGCACGCCCCAGGGCGTGAACCCGGCGACGGCGGCGCCGAACCACTCGAACCGCGTGATGTTCGACGAGCCGGCGATGGCGACCGGCGTCGCGATGTACGCCGCCGCTGCCCTCCGCCACCTCACCCCCACGTGACCTCGCTCTCCCTCAGGGGGTGAGCGAACGGCCGTCGGGGGTGGCGGAACGACGGAGGCGAAGGGTCACGATCTGGAACGGGCGCAGGGTGAGCGCGACGATGCCGTCGCCGACCTCCTCGCCGGCCTCGGGCTCCTCGAGCAGGTTGCACCGCCACGCCGCCACGACGCGGTCCGTCGGAACGATCGACACCCGCGACCGGTTGCCGCACGCCTCGTGCAGACGCACGATCAGGTCGCCGCTGCCGTCGTCGGCGAGCTTCACTGCGTCGACCTCGACGCCGGCCGGGTCGCTCGCCACCGACACGATCGGCCGGGTCGGCGACGACCGCTCGGCGGGACCCGAGCCGGAGCCGACGATGCGCAGCTGCTGGTTCAGTCGCTGCGCGGCCGCCCGGACCTGGCCGAGCCCGGCATCGTGCGGCAGGACCGCCAACGTGACCTCGTGGTGGCCGCGGTCGGCCAGCGGGTCGGGGTACTGCGCCGCCCGGGCCAGGCTCACGCGGACACGTCCGTCGAACACGCCGTGACCGAAACGGCCGTCGTTGAGGATCGCCACGCCGAAGTCGGGTTCGGCCACGTCGACGAAGCGGTGGGCGCAGACCTCGAACTTGGCGGCGTCCCACGGGCTCGACGGATGTGTCGGCCGGGCGACCACACCGAACTGGACGTCGCACATCGCCACCTCGGTGCGCACGTCGAGCGGGAACGACATCGACAGCAGATGCTCGTCGTGGTGCCAGTCCAACTCGACGTGCACGGTCAACTGGGCACTGCCGGCACGCAACTCGTAGGTGACGACCGACGTCGAGGGCCCGAACGCCCGCTCGACGCGGACCCGGCCGACGAGCGGGCCCGAGTCGACGACGGTGACGGTGACGTCGTCGCCACCGGTCAGTGGCGTGCCAGCGGCGACGGTCCACGCCTCGACGTCCCAGGCGTCGTACTCGACCGGATGGTCGACGGCGAGCTCCAGGGCGGCAGCGACCGATCCCGTCGGCACGATCTCGCGGGCCCGGGCGAGGTCGATGATCGAGGTGATGTTGCCGTGGCTGTCCCAGCGAACGGCGAGGTGGCCGTTGGCCATCGACGTGTCCGACAGCACGATCCGGTCGGCGACGGCGTACGCCTGCAGCGGTGAGACGGCGAGCGCCGGCGCGACGACGCGCAGCGCCGTGGTGCCGTCGGCGAGGCGCTGGGTCGGGCCGTCGAACCGACGGTCGTCGACGTCGAGGACGACCACCTCGTCGACGGCGACGTCGGCCCGGTTGGCGACGACGGTGTTGCCATCGGCCAGCTCGTCGAGCAGCGCTGCGATGCGCGCCTCGACGTCGGCCTCGACCTCGGCGAGGACGCGTTCGGCGTCCTGGTGCACCCAGGCGATCGACGAGCCCGGCAGGATGTCGTGGAACTGTTGGGTGAGGACCCGCTTCCAGAGTTCGTCGACGTCGGCCCGGCGCCCGAGGGTGGCCGCCCACAGCTCGGCTTCGACCAGCAGCCGCTCGCACCGGCGATTGCCGAGCTTGGTCTTCAGCTGGCTCGTCAGCGTGCCGCGGTGCATCTCGAAGTACAGCTCGCCGCGCCACACCGGCACGGGCGCACCCATGGCGGCGTCGCGTTCGATGCGTGCGAACATCGCCGACGGGGTGTCGATCTCGAGCGTCGCCCGGGCATCGATGTGAGCGAGGCGGCGGGCTCGCTCGACCATCTCCCGGGTCGGGCCGCCACCGCCGTCGCCGTGCCCGAACGGCATCAGCGAGTCGGTGCTCCAGCCGTGGTCCTTGAAGTTGGTGACCGAGAACGCGAACTCGCCCGGCGTGATCTCGGCGTTGTAGGTGTCGACGGGCGGGAAGTGGGTGAGCACACGCGTGCCGTCGAGACCCTCCCACCAGAACGTGCTGTGGGGGAAGACGTTCTGCTTGTTCCAGCTCAGCTTCTGGGTGACGAACCGGTGCATACCGCCGGCGGCGAAGAGCTGCGGGAGACCGGCCGGATAGCCGAACACGTCGGGGATCCAGACCTCGGTGCAGCGACGGCCGAACTTCTCCTCGAAGTAGCGCTGGCCGAACACGATCTGACGCACCAGGCTCTCCCCCGAGGGGAGGTTCATGTCGGACTCGACCCACATGCCGCCGACGGGCACCCACTGGCCGCGCTCCACCCGCTCGGCGATCTTCGCGAACAGCTCGGGGTGGCGTTCTTCGATCCACGTGTAGTGCTGGGCCGAGGACGCGCAGAACGTGTAGTCGGGGTAGTCGTCCATCATCGCGACCGCCGAGGCGAACGTGCGCGTGCACTTGCGGACGGTTTCTCGCAGCGGCCACAGCCAGGCGGTGTCGATGTGGGCGTGACCGATCGCCACCGAACGGTGACGGACGGCGTCGCCGAAGTCCTCCTCGAGCGCCGGAGCGAGCACCTTGCGGGCGCCGGCGACGTCGGGGACCCGGTCGAGGGCGTCGGCCAGGGTGCGGGCGAGACGCGCCCGTCGGGGATCGTCGACGACCAGCGCCCGCATCACGCCGTCGAGCACCTCGATGTCCCAGGCGAGGGCTCGGGCGTCGGGGTCGACGACGACGAGCGTGGCCTGGCGGAAGATGTAGAGCGGGCGGTCGCCGGCGGTCTCGACGAGACCGAAGCGCGACGGCTGGAACCCGGCGAACGTCGGGTTGGAGGCGGCTTCGAGGTGGAGCACGACGGGTCCCGGCACGGCGTCGACGGCGTAGTTCGTCCGGCGGGGATGGATGCCCTGCAGCGGTGAGAACGTGCCGTCGTCGTGCAGGTCGACGAGCAGGCCCTCGCACTGGAAGCCGGCGGCGTCGGGGTGGAAGCCGAGGTCGATCACCGCCTCGACCCGCCGACCCGCCCAGTCGCCCGGGATGTCACCCGTGAACCGGAACCACGTGGTCGCCCACGGGGCGCCCCACTTCGTCCGGGGGGTGAACGGTTCGAGGTGGTCGAGGTCGGCGCCGGCTTCGACCGTCAGCGGGCGAGCATCGGGATGGGCCAGCGGCAGCACCCGTTCCCACAGCTCACGCTGGATCCGCCGCTCGACGAGGTCACGATCCTGGTACACACCGCGAGACTATTCGCCCGGCCACGACGACGCCGGGGCGTTGGGGCCGATCAGTTGAAGGGGACGACGCGGACGTCGAACGCTTCGTGACCGTTGCGGCCCTCGCGGATGTCGTAGTCGACGCGGGCGCCGTTGTCGAGCGTCTTGAACCCCTCGTGGGCGATCGCCGAGAAGTGGACGAACAGGTCCTTGTCGCCGTCGTCGGGGGTGATGAAGCCGTAGCCGCGTCCGGAGTTGAAGAACTTGACGGTGCCCTTGGCGTCGGCGGCGTTGCCGGTCGGGGCCGGACGGCTCGTGCCGGGCTTCGCCGGGGCGCGCTCGGCGGTCGCCGTCGCCTCCCGCGTGATACGCGTCTGGCGGTGCTCGGCGTCGAGCTGCTCGGTGCGAGCGTGCTCGACGACGGTGGGAGCGGCATGGATGACCAGGTCGGCGACGCGGGCGTCGGTGAAGGGCTCGTCGATGCCGATGCCGCGCTGCATCTTCTTGGCGTCCTTCTTCTGGCTCGTGTCCAGGAGCGACACCACGGTGCCGGTGGCGCCGGCGCGGGCGGTGCGGCCCGAGCGGTGGAGGTAGGTGGCGTCCTCGGCGGGCGGGTCGTAGTGGACGACGGCGTTGACGCCGTTGACGTGGATCCCGCGGGCGGCGACGTCGGTGGCGATCAACGCCGCGGCCTTGCCCTGCTTGAACGCGGCGAGCGCGCGGTCGCGCTGGCCCTGGCTGCGGCCGCCGTGGATCGGCTCGGCCTGCACGCCCTTGCGGCCGAGCTGCTTGGCGAGACGGTCGGCGCCGTGGCGGGTGCGGGTGAACACGATCGTCGAGCCGAGCCGTTCGATCACGTCGGCGGTGGTGGCCGTGCGCTCTTCACGGGCGACGACCCAGAAGTGGTGACGGGCGGCGTGGACGTCGGGACCCTTCGGGCCGACCTCGTGGTGGACGGGGTCGTGCTGGAAGTCGGAGATCAGCTTGGCGACCGGGCCGTCGAGGGTGGCGGAGAACAGCAGCACCTGGCGCTCGTCGGCGGTCTGCTCGACGATGCGGCGCACGGCGGGCAGGAAGCCCATGTCGGCCATCTGGTCGGCCTCGTCGATCACCACGGTGGTGACGTCGCGGAGGTCGATCGCCCGCATCTGCATGAGGTCCTCGAGGCGGCCGGGGCAGGCGACGACGAGTTCGACACCGCGGTCGAGCGCCTTGCGCTGACCGCCGTAGCCGACGCCCCCGTAGACCGACGCCGCGTTGTGGCCGGCAGCCTTCGCGAACGGAGTGAGCTCGGCCATGATCTGCTCGGCGAGCTCGCGGGTGGGGGCGAGGACGAGCGCAACCGGACGCTTCGGGCGGGCGTCGGTGAGCCGGGCGACGAGCGGGAGCCCGAAGCCGAGGGTCTTGCCGGAACCGGTGGGGGCGCGGCCGGCGACGTCGCGCCCGGCGAGCGCGTCGGGGATCACCGCAGCCTGGATCGGGAAGGTGTCGTGCTTGCCCTGGCGTTCCAGGCGCTCGACGATCGAGTCGGGCAGGCCGAGCTCGCGGAAGGGGACGGCTGCATCTGCAGCATGGACGCGCGGGGCGTCATCGATGATGGTCATGGGGGGGACTCCTCTATGTTGCTCACACAGCGCAGGACCGGAGCAGAGAGAATTCCGAGTGCGCTCACCAGCCGTGAATTCGACCGGAGCAGAACGCACGCTACCGGCAGGAACGCCCGTTCGTGTGTGACGCCCGTCCGACGCTCCCCTCCTGCCCATCGGCGCGTCCGGACCCGACCCCGACGCGCAGGTCGGCGCGTCCGGACCCGACCCCGACGCGCAGGTCAGGTCGTGGGGCCGGGGGGAGCGAGCCGGTCGCCGAACACCTGGCTCATCACGCCGTGGAGGTTCGGGCCCCGTCGGAGGTGGTGGCCGCCGTCGGCGCTGATGCACTCCCCGGTGATCCACGAGCTCTCGGGCCCGGCGAGGAACCGCACGAGGGCGGCGATGTCGTCGGTGGTGCCGAGACGGCCCAGCGGCATCTGTTCGAGGTAGTCGCCGACGATGTCGGGCGAGGCGACGAGCCCGGCAGAGATGTCGGTCGGCACGAGGCTCGGGCGCACGGCGTTGGCGCGAATGCCCGACGAGCCGAGTTCGTCGGCGACCTGCTTGACGAGCATCTCGAGGCCCGCCTTCGACACGTTGTACGGGGTCATGTAGCGATGGGTCTCGACGGCGGCGATCGACGACATCGCCACGATCGACCCGCCACCGTTCGCCGCCAGGTGCCCGACGGCGTGCTTCATCGTCAAGAACGCGCCGGTGAGGTTGGTGGCGAGCACCTGGCTCCAGTCGTCGAGCGTGGTGAGGTGGAACGGCCCGGCCGACCCGGTGCCGGCGTTGGCGACGACGATCCGCAGCGGGCCGGCTGCGGCAGCGGTGGCACACGCCGCCTCCACGCTCGCTTCGTCGGTGACGTCGCAGGCGACGGTCGAGACCACGGCACCGGGGACGTCGGCGCGCAGTGCGTCTGCCGACAGCGCCAACCGGTCGGCGTTGCGGGCGGCGAGCACGACGGCGGCGCCGTCGGCGACGAGCGCTCGGGCGCAGGCGAGGCCGATCCCCGAGCCGCCGCCGGTGACGAGTGCGAGCTGTCCGGCCAGTGGTGCGTCGTTCGACATGGAGACAGTGTGGTGCAGCGTGCGCGTCGGGGTCGGGTCCGGACGGGCAGGTGCGCGTCGGGGTCGGGTCCGGACGGGCAGGGTGGCACGATGTGGGCGTGACGTCGCCGACTCCTGCCGCCCGCCCGCTCACCGGGGTGCGGGTGCTCGACCTCAGCCGAGTGCTGTCGGGCCCCCACTGCACCCGCATGCTCGCCGACATGGGCGCCGAGGTGATCAAGATCGAGCCGCCCGCCGGCGACCTCACGCGCTTCGCCACCCCGCGCCGCCACGGCCTCTCCAGCTACTTCGTCCAACAGAACGTGGGCAAGCGCAACCTCAGCATCGACCTGACCGTGCCCGAGGGCGCCGAGATCCTGCTCGGCCTGATCGAACACGCCGACGTGCTCGTCGAGAACTACCGGCCGGGGGTGATGGCCCGCCTCGGCCTCGATGCCGACGCCGCGCTCGCTCGCAACCCCCGGATGGTCTACGCGTCGATCTCGGGCTACGGGCAGACCGGTCCGTGGGTCCATCGACGTGCGTACGCGCCGGTCGTCGAGGCCGAGGCGGGGATCATCGCCTCGCAGGGCAATGCCCGCGGTGGTGAACTGGCGAAGGACCCGCACAGCCACGCCGACGTGTACACCTCGCTCGAGGCCGCATCGGCGATCCTCGCCGCGCTCTACCAGCGCGAGCACACCGGCGAGGGCCAGTGGATCGACGTGTCGATGGCCGAGACGATGCTGTACGTGAACGAGCACCTCCACGACGCGCTGTGGGACGGCGACGACGACCCGCAGTGGATCCGCAGCTTCCGGCCGGGCGACTACCTCGTACTGACCGTCGCCAACGGCGAGTCGCTGGTCGTCAGCGGCCATCCCGCCGAGCGGGGCACGTTCGACTTCTTCATCGCGGCGATGGGCCGGCCCGACCTGGCCGACGACCCCCGCTTCGCCGACGTCGCGGCCCGGCTCGCCAACTTCGACGCGCTGCGCGAGATCATCATCGACTTCGCGGCGACCGTGCCCGATGCCGACGCGTTCGAGGAACGGTTCTCCCAGCACCAGCTCGCCGTCGGGCGGGTGCGTCAGCCCGGCGAGCTGACCGAGACCGACTGGGCCCACGACAGAGACGCCGTCGTCGGCGTCGACGATCGTGGTGGCGGGACGATCCGGGTGCCGAACTCACCCTGGCGGTTCGGATCCAGTCCGGACGTCGGCGTGACGGGGATTCCGAGATACCGGGGCGAGGACAACCGCGCGCTGCTGGCCGAGCTGCTCGGCTACGACGACGACCGCCTCGACGCGTTGGAGCGCGCCGGCGTGTTGTCGAGCCGGTTGCCGGGAACCGGTCGTCGGTGACCCTGCGGTTCCCGGTCCGGCCGATGAAGGCGACGATGGGCTCCGCCGGCGCCGTCCCCGCCGGCGACGACTGGGCCTTCGAGGTGAAGTGGGACGGCTACCGCACGATCGTGTTCGTCGACGACGGTCGGGTCCGCCTGCAGAGCACCGCCGGCCACGACGTGACCCAACGGTGGCCGGAACTCTCTGATCTCGCCGACAGCGTGAACGCCCGCTCGGCGATCCTCGACGGCGAACTGGTTGCGTTCGACGACGACGGCCGGCCACGCTTCGAGCTCGTGCAGAACTCGGGCGCCGGCGCGCCACACCAGGCGGTGCTCCAGCTGTTCGACGTCCTGCAGGTCGACGACACCGACACGATCGAGCTCCCCTACGAGGACCGGCGCCGGCTGCTCGAGCAGCTCGTCGACGCCGGACCCAACTGGACGGTGCCGAGCCACCGCGTCGGCGGCGGCGAGGAGCTGGTCGAGGCGACGGCGCGGGAGGGCCTCGAGGGGATCATCGCGAAACGGCTCGGATCGCGCTATCGCCCGGGCACGCGCACGAGGGACTGGCTGAAGATCAAGAACCGCACGCCCGTCGAGCTGACGATCGGCGGGTTCACCGTCGGCACCGGTCGCCGTGCGTCGACGTTCGGGGCGCTGCTCGTCGGTCGTCCGAGCGACGGTCGACTGCGCTTCGCCGGCGGCGTGGGAACCGGTTTCGACCAGCCGACCCTGGAGTCGCTGACCACCCGCTTGCGCGACATCACCGTCGACGACTGCCCGTTCGAGCCTCCACCGCCTCCGGCCGTCCGCCGGTCGGCGACCTGGGTGGAGCCGGTACTGCGGGCAACGGTCGAGATCGCCGAGTTCACCAATGACGGCCTCGTCCGTCACGCCTCCTTCGTCGAGCTCGCCGATTGAACCAACGGCGTCCACCCTGGAAGAGTGGCGCGATGACCGATCGGGACGACGCGCTCGCCCTCGATGCCGTCGACGCGCTCTCCGCGTGGCGCGACGAGTTCGTCGTGCCGGATCCCGAGCTCATCTACCTCGACGGCAACTCGCTCGGACGCACGCCGAAGCGGACCGTCGCCGCGCTCCACCGAGCCGTCGAGCAGTGGTCGAACGACCTGATCTCGTCGTGGTGGGAACACGACTGGCTGAACCTCGCACTCACGGTCGGCGACGAGCTGGCGCCGCTGTTGCAGGCAGCACCGGGCGAGGTCGCGGTCCACGAGTCGACGACGGTCGGGATCTTCCAGTTGGTCAACGCGGCGCTCGACCTCGCTCCCGGCCGACGGGTGATCGCGATCGACGACGCGGATTTCCCGACCGACCGCTACGTCGTGGAGGGCATCCATCGGCTTCGGGCCTGCGCCGTGCGCCACGGACTCGACGATCTCGATGGGGTCGACGTGGTGGTGCGCTCGCTCGTCGACTACCGCACCGCCGAGGTCGCCGACCTGGCCGGCGAGACGGCTCGTGCCACCGCCCACGGAGCCACGACGATCTGGGACCTGTCCCACGCCGCCGGCGTGCTGGAGCTGGATCTTCCCGGCGCCGGCGTGGAGATGGCGGTCGGATGCACCTACAAGTTCCTCAACGGTGGCCCAGGAGCACCGGCCTTCGTGTACGTGTCCAGCACGATCCACGACCGGCTGACCCAGCCGATCTGGGGGTGGTTCGGCCAGGCCGACCAGTTCGCGATGGACCGACCGTTCGACCCGCGCCCCGGCATCGCGCGGATGCTGAACGGCACACCGCCCGTGCTCGGGCTGACGGCGGCCCGCGAGGGCATCGGGCTGACGGTCGAGGCCGGGATCGCCGCCATTGCCGCGAAGGCGAGCGCGCTGACCGGTTTCTGCATCCAACTCGCAGACGAACTGGGTCTCGAGACCGACACCCCCCGTGAACCCGAACGCCGAGGCGGCCACGTCGCGGTCCGACACCCCGATGCCCGGCGCCTGCAACAGGCACTGAGTGCTCACGGGGTGGTCGTCGACCACCGCGACCCCGATGTGCTGCGATTCGGGCTGTCGCCCCTGACGACGAGCTTCGCGGACGTGTTCGACGCCATGTCGACACTGGCGCGACTTTTGCGTCACGTGTGATCAGGGCATGCTGGAGCCATGAGCGTCGTCAAGATCAATGCCATCACGATCCCCGAGGGGATGGGTCCTCAGCTCGAAGGTCGCTTCGCCGGGCGGGCGAAGATGGTCGAGCAGTTCGACGGGTTCGAGGACTTCCAGCTCCTGCGCCCCGTCGAGGGCGAGGACCGCTACTTCGTCTACACCCGCTGGGCCTCCGAGGAGCACTTCCAGGCCTGGATGAACAGCCAGGACTTCGAGCGCGGCCACGGCAGCGGCCAGGCCGACGGCAACCAGCCCGCCGAGGGTGAGGCACCCCGCAAGCCGGTCGCCCAGTCGGCCGACCTGATGAGCTTCGAGGTCGTCGAACACGTCGTCAAG
>JAWLFC010000036.1:18562-27242 GCA_041685755.1 Ilumatobacteraceae bacterium
GCCGACGGCAACCAGCCCGCCGAGGGTGAGGCACCCCGCAAGCCGGTCGCCCAGTCGGCCGACCTGATGAGCTTCGAGGTCGTCGAACACGTCGTCAAGAACACCTGAACCAACCCTGGGAGGTTGCCATGCGTACCATGATCACGCTTCCGGTCCTGCTGATCGCCGGCGCGTCGCTGGTGGCGTGTGGAAGCGACGAGACGTCATCGCCGGCGACCGACCCGACGAGCACCACATCCGCGCCCACCACGACGTCCGCGCCCACCACCACGTCGGCGCCCGCCACCACGTCCGCGCCGACCACGACGTCCGCGCCGACCACCACATCGGCGGCCACCACGGTCCCGGACGGGGCGACCAATCTCGGCCTCTGGCCGCCCGACGGCGCCGACGAACCCACCGAAGCCGCAGCGGCGCTCGTGCGCGACGTCTTCCCCTTCGGTCTCGATCCCATCGTCGGCGAGTTCCGGGCGGGCGACGCCCGCAGCGGCGAGGTCCCGGTGCTCGGCCCCGAGACCGGTGGGGAGCGGGCCGTCGCGTTCGTCCGTCAACTCGGTTCGGACGGTCGATGGTTCGTGATCGGCGCCGCCAGCGAAGGCGTCAGGATCACCGCACCCGAGACGGGCGCCACGGTCGCGGCCGGCCCGCTCACGGTCGAAGGCCTCGGCCGTGGCTTCGAATCGACGATCAACGTCCTCGCGGTGCTCAGCGATCCCGATGCCACGGTGCTCGACGAGGCAATCGCCGTCGGCGGCGTCTTCGGTGACCTCGAACCGTTCACCGCCACGCTCGATCTGTCCGGCGCGGAACCGGGCGACACGGTCATCCTCCTCGCGCGTGGCGGCACCGGTCTCGGCAACGACCCCGGCGAGTTCAGCGTCATCGGCGTGACCGTCGGCTGAGGGCTTGTAGCCTCCCGGTCCTGTGGCACTGATCGTCCAGAAGTACGGCGGCACGTCCGTCGCCGACCCCGACCGCATCCGTGCCGTCGCCGACA
Organism: Ilumatobacteraceae bacterium; assembly: GCA_041685755.1. Lineage (GTDB taxonomy): Bacteria > Actinomycetota > Acidimicrobiia > Acidimicrobiales > Ilumatobacteraceae > Sva-07. The sequence goes on from JAWLFC010000036.1 coordinate 19,560, forward strand.
ACGTCGCCTTCACCAAGAAGCGCGGCAACGACGTGATCGTCGTCGTCTCGGCGATGGGCAAGGCGACCGACAACCTGATCGCCCTCGCCGACTCGGTCTCGCGCACCCAGCCCGGCCGGGAGATGGACATGCTGCTCACCACCGGTGAACGCCAGACCGCCGCGCTGATGACGATGGCGCTCGCCGACCGCGGTATCGACGCCATCAGCTTCACCGGAAGCCAGGTCGGCATCATCACCGACACCTCCCACCGCAAGGCGAAGATCGTCGAGGTGAGGGGCGATCGTGTGCGTCAGGCCATGGCCGTGGGCAAGGTCTGCGTCATCGCCGGGTTCCAGGGGGTGAGCACCGACAAGGAGATCACCACCATGGGTCGGGGTGCGTCCGACCTGACGGCCTCGGCGCTGGCCCAGGCGATGGGCGCCGACGCCTGCGAGATCTACACCGACGTCACCGGCGTGTTCACCGCCGACCCCCGCATCGTCCCCCAGGCCCGCAAGCTCGCCAGGGTGCACTTCGACGAGATGCTCGAGATGGCCGGTGCCGGGTCGAAGGTGCTGGCCCTGCGCTCGGTCGAGTTCGCCCGCAATCACGACGTTCCCCTCCACGTCCGTTCCGCATTCACCTGGGAACCCGGTACGTGGGTCACCAACGAGGAGGCCTCGATGGAAGATCCGATCATCTCCGGTGTCGTCACCGACATGAGCGAAGCCAAGGTCACCGTGTTCGGCGTCCCCGACCGTCCCGGCATCTCCGCCGCCCTGTTCGAACCGCTCGCCGACGCCAACGTCAACGTCGACATGATCGTGCAGAACACCTCGACGCAGGGCACCACCGACATCAGCTTCACGATGCCGATGGCCGACATGGCCGACGCCGAACAGATCGTGTCCCGGGTGGCGACCGAGATCGGCGCCACCGGCGTGTCGCACGACAACGACATCTCCAAGGTGTCGCTCGTCGGGGCCGGCATGAAGTCGGCACCGGGAATCGCCGCCAAGATGTTCCGCGTCCTCGCCGACGAGGGCGTCAACATCCAGATGATCTCGACCTCGACGATCCGGGTGTCGATCGTCTGCGCCGCCGGCGACATGGAGCGCGCAGCCCGGGCGCTGCACGCTGCGTTCGGCCTCGACTCGGGTGCCGACTACTCCGCGCCGCTGCCCGAACGGAGATGACACGTCGACATGGGTGACGTCTGGCCGCAGTTGGTGCTCGTCGCGGTGCTCGTGCTGGTCAACGCGGCGTTCGCCGGGACCGAACTGGCACTCGTGTCGCTGCGCGAGAGCCAGCTGCAGCGGCTCGAGGAACGGTCCTCGACCGGCGCCCTGCTGGCCAGACTCGCTCGCCAACCCAACCAGTTCCTGGCCACGATCCAGATCGGCATCACCCTGGCCGGATTCCTCGCCTCCGCCGCCGCCGCCGTGTCGTTGGCCGAGCCGCTCGAAGGGCCGCTGAGCTTCCTCGGCGGGGCGGCCGGCCCGGCGTCGGTGATCATCGTCACGCTGATCCTCGCGTACTTCACACTCGTGTTCGGCGAGTTGGCTCCGAAACGCATCGCCATGCAACGCGCCGAGAAGTGGGGCATGGTGATGGCCCGACCGCTGAGCCTGCTGTCGACGCTGACGAAGCCGATCGTGTGGCTGCTGTCGAGATCGACCGACATCGCCGTCAAGGTCCTGGGCGGCGATCCCAACCTCCAACGAGAAGAGGTCAGCGGCGAGGAGCTGCGCGACATGGTCGCCATCCACGACAACTTCTCCGACGACCAACGCCTCATCATCGACGGCGCCTTCGCCATCGCCGAACGCACCGTCGACGAGGTCATGGTGCCGCGCAGCGAGGTCGCCGTCGTCGATGCCGACTCGACCTGCGCCGAGGCGCTCGCACTGCTCATCGAGTCGGGGCACTCGCGCGCTCCCGTCGCCGAGAAGCGCAACCTCGACCGCACGGTCGGCATGGTCCGGTTGCGTTCGTTGCTCGGCCGCGGCGACGAACCGGTCGCCGGTGCGGTTCGAGACATCCCGGCATTTCCCGACGCTGCCCGGGTGCTCACGGCGCTGCGCACGTTCCAGCAGGATCGAACGCAGATGGCGGTGGTCATCGACGAGTACGGACGCGCCCTCGGGATCGTGACCGTCGAGGATCTGCTCGAGGAACTCGTCGGTGAGATCTACGACGAGACCGACACCGACCTCACCGCGGTGATCACCGAGCCCGACGGCACGCTCGTGTTGCCCGGCGGCTTCCCGGTCCACGACCTCGAGGACCTCGACGTCGAGCTCCCCGACGGTGACTACACGACGATCTCGGGACTGGTGCTCGACGAACTCGGCCGATTCCCGACCGTCGGCGAGACCGTGTGCATCGACGGCTGGCGCCTCGAGATCCGCCAGATCGAACGGCACCGGATCCGCCAGATCGCGATCGCACCGGCGCCGGAGCCCGAGCCCGACGAGGACTCGTAGCGCCGCACACCGTACGGTTGGTCGGCGATGAGTGCAGCTGACCTCCCGGCGATCCTCGGAGGGACCCCGATCCGCCACGCCGACTACCCGTCCTGGCCGGTGTGGGACGACACCGAGCGTGCCGGGCTCCTCGGGGTGCTCGACGCCGGCGGCTGGTGGCAGGGAGACGGCGATCAGGCTTCCACGTTCGCCCGGGAGTTCGCCGACTACCACGGCGCACGGTTCGGCATGGCGTTCACGAACGGCACCCACACGATCGAAGCGGCGCTCGCCGCCTGCGACGTGGGCGAGGGTGACGAGGTGATCGTGCCGGGCATGACGTTCGTGGCGTCGGCGTCAGCGGTACTCGCCGTCAACGCCACTCCGGTGCTCGTCGACGTCGACGCCGACACGCTGTGCATCGACCCCGCAGCGGCCCGCGCCGCCATCACGTCGCGCACGAAGGCGATCGTCGCCGTGCACGTCGCCGGCGCCGCTGCCGACCTCGACGCCCTCACCGCCCTCTGCGCCGAGCACGACCTGCGGTTGGTCGAGGACTGCGCCCACGCCCACGGCACGTTCTGGCGCGGACGGGGTGTGGGGTCGTGGGGCGATTTCGGCAGCTTCTCGATGCAGCGCTCCAAGCTGATGACCGCCGGCGAGGGCGGGGCGCTGATCTGCAACGACGAGACGCTGCGCGATCGGGCCTGGTCGTACGCCGACTGCGGGCGTACCGCCGGCGAGTGGTTCTATCACCACGCCGGGTACGGCTCGAACCTGCGGATGACCGAGTGGCAGGGCGCGGTGCTGCGGGCGCAGCTCGCCCGCTTCCCCGAGCAGAACGCCGTGCGCAACGCCAATGCGATCGCGCTCAACGCCGCCCTCGACGAGATTCCCGGGCTGCGCGCCCCCCGCCGCGACCCCCGTATGGACAGCCAGGGCAACTACTGCTTCGTGTTCCACTACGACTCCTCGGAGTTCGCCGGGCTGTCGCTGCGGGCCTTCGAGCGGGCGTTGGGCGCCGAGGGCATCCCGATGGGGGTGTCGTATCCGTCGCTGACCGACCTGGCGCTGTTCCGCGACCGCAACTTCGGGCCCCGACTGCGCGCCAGCGCACCCGAGGTCGACTACCCGTCGCTGCAGCTGCCGAACGCCGAACACGCGGCGCAGTCCACGGTCTGGCTACAGCACCGGCTGCTGCTGGCCGACCGGGACGACGTGCTCGACGTCGCCCGCGCCGCCGAGCGCATCCAGCGCCACGCTCACACCGTCGTCGCCGCCGTCTGACCACGAGTGTTACGCCGGGGGTCTGACCCCTGGTGTAACACTCAGCGGACAGTGGCGATGAGCCAGTAGTGGCGGGGGTTGATGCCGTCGAACTCCTGGACGACGGCGCCACGGCCGGAGATCTTGCTCTTCGGGTTCCGCCAGATCTCGATGTCGGTCAACAACGGCGACAGTGGACCGATCAGCTCGTCGGGCTGCAGCCGGTTGGCCTGCCAGCCGAGCCGGGCGGCCAGGCGACGCTGCGACAGCCACGGGCCGAACTTCGGGATGCGGAACAGCCCACGGACCAACATCCCGAGCGGCAGCAGCACGATGTCGAGCGGGCTGCGGGCCCGGTAGTTGAGCACGATCTTGCCGCCGGGCCGTGTGATGCGCACCGCCTCGGAGGTCAGCTCGAGGGCGTCGTCGGGATCGCAGTGCTGCAGGGTGATGTAGCTGAACGTGACGTCGGCCGAGTTCGGCGGGAGATCGATCGTCTTGCCGTCGGCGACGTGGCTGGTGCGCAGACGGTCGACCTTGCCGAAGCGGCTGACGGTCTCGATGCAGCGCTCGAGGAAACCGGCATCGAGGTCGCAGGCCACGACCGTGGCGTACTCGCGCGTGAACGCGCAGGTCATGCGACCGATGCCGCTGCCGATCTCGACGAGTGTCTTGTCGTCGGGGGTGCGTCCGTCGACGTCCGGGCCCCGCAGGCCGAACACGGTCAGATAGGCAGGCACCTCGGAGTCGCCGGTGGCGACGAACTCCTCGAGGGTGAGTTCGGCACCGGTCTTGTTGTTGAACACCCACCCGGTCGTGCGCACCACGTCGTCGCCGCTGACCTGACGCTCGCTGGTCCTGCCGGCCGCCTTCCAGGGAACGAGCTCGGGACGCAGACGCATGGGGTGATTGTGTCAGAGCGAACGCGGCTGCTCCCAGCGCGCGAAACCCTCGGCATCCGTCGGCGAACCGACCGTTATCGTTGGGCCCCATGTCAGCAACAGATGGTGGCCTGCGAATCGGTGTCGTCGGCGCAACCGGCCAGGTCGGCGGTGTGATGCGGCGCCTGCTCGACGAACGTGACTTCCCGGTGGCCGAGATGCGCTACTTCGCGTCGGCGCGCTCCGCCGGCTCGACGCTGCCGTGGAAGGGCGCCGATGTCGTCGTCGAAGACGCCGAGACCGCGGATCCGAGCGGGCTCGACATCGCCCTGTTCTCCGCCGGTGCCAGCTCGTCGCGGGCCTACGCATCGAAGTTCGCGGCCGCCGGCGCCGTCGTGATCGACAACTCCTCGGCGTTCCGCATGGACCCCGACGTGCCGCTGATCGTCGCCGAGGTCAACGGCGATCTCGCCCGTGCCACGCCGAAGGGGATCATCGCCAACCCGAACTGCACGACCATGGCGTTCATGCCGGTCATCAAGCCGCTGCACGACGAGGCCGGGTTGCGTCGCGTGGTCGCGGCGACCTACCAGGCGGTGTCCGGCGGCGGGCTCGCCGGCGTCGACGAACTCGACAAGCAGATCCGTCAGGTCGCCGACCGCGCCGCCGAGCTGACCCACGACGGCGCCGCCGTCACCTTTCCGACGCCCGAGAAGTTCGTCAAGCCGATCGCGTTCAACGTGCTGCCGTTCGCCGGGGCGCTCGTCGACGACGGCTCGTTCGAGACCGACGAGGAACAGAAGCTGCGCAACGAGAGCCGAAAGATCCTCCGCATCGCCGACCTCGCCGTGTCGGGAACGTGCGTGCGCGTGCCGGTGTTCACGGGTCATTCGCTCGCGATCAACGCCGAGTTCGAGCGACCGATCTCGGTCGAGCGAGCAACCGAGCTGCTCGCTGCAGCACCCGGTGTGGTGTTGTCCGACATCCCGACCCCGCTCGACGCGGCCGGGCAGGACCCCTCCTACGTCGGCCGTATCCGACGCGACGAGGGCGTCGCCGACGGTCGCGGTCTGGCGTTGTTCGTCAGCAGTGACAACCTTCGAAAAGGTGCCGCCCTCAACGCCATCCAGATCGCCGAGTTGCTGGTCTGACTCAGCAGGCGCAGGGGATCGACCGGCACTTGGGGCAGCCGGCGGCATAACGGGCGACCGCGTCGTTCAAGTCGACGCCCTGTTGGTTGGCGAGCGTCGCCACCCAGGCCACGACGTCGCCGAACTCGTGGACACGATCCTCGTGTGTCCCCTTGCGCACCGCTTGGGCCAGTTCGCCGAACTCCTCGGCCAACCATGCCACCGTCGCCGACACCCCGCGCTCCCGGTCGCGATCGCCGTAGGTGCGCTCGATGACGTCCTGCAACTCGGCGAGATCCATGGGCGCCGACGGTAGCCGGTGGGCCACTCGAGCGGTCAGGACTGCACGCCGACCGGTGAGCCCTGCTCGAACGCGACGCTGAACTCGACCATGCGGGGGTCGGCGTTGACGACGGCGAGGTAGCTGGCAGGGCGGCCACGGGTCGAGGTGACCCGGGTCATCGCCGCGTAGGCGAGCCGCCGTGACCGCTCTTCCATGCCGATGCCCAGGACGACCGCCGGGCTCTCCCAGCCCTTGAAGGCGTGCACCGTGCACCCCTTGATCGCGTCGGCGTCGGGCCAGAAACGCGACTTGCGGCGTTGACGCTCGTCGGGATCGCGGCTGTACACGTGATGCACCCGATACCCGGCGGCCTCGATCACCGCCGCGGCAGCGAGGCCGTCGTGGTGGTACTCGCACAGGTAGACGACGTCGCGCGGAGCGAGGCCCGGGTTGTCACGCAGCAGTCTCACGACGGCGTGGCCGATCTCGGGGCCGAGGTCGGCGACACGGGCGACGTTGACCCACGACCGCTCGCCGGGCGACACCTCGCCGACGACGACCGACTGGTCGGCCGGCACGATCGGGACGACGGCGTCGTGATCGACGAACTCGCGGGCGAAACGGTTCGTCGTCTCGATCAGCTCGGGCGCCATCCGGTACGAACCGGTCATCTGGATCCACGGTTCGGTGAACCCGCCGGACTCCAGCGTGCTCGGCGTCGCCCAGCTGGACTTGCCGTACAGGTCGACGGTCGGGTCGGTGGTGAGCAGCATCTCGCCGCCGGGCCGCAACACCAGCTCGCGCAGCATGTTCCACCACTGCAGCCGGAAGTCCTGTCCTTCGTCGACGAGGATGGCGTCGAAGCGGCGTTCGAAACCGTTGCGCAGCACGTCGTCGGTCTTCACGACGATCTTCTCCGGCCAGGTCCCGCGCGCCGGCTCGGCGGCGACGACACCGGCTGCAGCGGCGTCGTCGACGAGGCGGGCGCAGAAGGTGTGGAAACTCGTGCACGTCACCCGCACGGGGTTGGCCCCGTACTCGGCGCACCGCTCAGCGACGAGACTGCGCAGGCGATGGGCCAGCGTGAGGTTGAAGCAGAGCACGAGCACGCTCTTGCCCTCGCCGGCGAGCCGTGCGGCCCGGGCGGTCAGCGCGAACGACTTGCCGGTGCCCGGAGCGCCGGCGACACCCCGGATCGGTGTGCCACGGGGGTTGGACGCCACCATGCGGGCATCGGAGCTGAGTTGCACGGGTGCCACCGACGCGTGCGACATCCCGTCGATGACGAGTTGGCGGTGGAGACGGCGGATCGACTCGGGCGCCACGGCGACACCGGGAGGCGCCATCAACGCTCCGGTCAGACGCTCGTCGAGGGCATCGGAGCCCCAGACCGACACGACGGGGTCGGCGATCGGCCCGATCGCAGCGAGGGCGTCGACAGTCGAGCGGTCCGGGACGGCGATCGCGATCCGCACGGCTCCGCCGGGGTCGCGGGCATCGCCGGGCAGTGAGAAGAACTGGTCGACGAGCGTCGACCGGTGGCGCAGGACGGCGGGGAGCACCTCGGAGCTCGCGAAGCCGACGCCGACGACCACCACGCCGTGGTCGGGGTGCACGAGCACGAAGTCGGGCACGTCCTGGCCGAGCTGCGGTCGCGTGTACACCGTCCAGTCGTC
>JAWLFC010000135.1:0-6755 GCA_041685755.1 Ilumatobacteraceae bacterium
CCCCCTCCCGAAATGGCGCGGCCTGGTTGCGCTGAGCGCAACCGGACCGCACTTTTTCGGGTCGCGGGTGGTGCTTCCCCTGGGACTCGAACCCAGAACCAATGGATTAAGAGTCCACTGCTCTGCCAATTGAGCTAGAGAAGCAAGCGGCCTGGGAGGGTACCGAGCGAAGCGTCGCTCCGCACCCTCTCAGGTCGTTCGCATTGCTGCGTTGGGGTGGCCAAGGGGACTTGAACCCCCAACCGCCAGGATCACAACCTGGTGCTCTACCTGTTGAGCTATGACCACCATGTGGGGCGACAGTCTGCCAGGTCGCGCCCGGTTCGACACACTCCGATCCGGCCTGCCTGTCCGGCCTGCCGGCACCCGATCAGCCGCCGCGCATGCGACTACGCCAGTCGTCGGGCTTCAGGCCCAGCTGCACCATGCGCTCGGCGGCCCACAGCGGTGGCTCGAAGTCACCGCCCGCTTCGAGCGCCGCGACCTGGGGGCCGTCCTCGGCCCACACGTGACAGGTGTTCAGGTTCATCTGCCACATGCCGCGCCGCTGCTCGGGGGTCAGCGCACCGGCATCGGGCATCGAGCCGGTGCGCCGGGCGGTCGAGGCCCGCATCGACCACATGCACTGGATCGCCACCGGCGCCATCGCCTGCAACAGCGCCGTGGTGTGCGTACAGCCACGGGGCCCGCCGAACAGCTCGCGCACCTTGTGGGTGAACCCGCGGGCGATCGAGAGCCCGACCAGATGGTCGTAGTGGCGTTCGATGTTCGGACACTCCGCGTTCGGGTGCACTTCGATGCCCACCCGGGCGCCGACGATCTCGAGCGACGGGAACGCGACCTCGAGGTCGATCTGCATGTGGTGGATCGTCAACGGGTCGGGGTCGGTGTCGAGATACAGCCCCGGCGGTTTCTGGTCGCGCACGGCACCCCGGATCACGATGGTGTCGTCGGCCTTGCGGAACGCCCGCACCCGGTACTCGCGATCGTGCAGCACCTCGAGCGGGGCACCGTCGTCGCCGACCGGGTCGCCGGGCAGGATCGTGGAGTCGTCGAACAGGTCGTCGATCGATCGGGTGTCGGTCATCGTCGCACGGTACCGCGACGCTGCTCGCCGAATCCGACCGACGACCCCCGCAGTCCCCCACGCGAGACTGCCACCGTGAACCTGCTGGCCCACCACGTCCACAGCGGCCGTCACGTCGTGCTCGAACCGTTGCGTCGTGACCACGTCGACGGACTCGCGGCTGCTGCGTCCGGGGACCGTTCGTCGTTCGGGTACACCCAGGTACCCGACGGGCCCGACGGCGCGTCGCCGACGGTCGGGTCGTCGGCTGCACCCGCTACCTCCATCCGGCGTGGCCGCTCGGGCGCGGCGATCTGCACCGACGCCCGCAACGAGCGCAGCCGGCAGGCGATCGAGCGCATCGGCGCCCGCTTCGAGGCGATCCTGCACCGCCACCGCCGCTCGTTCCACCCCAACGACGGCGACCGCTTGCGCGACACGGCCGTCTACGCCGTCACGGTCGACGACTGGCCCGCGGTTCGCGACCACCTCGGGTCGCTCCTCACACGCTGACGACCGACCCTCCCCCGAGCGGAACTGCGCTCGCTCGGGGTCGGGCACGTAACGTCGGCGCCGGTGTCCCTCTCCGACAGCTCCGTCCGGTTCCACCAGGCCGCGATCGCCGGCGCTGCCGCCGGCCTCCTCGGGGGCCTCTTCGGCGTCGGAGGTGGGCTGATCATCGTCCCTGCGCTGGCCAGCTTCGCGAAGATGGAACGTCGCCTCGCTCACGGCACGTCGCTCGCCGCCACCCTGCCCATCGCCGTGGCGAGCCTGATCACCTACCAGTCCCACGGCAACGTCGACTGGGCGGTCGCTGTGTTCCTGGCGATCGGTGCGATCGCCGGCGCCGTGCTCGGCACCCATCTGCTGCGGATCATCCCGAAGCGGCTGCTGGTGATCGTGTTCGTGATCACCGTGCTGGCCACGGCGACACGACTGCTCCTCGGCTCGGAGTCGGGCGGGCGGGTCGAGCTGACCGTCGCCATGGCGCTGTTGCTCGTGGCGATCGGTTTCGTCACCGGAACCCTCGCCGGGCTGCTCGGCATCGGTGGCGGCGTCATCATGGTCCCCTCGATGGTGGTGCTGCTCGACATGATGCCCGTCGTCGCCAAGGGCACCTCCGTGGCCGTGATCGTCCCGACGTCGATCATGGGCACGATCCGCAACCGCCGGCACGCCAACGCCGACATCCGCGTCGCCGCCGTCGTCGGCGCGTTCGGCGTCGTCACGGCGGTGATCGGCGGCACGATCTCCGACCGGTTGAGCCCCACCGTCGCCAACGCGATGTTCGCGGCCCTGCTCGTGTTCGTGGCGGTCACCCAGCTGCTGTCGCTGCGCTCCGAGGAGGCGCCGACGCCCGCCGACAACGCCGCTTCGAGGGCCGACTGATGCGGGCCCTGGTCGTCGTCGCCCACCCCACCTCCGAGAGCTACTGCCATGCCCTCGCCCAGCGCGCGGTGGCCGGGCTCGAGGCCGCCGGGCACGACGTGACGGTCCTCGACCTGTACGCCGAGGGGTTTCGCGTCGCGATGACCACCGAGGAGCGTCTCGCCTACGACGGCGAGGAGCCGATCCTCGATCCTGTCGTCGCCCGGCACGCCGCTGCCGTGCTCGCCGCCGACGCGCTCGTGTTCGTGTATCCCACGTGGTGGAGTGGGCTCCCGGCGATCCTCAAGGGCTGGCTCGAACGGGTGCTGGTCCCCGGGGTGGGGTTCCGCTTCGACGAACGCACCGGCAGGGTGCGCCCCGGCCTCGGCCAACTGCGCCACCTCGTCGGAATCTCCACCTACGGCTCGCCGCGGTCGTACGTGCGGCTCGTCAACGACAACGGCCGCCGCACGATCACCCGAGCGCTGCGGATGAGCTGCGGCTTCCGGGTCCGCGCCCACTGGCACGGCCTGTACGCGATCGACACGTCGACCGCCGCTGACCGGACGCGGTTCGCCGCCCGAGTCGAGGCGGAGATGGCGGGCCTGCGATGACCCGGGCGCTGGTCGTGTACTGCCATCCGTCGCCGGGCTCCTTCGTCGCCGCGGTCCGTGACCGGGTCGTGACCGGACTCGCCGACGGTGGCGCCGAGGTGCGCCTCACCGACCTCTACGCCGACGGCTTCGAACCCGGCTTCACCGCCACCGACCGGCAGCGGCATCTCGAACCCGGCACCGATCCGTCGATCCGCCACCACGCCGAGGATCTCGTCTGGTGCGACACGCTCGTCCTCGTCTATCCGACGTGGTGGTCCGGCCAGCCGGCGATGCTCAAGGGGTGGATCGACCGGGTGTGGGTCAACGGTGTGGCCTGGTCGCTGCCCGCCGGCGCGAGCCGCCTGCGGCCGGAACTGCGCAACGTGCGCCGCCTGGTCGCCGTGACCACCCACGGCTCGCCCAAGTGGCTCAACATGATCGAGGGGGAAGCCGGCAAGCGCACCATGACGCGCAGCCTGCGAGCGATGTGCCACCCGCTCGCCCGCACCACGTGGCTCGCGCTGTACGGTCTCGACTCCGCCGAACCCGACGAACGCGCTGCGTTCCTCGACCGCGTCGAGCGCCGGATGCGACGACTGGCCTGAGCCGACATCGACGCCGACGCTCGACCTACTCGATCCGCCCCGAGGCGATGGCGACGGCGATCTGGGCGGCGACACCAGCGTTGTGCTCCGCGAGGGCCAGATTGGCCGGCACGCTGCGGCCGTCGGTGGCCTCGGCGATGCGGCCGAGCACGAACGGCGTGACGGCGGCACCGGCCACGCCGTCGCGCTCGGCCTCGGCGAGCGCGCCGCGCACCACGGCATCGAGGCCGTCGAGTTCGTCGGCCTCGGGGATCGGCACCGTCAGCAGGATGCCCGACTCGGAGCGACTGCGGGCGGCGAAGATCCGCGCGACCTCCTCCGCCGATTCGACCCGATGCGGCACCGGAAGACCCGACGAGCGGGTGTAGAACGCCGGGAACCAGTCGTGGCGCCAACCGAGCACCGGGGCGCCGGCGGTCTCCAGGTACTCCAGCGTGCGGGCGAGGTCGAGGAACGCCTTGGCACCGGCCGACACCGTGATCACCGGGTGCGAGGCGATGGCGTCGAGATCCGCCGACACGTCGCCGGTCACCTCGGCTCCCCGGTGCACGCCGCCGATGCCGCCGGTGGCGAACACCGTCACCCCGGCGGCGGCGGCGATCGCCACCGACGCCGACACCGTCGTCGCCCCGAACTCCCACCGTTGACCGATCGCCACGGCGATGTCGCGCTCGGCGGCCTTGCGGGCCTCGCCGAGGATGCGCTCGTGCTCGTCGTCGCCCAACCCGACCCGCACGGCGCCGTCGAGCACTGCGGTGACGGCGGGAACCGCTCCCTGGGCCCGGATCGCCGCCGTGCACCGCTCGAGCGCGTCACGGTTGGCCGGCGACGGCAGGCCGAGGTGCGAGAAGATCGTCGACTCGAGAGCCACGACGGGCAGCCCCTCGTCGAGCGCGGCTCGGACTTCGTCGGAACGGACCGGTGTCAGCACGACGCCAGGCTACGTGCAAGCACCCGAAGCGATGAGCGAACCAACCGGATACCGCCAGTTGGCTCATCGCCCGGTACGGAAACCCTGTAGCGATGAGCGAACCAACCGGATACCGCCAGTTGGCTCACCGCCTCGCGGTGATCAGAAGGTGCCGACGAAGGCGCCGTCGGGGTTGCCGTCACTGACCACGCCGGGGAACGCCTCGATCGTGATCGCCAACGCACTGACCGGGCCGTCGATGCTGAAGGTCTCGATCTCGGGATTGGGACCGAAGATGCCGAGCGAGATCACCTGGCCGTCGTCGACGACTCCCCACAGCTGGTAGGTCTGCCCGTCGGGCAGCGTCGGCAGGCTCTGGGCGACGACGAAACCGTGACCGTCCTGGTCGATGATCGCCTCGGCCGACACGCCGGTCGCCTCCGACACCAGCGTGGTCGTGACCGAGTCACGATCGGCCCGGGCGATCTCGAGTGCCTCGGCCAGCGGTTCGTTGGGCGCGTCGGCGCGGTCGGCGATCCCGATGGCGACGAATGCCAGCACCGCTGCGGCCGCTGCCGACACGATCCACGGGGCGATCGTCGAGATGCGACGGCGCCGCGGCGCATCGTCGATCGACATCACCTTGGCGAGTTCGGGGCCGGGCGGCGGCGCCGGCTCGCCGATCTCGTCGGCGATCCGGCCCCACACGTCGCCGGGCGCGTCCATGCCGGTGAAGGCGAGCATGGTGGCGACCTCACGGTGCGCCTGCACCTCGGCCGCAGCGCGGGGGTTGACCTCGAGGTAGTCGTCGACGCGGCGACGCTCGTCGTCGTCGACGGCGTCGAGCGCGTAGGCGCCGAGCAGTTCGTCGAGCGCGTAGGCGTCGCCTGGCATCTCCTCGTCCTGTCCACTCATCGTCAGTCCATCCCGATGCTCACGCCGGCGTGCACCAGCTCGACTCGAAGCTTCTTCAAACCCGACCGGATGCGGCTCTTCACGGTGCCCTCCGGTTCTCCCAGCTGCGCCGCTGCCTCCTTGTACGTCAGGCCGCCAAAGTAGGCCAACTCGATCGCCTGGCGCTCGCCCGGCTGCAGTGCCGCCATCGCGTCGCGGACGTGTCCGGCCAGCGCGAGGTCCCAGACCTCGTGGGCGAGGTCGTAGCCGCCGTCGGCCTGCTCGCGGGCCTCTCGCTCCTCGCGGGTGCGACGCGACACGTCGGAACGGATCAGGTCGACCGACCGGCCGTGGGTGTGGGCGAGGAGGAAGCTGCGCAGCGTGCCCCGTTCGGGGTCGTAGCGGTTGGGCTCGTTCCACAGGCGAACGAAGACCTCCTGCACGATCTCCTCGGCGCGGGCGTGATCGTTGAGCAGGCGTTTCGCCAGCCCGAAGCACGCACCGGCGTGGCGCCGGTAGGCCTCGGCGAGCGCGGCCTGCTGGTACCGGCCGATCGACACCACGAGCGTGGCGTCGGATGCGTCGGTGTACTCGCGTCTCACATCGTCAATTCGTTGCAGCGGAACCTCCCGGATGACCAGAGATGCAGAATATTCACCGTCAGCCGCGAACGAACCGCGCGACCGCCTCGACGTGGTGGGTGTTCGGGAACAGGTCGAACACCTCCACGCGCTCGGCGCGGTAGCCGGCATCGGCCAGCAGCACGGTGTCACGGGCGAGCGACACCGGGTCGCAGCTCACCAGCACGAGCACCGGCGCGGCTGCGGCAGCCAACGCCTGCACGCCGGGACGGCCGAGCCCCGAACGCGCCGGATCGGCGACCACGACGTCGACCGGTGGCGTCGGGCCGCCACCGGTCGGCGGGGTCCATCCGGTCATCTCGGCGCGCACCACGTGGGCGTCGCGTCCGGCCAGGTTGTGCTCGGCATCGCGAGAGCCCGACCGGTTCGATTCAACCAGGGTGACCCTGCCGACCCCGGCCATCGCCGTGGCGGCGAACAGCCCCACGCCGCCGTAGGCGTCGAGGCCGTGGCGGGCAGTGGCCAGCTCGGGCGCCGCCCGGGCGACGGCAGCGACGAGCAGCTCGGCCGCCTGGGCACCCGACTGGAAGAACGAACCCGCCGACACCCGGAGGTCGCGGCCGGCGATGCGTTCGGTCAACCATGCCCGCTCGCCGATGTGGACCTCGGCCGGCAGGCCGCGGATGGCGCCCCGGAACCGCTTGTCCCAGATCGCCGTGATCGCTCCGGTGGCGA
>JAWLFC010000136.1:0-6660 GCA_041685755.1 Ilumatobacteraceae bacterium
ATCTCCGTGGTCGGGACCTCGGTGTCTGGCGGCGCCACGGTCGGCGGTGCCAGTTCGCTCGTCGTCAGCTCGGCCGCCGACACCGAGGGCGGCGCCTCTGCAACGGGAGGCGGCGCCTCTGCAAGGGGAGGTGGCGGATCGACCGGGATCGGTTGCGTCGGCAGGTCGGCGTCGATCGCCGTGGTCGGGATGGCCGCGCCGCACTCGTGGCAGAACTTCTGGTTCTCCGCGATGTCGATCCCGCAGCTTGGGCACACCATCGGGCTCGACTGTAGGAGATCGTCGGGACCCGTGCCCGATACCGGCCACAATGACCGGATGGTCGGCCGGTTCGCTCCGTCACCCACGGGAGCGCTCCACCTCGGCAACCTGCGCACGGCGGCCATCGCCTGGCTCGCCGCCCGGTCGCGGGATGCGGGCTTCATCGTGCGGATGGAGGACCTCGATCGCCATCAGTCGAGCCCGGAACACGAACGGTCGCAACTCGCCGACCTGACGGTGATCGGCATCGACTGGGACGGCGAGGTCGTTCGCCAGAGCGAGCGCTTCGACCGCTACGAGGCGGCGATCGAGCGGTTGGTGGCCCGCGACCTCGCCTACGAGTGCTTCTGTTCCCGGCGCGAGATCCGCGAGGAGATCGAGGCGGCCGCGCAGGCGCCGCACGGCCCGCCGGGGGCGTATCCGGGCACCTGCCGCGAGCTCGGCGACGACGATCGGGCGCGTCGGCGCGCCGAGGGTCGCCGCCCGGCGCTGCGGTTGCGTTCCGATCACCGCGTCGTCGGATTCACCGATCGTCTGCACGGCGATGTGGAGGCCGTCGTCGACGACGTCGTGCTGCGCCGCAACGACGGCGTCCCCGCCTACAACCTGGCGGTGGTCGTCGACGACGCCGCGCAGGGGATCACCGAGGTGGTCCGCGGCGCCGACCTGCTCTCGTCGACACCGCGCCAGATCCACCTGCAGGAGCTGCTCGAGCTGCCTCGGCCCGACTACCTGCACGTCCCCCTCGTGGTCGACGCCGACGGCGAACGTCTCGCCAAGCGCCGCGGGTCGAGTGTCACGATGCCCGACCTCGCCGCCCGGGGCGTCGGCGCCGACGACGTGGTGGCGTGGCTGATCGAATCGCTCGGCCTCGGCTCGGCCGCCTCGCTCGACGAACTCGTGGAGCGATTCGACGTGGCCCGCCTCGGGGCCGACCCGGTTCCCGCCCCCGCCGTCACGCGAGGAGACACCTCGCCGTGACACCGTTAGGCTCGCGCGCCATGGCGGCTCGGACGCGCCGACGGGGCCTGGTCGGCCTGCTGGCAGTGCTCGGCATCGTCGCGTCCGCCGGCTGTTCGACCGCGGTGACGAGCGGCGCCGGTGCGGAGGGCGCGAGCGCCGCGGTGACCACCACCACCGAGTCGACGACCACCACGACGCTGGCGCCCACCACCACCGAGGCGACGACGACCACCACCGAGGCGACGACCACCACCACCGAGGCGACGACCACGACGGTGGCGCCGACCACCACCGAGGCGGCCAACGTCATCGAGGTCGCGGTCGTCGATCCACCGCTGCAGGCAGTCGGGGGCAACAGTGGCGCCGAGACCGCCCGTGTCCAGCAGCGACTGCTCGATCTCGGTTTCTGGCTCTCGGGAGTCGACGGTGGGTATGGGCTCACGACGAGCCAGGCGGTCATGGCATTCGAGAAGTACGTGGGCCTCGACGCCGACGGCCGGGTCGACCAGGCGACCGCCGACGCGTTGACGTCGATGACCCGGCGTCCGATCGCCCGCGCCAACTCCGGCAGCCTCGTCGAGGTCGACAAGGGCAAGCAGCTGGTGTTCTTCGTGATCGACGGACGCGCCGAGTGGGTGCTCAACACCTCGACCGGCACGGGCGAGCCGTACTCCAAGCCCGATCAGAACACCCCCGGCGAGATCGTCAGCGGTGACTCGATCACCCCGAACGGTCTGCACCGGGTCAACCGGCAGCGACCCGACGGCTGGTGGGAGGGCGACCTCGGCGAGATCTACCGGCCGAAGTACTTCGTCGGCGGCGTCGCCGTGCACGGCTCCAACAGCATTCCGAACTACCCGGCGTCGCACGGCTGCGTGCGGGTGAGCGTGCCGGCCATGGACTGGATCTGGGACAGCGGCATCATGCCGATGAGCGCCCCGGTCTGGGTGCACGACGGCGCCTGACCCGCCCGTCCGGTTCTGCCGGCGATCCGATTCCGGCGCTGCGATCGTCGTCTGGGAGACTCCGGCGATGCTGCCGGCCATCGGAGGGATCCGACCCTGGACCGATCCCGAGGTCGTCTCGATCGGACGCCTCCCGATGCACCCACCGGCGCACGGCGGGTCGCGGCCGCGGCGATCGCTGAACGGCCGATGGAGCTTCCGGCTCTTCGACAGCCCCGATCGCATTCCGGCCACCGCGGTGACCGGACCGGCGACGGGCAGACGATGGACGACGGTGTCGGTGCCCGGCAACTGGACGATGCAGGACGTCGGTGACCACCCCGCGTACACGAACGTGCAGATGCCCTTCGACGGCCCGCCGCCGCGTCTGCCCGAGCGGAACCCGACCGGGGTGTACCGCCGCACGGTGACGGTGCCGGCCCGCTGGCGCGCCGACCAGGTGGTGTTGCACGTCGGTGGCGCCGAGAGCGTCCACGCCGTCTACGTCAACGGATCGTTCGTCGGCTACGGAACCGACAGCCGCCTCGCCAGCGAGTACGACGTGGCGCCGTTCGTGCACGCCGGTGACAACGACATCGCGATCGTCGTCGTGCGCTGGAGCGCCCACAGCTACGTGGAGGACCAGGACCAGTGGTGGATGGCCGGCTTGCATCGCGAGGTGTACCTCGAGGCCCGACCACCGGTGCACCTCGCCGGTGTCGTCTGCGATGCCGGTCTCGACGCGTCGACCGGCACGCTCACCGTCGACGCCACCGTGGGTGGCCGCGAGCCGCCCGGCCCGGGGTGGCAGGTACGTGTCGGCGTCGAGACCGGACGGGGCCGCCGGGTCGCCCGGCCGGCTGCTCAGCGGGTGCCGCACGACTTCGCGACGCCGTACTGGTTCAGCGGCCATCGCACCCGGACCCGGTTGCGGATCGACGACGTGATGCCGTGGTCGGCCGAGTCCCCCACGCGGTATCGGGTGCGCGTCGAGCTGGTCGATCCGGTCGGCACCGTGGTCGACACCCAGGAGCACCTGGTCGGGTTCCGCTCGGTCGAGGTCCGCGATCGCCGGCTGCTCGTCAACGGCGAGCCGGTGTGGGTCTTCGGGGTCAACCGCCACGATCACCACCCGAGCCGGGGCAAGGCCGTCACGGTGGACGACATGCGCGCCGACCTGCTGGCGATGCGCCGCCACAACATCACCGCCGTGCGTTGCGCCCACTACCCGAACGACCCGCAGCTGTTGGATCTCTGCGACGAGATCGGGATGTACGTCGTCGACGAGGCCAACCTCGAGAGTCACGCCTACAACACGAGCCTCTGCCACGATTCCCGCTATCGGTCGGCGTGGTTGGCGCGCGGCGCCCGGATGGTCGAGCGTGACCGCAACCATCCGAGCGTCATCGTGTGGTCGCTCGGCAACGAGTCGGGCTACGGCGCCAACCACGACGCGCTCGCCGGCTGGATCCGCCGTACCGATCCGTCGCGACCGCTGCACTACGAGGGGGCGGTGTTCCATCGGGGTTGGGTCGACGGAGGTCTCACCGCGACCGACATCGTGTGTCCGATGTACCCGACGATCGACGCCGTCGAGGAGTACGGGCGCCGCGGCGAGGGTGATCGTCCGCTGATCATGTGCGAGTACTCCCACGCGATGGGCAACTCGAACGGATCGCTCGCCGACTACTGGGACGTCATCACGACGACGCCGGGCCTGCAGGGTGGCTTCATCTGGGAGTGGAAGGACCACGGGCTGCTCACCCGGCTCCCGAACGGGCGCCGGGGGTTCGCCTACGGCGGCCAGTTCGGTGAGGATCGCCACGACGGCAACTTCGTCGCCGACGGGCTGATGGCGGCCGACCTGGTACCGCACCCGGCGATGCAGGAGGTCGCCTGGGTGTACCGGCCGGTCACCGTCGCCCTGGAAGCCGAGTCGCTGGTGGTGACGAACCGGCGCAGCTTCGCCGACCTGTCCGACCTACGCGCCGAGTGGGAACTCCTCGTGGCCGGCGAGGTGGTCGAGTCGGGAGCCCTCGCCGTCGGCGACGTGGCGCCGGGGGGCGTGGCGCACGTCGACCTGCCGTGCGTGCGGCCACCGTCACCCGACGCCCACCTCACGGTCCGCTGGTACCAGCGCCGCGCGACCACGTGGGCCCCCGCCGGACACCTCGTCGCCTGGGACCAGGTGCCCCTCATCCCACCCTCGTCGCCCCGACGACCCGAAAAATCGCGCTCTGATGTCGCTCAGCGCAATCGCAGCGCGACATTTCGGACTGTGACGGGGCGGATGGGGGACGACACGGTCGCGGGGTTGCGGCCGGGGGTGGCGGTGTTCCGGGCGCCGGTCGACAACGACGGCCTCAAGCTCGCCGACGACCTCGGCGAGGACTTCCAGGCCGGCACCAAGGCACTCGGCCGCTGGCGACTCGCCGGCGTCGACCGTCGGCCCGGCGACGAACTCGTCGACCACGACCACCGCGTCGAGGCCCTCGACGACGGCTCGGTCCTGCACACCCACACCGTCGTCGTGCCCGACGACCTCGACGACCTCGCCCGAGTCGGCGTGACCTTCGAACTCCCCGCCGGCTTCGACCGGGTGCGCTGGTACGGCCGCGGGCCGCTGGAGAACTACCCGGACCGCAACCGAGGCGCCGTCCTCGGCACGTGGGACGCCGAGATCGACGAACCGCCCTACCTCGTGCCCCAGGAGTTCGGCCTGCGCACCGACTGCCGATGGTTCGAGTTCCACTCGCCCGAACGTGCAGTGCGTCTCGACGTGATCGAACCGGACGTGCTGCACGTCTCGGCGACACGTTTCACCGCTGCCGACCTCTACGCCGCCGCCCACGAGACCGACCTGCGCCCGCGACGTACACTCGTCGTTCACGCCGACGTCGCCCACCGGGGCCTCGGCACCGCCAGCTGCGGCCCCGACGTGCTCGACCGGTACCGGATCTGCCCCGGCACCTACCGGTTCAGCTACCGGCTGTCAGCAGTGCCGCCCTCACCCCGAGCGGAGCGCCGCCCTCGTCGTCGGTGAGGTTGTCGATGCGGTCGCCGAGCCACTCGAAGAAGCTCGCCTGGGCGACGACCTGGAACACGACCCAGGCGATGAGCAGGACGACCGCGAGGACCGCGAGGATCCGCAGCCAGCGGATCAGGCGGTTCGAGTACTGGGTGATCAACGGGGTGATCTCGGCCTGCATCGAGCGCGCCTGACGGGAGAACAGGTCAGCGGCGCGGTCGACCTCACTGCGCGCCGCCTCTCGCACGTTCTCGATCACTCGTTGGGAGTCGGCGCTTCGTTCTCGGGCCCGCTGCTGCATCGACGACACCGACTCCGAGGTGGCCGTGGCCGCCTGACGGTGTGCGTCCTCGAAGGCGAGGTGGCTCTCGTAGGAGAGCAGCTCGGCCTCGCTCGGAGGTGCACGGCGGGCGTCGGTCCAGTCGAGTCCGTCCCACCACCGCAGCGCAGTACGGCTCTCCGGATCGGGATACCAACCCGCCGGTGGTGCTTCGGCGCGTCGCATGGTCAGCGGGTCGTCCGGTACTCGTCGCGGTCGGGCTCGGGCAGGTCGACCCGGTCGTCGTCGTCGGGGACCGGCAGCCCCTGCTTGGGCCGGACCTCGTCGTCGGTGTCGTCGTCGCCCGAGGCGGCGGCGATCGCCGCGACCGTGCCGAGCAGGCCGGAGAAGTCGGCGGGGATCACGAGCTTCGTCGCCCTGCCGTCACCGATGCGCTCGAGCGCCTGCAGGTACTCGACGGTCAGCACCGCCTTGTCGGCCTGGGCCTCCTTGATACCGCTGAGTCGAGCGTGGGCGGCATTGCCCTCGCCCTGTCCGACGAACTCCAGGCGGAGCTTCTCGGCCTTCGCCCGCAGCTCGATCGCCTGCGCCTGACCCTCGGCGTCGAGGATCGCCGCCTGCTTGCGGCCCTGGGCCGACAGGACCGCTGCCTGCTGTTCACCGTCGGCCCGGGCAATCGCCGCCTCCTGGTAGCCCTTCGCCTCGGTGACGGTGGCGCGGCGGTCGCGCTCGGCGCGCATCTGGGCGTGCATCGCCGAGACGATGTCCGGCGGCGGGTCGATGCGCTGGATCTCGACGCGCACGACCTGGACGCCCCACTTGTCGGTGGCGTCGTCGAGGACGTCACGTAGCTGCGTGTTGATGGTGTCGCGCGACGTCAGGGCCCGGTCGAGCTCCAGGTCGCCGATCAGGTTTCGCAGGTTGGTCTGGGCGAGCTTCGTGATCGCCGTGAAGAAGTCGGCGACGTTGTAGACGAGGCGCTGCGGGTCGGTGGCCTCGTAGTAGACGACGGCGTCGACGGACACGACCACGTTGTCCTCGGTGATGACCTCCTGCGGCGGCACGTCGACGACCTGCTCACGCATGTCGATCAACTGCATCGTCTCGATGAACGGCAAGATGAGGTTGAGGCCGGGTTCGCGGGTGGACTTGTACTTGCCGAGTCGTTCGACGAGGCCCCGTTG
>JAWLFC010000137.1:0-6570 GCA_041685755.1 Ilumatobacteraceae bacterium
CGTGGCAGCAGCAGCTCGCTGGTGGCCGGGTGCGCGCTCACTGTTCGATGATCTGGCTGTCGGGCCGGAACGCCGACCAGGCGAACCAGAACGTGTCGACGTGCGCAAGAGCCTCGAGCGTCGAACCCGAGAGCGGGCCGTCGGTGGCCTGGCCGAAGAGGTTCCAGGTCGAGCCCGTCTCGTCGTCGACGAACCCGTTGTCGGTGGGCTCGAACGTCAGCGACTGACCGTCGACGACCGGCACGAAGGCGCCCGTCGCGCCGATGTCGTCACCGCCGGCCACGTCCGACGCGTCGAGCGCCGATGCAGTGCCCGGCTCCCAGAACACCACGACGTCCGTGCCGCCGACGTCGGCAGTCGCCACCCGCTCCTCCTGCAGCGTCACCAGGGGGACGCCGAGCGCATCATCGCCCACCTCGACGCCGACGATGCGCGTCATCGCCGTGTAGCGACCGTCGACCTCGCCCTCGAAGAGGAACGGTTGGCTCGTCACGTCGTCGTAGCCCGGATACGGGTTGCGACCGTAGGAGCGTTCGAACCCGGTGTCGCGGCTCAGCACCAGCCCGTCGGGATGGGCGTCGCGCCACGCCCCCCACGGCACGGTCGCCACCGGGAACTTGTCGATCTCGGTGCCGGTCAGCTCTCCCACGATGCCCTCGCCGGTGAAGTGGCTCCACAGCGTCTCGGTCTGGCGGTCGTACATCACGAGCGCCGAGTTCCACAGCAGCCCGGACGTGCCGAACTCGAGGATCTGCCCGTCGAGTCGGCGGTCGTAGGCGACCGCCGAGTTGCAGAGCGGGCAGTACGTGACCGCCACGGGGACGCCGCCGACGGTGTCGTTCACGATCTCGTGCCACATCAGGATCTGGACGGGGTACGCCCGCACGTCGCCGTCGATGTCGACGGCGAGCACGGGCTCGTTCTCCTCGAGGAAGTCGACGTCGTCGACAGGGAGGAACTTCGGGTCGTCGATCGAGGGGATCCCGTCGGGAGGGGGGCCACCGCTGCGGATCTCGGCGAGATCGACCAGTGGCTCCGGAGCACCGTCGACGTCCTCACCGCGGTGGATGGCGAGACCCGACACGGTCACGTCCGGCGGTGACGACTCGACCTGCTCGACGCTGACCGGGTCGGCGGTGTCACCGGTCTCGGCGGTGCTCTCGGTGCCGGGCGACGGTGGGTCGGCGTCGCCCGACGCAGACCCGCACGCCACGGCGACGAGCGGGAACGCGGCGAGCAGCAGCACGCTCCGACGGCGACGATGGACGACAGGAGAGGCGGTCATGACGAGGAAACCCGCTCTGGCGCCCTGCTCTTCCCGCGACACGCGACATGTTGCGTCGCCGGCGGGAATGCGGTGCCGCCCTCCCGGGTTCCCCACCCATGGACACCCGCGTGCCCCCAGTCCGACGAAGGTACATGCGCCGTGCGGCCATGGTCGGGGTCGCCGCCCTGGCGATCGCCGCCTGCGGCGGTGGAGATGCCGATCCTGGCGTGGGCGCCGGATCCGCAGACGATGCGCCGGCCGTCGACGATCAGGGTGGCGATCAGGGTGGCACCCCCTCGGCCGCCGATGATCGCGGTGCGGGCGCCGACGAGTTGGCCACGGCGCTCACCGAAGCGTTCAGCACGTCGACGGTCCTCGACGGCGAGACGTCGTTCGACGGCGCGTCGCTCGCCGGTGGAGATTCGGTCGTCTGGTTCTGGGCGCCGTGGTGCACGATCTGTCGGGCGGAAGCTCCCGAGGTGGCCGAGGTCGCCGAGCAGTTCGCCGGGCAGGTCACCCTGATCGGCGTACCGGGCCGGGGCGATCTCGACGAGATGCGCGAGTTCGTCGACGACACCGGGACGGGTTCGCTGACCCATGTCGCCGACCTCGGCGGTGACGTCTGGAGCGCGTTCGGCGTCTACGGCCAACCTGCGTTCGCCTTCATCGACGACGACGGGAGCGTCGATGTCTTCATCGGAGGCATGGGCGGCGACGCCCTCGCCGAGCGGGTCGCCGAGCTGGTCGCCACGTGATGACGGCCCGACACACGACCTGGCGGTTCGGATCATGAACGGAACCTACGCGTTCGCCCTCGCGGCCGGGATGGCCGCGACCGTCAATCCGTGCGGCTTCGCCCTGTTGCCGGCCTACCTGGCTGCCTTCATCGGCATCGAACATCGCGGTGGTCGCGCCGGAGCGGTGGGGCGGGCGCTGACCGTGTCCCTGGCGCTCACGGCCGGCTTCGTGCTCGTGTTCGGTGCGTTCGGGCTGATCATCAGCCCACTCGCCGTACGCATCGAGCAGTACCTGCCGTGGGCGACCGTCGTCATCGGCTTCGGTCTGCTGGGCCTCGGTGTGGCGCTGTTGTTGGGACGCCAGCTGATGATCTCGATTCCCAAGCTCCAGAAGGGCGGCCAGGACGGCACGCTGCCGTCGATGTTCCTCTTCGGCGTGTCGTACGCCGTTGCATCGCTGTCGTGCACGATCGGGCCGTTCCTGGCCGTGACGACCAGCACGTTCCGCAGCGAGAACTGGCTGACCGGTCTGGGCGTCTTCGTCGCCTACGGCGTGGGCATGGGCGTGGTCATCGCGATCCTGACCGTGGCCGTCGCACTCGCGAAGTCCGGTGTGGTGCAACGATTCCGGAACATGCTGCCGGTGATGAACCGCGTCGCCGGGGGGCTCCTCGTCGTCGCCGGTGCCTATGTGGCGTACTACGGCTGGTACGAGATCCGTGTGCTCGACGGGGCCACCGAGGACCCGATCGTCGACCGAGCGATCGACCTGCAGGTGTGGCTCCAGAACCGGGTCGTCCCCGACGACCCGGTCTCGTTCACGATCGGTGCGGTGATCGTGCTGGCAACGCTCACGGCGGCGATCGCAATCGGTCGACGGGTGATGCAGTCTCGCCGGCCAGACGATCAGCCTCCCGACGGCGAACTCGACGACTCCGACGACCGCTCGCTCGACACTGCGCTCGTGGACGGCAGTGCGACACTGCAGTGATCGAACGCGACCGATTCGGGGAGACAGACCGATGATCCAGATCGTCACCGACTCCGCGGCGATGCTCCCCGACGTCGTTCGCCGGCGCTTCGGCATCGGCGTCGCCGCGATCACGATCACCGTCGACGGGGAGGACTTCGCCGAGGGCGTCGACCTCACCGCCGCCGAGTTCTACGCGCGGGTGGCCGCCGGCTCGGTGGTGTCCACGGCGGCACCGTCGCCCGGCACCTTCGTCGAGATGTACCGGGCCGCCGCGGCACGCGGAGCGACGGGGGTGCTGTCGGTGCACACCGGTGCCGCGTACTCCGCAACGCTGGCGTCGGCCGCGATCGCCGCCGACATGGTCGACGTTCCCGTCACACTCGTCGACACGGGCGTCGGGTCGTTTCCGGTCGCACTCGCGGTGTGGGACGCGGCCGAGGAACTCGAACGCGGGGCCTCGCTGGAGGATGCAGCGGCCGCCGCCGAGCGCACCGCGACCGGTACCGGCAGCCTGTTCGTCGTCGGCGTCCCCGCCGTGGCACGGCGCGGTGGACGGTTCGTCGGCGTCGACGGCGAACTGACACCGACCACGGTGCTCGAGCTGTCCGACGGGGCGCTCCACGACCGTGGTGCCGTCGCCGACCTCGACTCGGCGATCGAGGTGATGGTCGAGGCGACGATCGCCGCCGCAGCCTCCGACCCCCTCCGCATCGGCGTCGGCCATGCGGTCCATCGCGAGGTCGCCGAACAGATCCGGACCCGACTCGTCACCGAGTTGCCCGCGAGCGATGTGGTCGTCTACGAGGTCGGCCCGTCCGTCGGCGCCCACACCGGACCCGGCACGCTCGGCATCGTCCACGCCCCCCTCCACACTCCACTCCCCCAGCCAACGCGTGAACAAATGGCGGACTGATTACGCCATTTGTTCACGCGTTCGGCGGTGTCGGAGCGCGACGGCCGTGACCCGGAACGTCAGAGGTAGCGGTTGCGCTCCAGCCATCGCAGCGAGAAGAAGCCCCAGATCGGTGGCGTGTAGAAGGTCGCGACGCGGTAGAGGATCACGGCGGCGAACGCGGCCTCCTGGGGGACGCCGAAGGAGGTCAGACCGAAGATCAGCCCTCCCTCGGTGACGCCGACGCCACCCGGCACCGGCAGCACACCCGCGAGCAGCGAGACCGCCATGTTGATGAGCAACAGTTCGTGGAGCGCCAGCGAGTAGCCGAACGCCTGCAGGAAGACGCCGAGAGCGAATGCGAACAACAGCTCGGCGGCGAGGTTGCCGCCGAACAGCATCAGGAAGCGTCGCGGGGATCGCAGGCCACGCAGCACGGTGTAGGCCTCGTGCACGGTCTTGCGGATCCCACCCAGCACGAGGTGGCGAAGGCGGGGAACGGAGACGATCACGACCGCGGCCACGGCGAGCACCACCGCCAGCATCCACGCGATGCGGACCGCGGCCGAGGCCGGGCCGGCAATGTCGAGGTCGAGCGACAGCCCGCTGAACAACAGCAGCGAACCCAGGAGTACTGCCTGCACGATGAAGCCGCTGACACCGTCGAGCGCGCCGGTCGCGAGCGCCGTGCCGGGTGGAACGCCTTGACGTTGGAAGAAGCGCACGTTGACCGCGATCCGGGCTGCGGCAGTCGGGATCGCCAGGTTGACGTAGGAGATGGCGAGTTGGAGCGCGTACACGGGCCCGAGGGGCAGTGGAACGGGTGCCGCTCCGAGCGTCGACACGGCCTGGGCGACTCGGGGAAGCTGCGCCAGGACGAAACCGACCACGACGAGCCACCATGCTGCATCCTGGAGCGAGTCCACGAGCTCCTCGCCGTCGAATCCGGCGAAGGCCGACAGCAACATCAGCGCCGCCAGCGCCGGCAGCGCGACCCGGATGACCGATCCGACGGTGAACCTGCGCAGCCGGACCAGCGGGGGAGCTTCGACACCCGCCGCCTCCGCCACGTCGGAACGCAGTTCGTCGAGGTCGATGTCGAGGACCTTCAACATCCGTCGCTGGTCAGCGGTCAGCGCCGTCGGCTGCAGGTACGGGAGCAGTTCTGCGATCTCATCGGCGGATCGGTGCTCGACGAGTCCCTCGAGGGCCAGATCTCGCCCGACGAGTCCGATCGAGGTCACGAAGAGCTGTGCATCGTCGCCACGCAGCTGGGCGGGCGTCGGTGCCACAGCGGCTCCGCGGAAGTGGACCAGTCCGAGACGGCCCTCGTCGACGACGAAGTACTGCTCGTCGAGTTGGCCGTGCACCAGGCCGTTGTCGTGCAGGGTGGAGATGAGCTCCCAGAGCTCACGGAGCCGACGACGAGCGTCGGCGCCGACGAAGACCGGATCCGGGGCGGCGGCGTGACCATCGAGAAAGCGACCGGGCTCGACGAGCAACGAACCGCTGCGGCGCAACACGAGCAGAGCGTCGTCGGTGGCGGTCGCCCCGGCCGTCACCACCGAGTCGGTGGCGATCCCGGCCTGCGCAGCCAACAGGGTCATCAGCGCTTCGTGCTCGACCTGGCGGAGGCGACCGAAACCGATCGGCGAGCCGGGCTGGCGAAGCCAGATCGTCCGCCAGACCGTCGACACCAGCGCAGCGTCGTGGGCGTCGCGCCCGTAGAGCTTCACGATCAGCTCGCTGCCGTCTGCCCCCTGCGCAGCCACGGCGAAGTACCCGGCATCCTGGCGGTCGGCGACACCCAGCTCGGTGATGTCGATCTTCATGTCGGCGAGCGCGAACCGAACGTCGTCGAGGCTCGGTCGGCCCGCACTCGACCCGACGACGAGATGCACCACGGCTGCGGCGCCCGCTGCCGACAGCAGCGCGGCCAACACGCCCAACGTGGAACTCGCCGCCAGCGCGACGGGAGCGATCGAACCGAGGGCGATGATCGCGTAGCCGAAACGGCGAGCCGGGCGCACGAGATGAGGCGACGCCGTGATGAGCAGGGCCGCCGGGATGCCGAGCCGCGCCGAGGGGAACACCGGTGGTGGCTCGACGTCTCCGAGGAGCGCCCGCATCTCCGGCCAGGCACCGGTGACCAGACGGCCCAGGACCAGCCACAGGGCGACGGCGACGATGACCACCAGGATCATGTCGCGCCCGACCTTCGCCCGTCCGCGTGCGAGCGCAGCGACCAGCACCACCAGCGCCCACACCGTCGGCAGATCGGCCAGGACCTGCCACACGCCGGTCAGCGCGTCCGGGAGGTCACCGAGAAAGCGCGTCACCGCTCTCGAGAACGCCGGCTCGGGAACAGCGACGAGCCCCACGAGCACGATGCCGACGAACGAGATCGTGAGCAGGATCACATCGGTGGCGCGGCGCGCCCGCGGCTGATCGACGGCGCTGGTGAACAGGCGCAGACGACGTCGGATCCGGTCGCCGATGATCTCCGGAGCCGACTCGGTGGCGTCGGATTGGCCGCCGGCCTCGATCGGACTGGCCGCCTCGGTCATCGGCATCGTCCCGGTCCGCCGAATGTCGGGAGCCAGTGTCCGACCATCAAGATTCGGACAGTAGCCCACCGCGACGCCACCGGTGCCGAACACACCGGGACCCGCCCGATCTGGGCGTGCCCACCTCGGACAGC
>JAWLFC010000037.1:0-26372 GCA_041685755.1 Ilumatobacteraceae bacterium
TCAGGTGATCGAGGCGGCGTAGATGCCGTCGATCGTGGCGTTCAGCGTGGCGTCGAACTCCTCGTCGCTCTGGTCGGCACTGAGCCCTTCGATCAACGCCCGACTGAAGCTGGCGATCATCCCGTGCTGACGGGCGAGACGCTCGTTGGCCTCGTCACGCGGATAGCCGCCCGACAGAGCGACGACGCGGAGCACTCGCGGGTGAGCGATCAGGTCGGCATAGAAGTCGTCGACGGTCGGGATCGAGAGCTTGAGCATCACCGTGCGGTCGGCGGGGAGCGCATCGAGGTGGGTGGTGATGTTCGCCCGCAACAGCTCCTCGGCGGCCTGCTTCTCGGGGCTGTGGATGTCGACTTCCGGCTCGATGATCGGCACGAGGCCGGCATCGATGATCTCCCCGGCCACCTCGAACTGCTGGTCGACGATCGCTGCGACGCCCGCCTCGTTGGCCAGTTGCACCACCGAGCGCATCTTGGTGCCGAACACGCCCAGGCCGACGGCTCGGTCGCACAACTCGCGCAGACCCGGGATCGGCTTCATCAGTTGCACACCGTCGGCAGCGTCCGCGAGGCCCTTGTCGACCTTGACGAACGGCACGACGTTCTTGACCGACCACAGGTAGTCGGAGGTGCCACGGCCCTCGACCTGGCGGTCCATGGTCTGCTCGAACAGGATCGCCCCGAGCACCCGTTCGCCGTTGAACGCGGGCGAGGTCATGATGCGCGTCCGCATGCCGTGCATCAGGTCGAACATCTCCTCCTCGCTCGACCACGCGTCGTCGCTGACGCCGTACTGCGCAAGGGCCTTGGGCGTGCTCCCTCCGCTCTGGTCGAGTGCGGCGATGAAGCCGTTGCCGGTCCGGACCTTCTGGAGCATGTCGTCGTTCACCCCATGGACTGTAGCGAGATCCTCGGACCCGGAACGCCGTTCGGAAGGAGCCGAAGGACCCATCGATGACTACCGTCGCCGACATGAGCGAACCCCGCGTCGTGCACCTCGACGTCGCCGATGGCGTCGCCACGATCACCCTCGACTCCCAGCACAACCGGAACGCACTCTCGCGCCGCCTCCTCGACGAACTGCACCACGCCCTCGACGAGGCCGAAGCGGCCGCGCCCCGAGCCATCGTGCTCAGCCACCTCGGACCCGCCTTCTGCGCCGGCGCCGACCTCAAGGAGCGCTCCGCCCAGGGCAGCTCCCCCGCCGACTCGGGCCCGTTCGTGAGGGTGCTCGAACGCCTGATGGACACCGAGGCACCCACGATCGCCGCCGTCCAGGGGGCGGTGCGAGCCGGCGGCATCGGGCTGATGGCGTCGTGCGACCTCGTCGTCGTCGCCGAGTCCACGACGTTCGCGCTCACCGAGGTCCGCATCGGTGTCGCCCCGGCGATCATCTCGGTTCCCATCCTGCGCCGCGTGCCGCCCAGCCGGATCGCGGCGGCGATGCTCACCGGCGAGAGCTTCGACGCCGCCGAGGCTCGCTCGATCGGACTGGTGACCCACGTCGCCGACGACGTCGGGGCCACCGTCGCCGACCTCGTCGCCGGGATCAGAGCGGGTGCGCCCGGCGCAGTCGCGGCCACCAAGCGCCTCCTGCACTCCGTCGCCGAGATGGACCGCGACGAGGCGTTCGCCGCGATGGGCGAGCTGTCGAACGAGCTGTTCACGAGCGACGAGGCCACCGAGGGAATGGCCGCCTTCGTCGAGAAGCGACCCCCGCGTTGGGCGACGTCGTGAACCAGCCGGCCGTGCCGCAGCGTGTCGACGTCGTCACGCCGTCCGGGCTCACGATCGCCGCCGACGAGTGGGCGGGCGACGGTCCCCCGGTCGTGCTCGCCCACGGTGGCGGCCAGACCCGCCATTCGTGGGGCGGCACCGCCGAGGTCCTCGCCGCCCACGGCCACCGGGTGGTGTCGATCGACCTGCGCGGCCACGGTGATTCCGACTGGGCGCCCGACGGCGATTACCACATGTCGGCCTACTCCGCCGACGCCCTCGCCGTCGCCACCTGGATCGGCTCCCCCGTCGCCTGGGTCGGCGCGTCGCTCGGCGGGATGACCGGGCTCCACGCCGTCGACGCCGCACCCGAGCGCTTCTCGGCGCTCGTCCTCGTCGACATCACGCCCCGCCCGGCCGCGGCCGGGGTCAGCCGGATCCTCGAGTTCATGGCCAAGGACGCCGAGCGGGGCTTCGCGACCCTCGACGACGCCGCCGACGCGATCGCCGCCTACCAGCCGCATCGACCCCGCCCGACCGACCTGTCGGGGCTGTCGAAGAACCTGCGCCTCGGCGAGGACGGCCGCTGGCGCTGGCACTGGGACCCGGCGTTCCTCAGCATCCGCACCGGCGGCACGAGCGAGCACGCCCGTGACCAGCACCACGACCAACTCGAGGCGATCGCCCGGCGACTCACCCTGCCGACGCTGCTGGTTCGGGGCAAGCTGTCCGATCTCGTGACCGACGCCGAGGTGGAGGCGTTCAGGGAGATGGTGCCCCACGCCGGCTACGTCGACGTGGCCGATGCCGCCCACATGATCGCCGGCGACCGCAACGACGTGTTCACCGACGCCGTCGTCCGCTTTCTCGACGGCTGAGCAAGGCGCATCGACGCTCTGTGACGTGGCATGTGTCACTCGCGTCGCCCGCGCGCGAGAATGTGGACATGACCACCAGCCAGGAACTCTTCGATCGCATCGACGGCCACAACCTGAACACCAGGTTTCTCGCCAATCTCGAACGCAACGCCGACATCGAGGTGCTGCGATGGAAGGACGCCGACGGTGAGTGGCGGACCTCGACGATGTCGCAGCTCGCCGACGACACTGCCCGCCTCGTCACCGGGCTGCGCGGCCTCGGCGTCGGCCCCGGCGACACCGTGGTGCTGATGCTCACCAACCGGCCCGAGTTCCACGCCCTCGATCTCGCCGTGCTGTTCCTCGGGGCGACGCCCGTGTCGATCTACAACTCCTCGGCACCCGAGCAGATCGAGTACCTCGTCAACGACTGCAGGGCCAAGGTGGCCGTCGTCGAGAACGACGCGTTCCTCGAGCGCTTCTTGAAGGTCCGCGAGTCGCTGACGACGCTCGAGCACATCGTGCTGATGGAACCCTCCGACGTCGCCGGCGACGCCGTGGTCCCCTACGCCGACCTCGCCGCGAGCGAACCTGCCGACCTCGCCGCCGAGGCCTCGAACGCCACGCTCGACACACTGGCGACGATCATCTACACCTCGGGCACGACCGGACCACCCAAGGGCGTGATGCTCTCGCACCGCAACGT
This sequence comes from Ilumatobacteraceae bacterium, assembly GCA_041685755.1. GTDB lineage: Bacteria > Actinomycetota > Acidimicrobiia > Acidimicrobiales > Ilumatobacteraceae > Sva-07. The sequence goes on from JAWLFC010000037.1 coordinate 3,279, forward strand.
GGCCTGGACGCTCGAGTCGGTCGGCCAGTCGATGCGTGACCAGACCGACATCGACGACTTCGCCGGCAAGCGGCACGTGTCGTACCTGCCGATGGCACACATCTTCGAGCGTCTGCTCGGGCACTACTACCTGCTCGACTTCGCCTCGCAGGTCACGTGCTGTCCCGACACCTCGCAGCTGACCGCGTTCACCACCGAGGTGCGCCCGAACGTGTTCATCGGCGTGCCGCGCGTCTGGGAGAAGCTGTACGCCGGCGTCAACGCCGCGGTCGGTGCCGATCCGGAGAAGGCGAAGTCGTTCAACGACGCCATCGACGCGGCCCTGCCGATCGTGGAGAAGATGACCCGGGGCACCGCCACCCAGGAGGAGATCGACACCTGGAACTTCCTCGACCAGGTCGCGTTCTCGACCGTGCGGGGCCTGATCGGCCTCGACCAGGCCGAGATCTGCATCACCGGCGCCGCTCCCCTGCCCGCCGAGATCCTCGCCTGGTTCCGGGCGATCGGCGTGCCGTTGACCGAGGGCTACGGCATGTCGGAGACGACCGCGGTGCTCACGTGGGCCAACGATCCCAAGCCGGGGTGCGTCGGCCGCGCCGCCACCGGTGTCGAGCTCAAGATCGCCGAGGACGGCGAGGTGCTGGCACGGGGTGGCAACAACTTCGAGGGCTACCTGAACAAGCCCGAGCAGACCGCCGAGACGATCGACGAGGACGGCTGGCTCCACACCGGCGACATCGGCATGCTCGACGACGACGGCTACCTCAAGATCGTCGACCGCAAGAAGGAGCTGATCATCACCGCCGGCGGCAAGAACGTCAGCCCGGCGAACCTCGAGGCCGAACTCAAGATGATCCCGCTGGTCGGCCAGGCGTGCGCCGTCGGCGAGCAGCGCCCGTTCGTGGCTGCCCTCGTCGTCCTCGACCCCGATGCCGCTGCCGCCTGGGCTGCGGCGCACGGGCTGAGCGGCGACGACGCATCGTTGGCGGCACTGGCGCAGAACCCCGACGTGATCGCCGAGATCGAAGCCGGCCTCGACGAGGTGATGGCGGGTTTCAACAACGCCGAGGCGGTCAAGAAGGTCAAGGTGCTCGCCGAGGAGTGGCTCCCCGACTCCGATCTGCTGACGCCGACGTCGAAGCTCAAGCGGCGCGGCATCCTCGCCAAGTTCGCCGGCGAGATCGAGGAGCTCTACGCCAAGTAGCGACGCTCAGCTCATCGTTGGTCGACGGCCACTGACGGGTCGTCGAGACCCCAGTGCGTGATCGCTCGGGCGACCAGGCCGAGCGCGCCGAGGCCGAGCACCAGGAACGCAGGGCCCAACACCGGCCAGGGCGCCGGGGGCCACTGGATGACCGACTGGACGTGCCGGTGGAGGAATCCGATCAGCATCGCGCCCCACCAGCCGATCTGGGACACGAACAGCGCCAACGCCGACCAGACGACGAACCGTGACGGCAACGCGTCGCCGGGGCCGAAATCGCCGGCGCGTCGCTGCACCCGGTGCAACGCCAGCCCGTTGAGGCCGATCACCGCCACGAAGAAGAGCTTGATCCACATGAGATTGTCGATCTGCCCCTTGATCACGAGCAGCGGCACACCGGCGGCGACCATGGCCGACCAACCGACCCACACGAACCTCTCGGTCACGGCGCTGACCGCGACGACCTGCCGGTACGGCTGCCGGCCCACGAGCCACAACGCCCCGTACAGGTCCGTGACCAGCACCGAGCCGAAACCGAGCACGAGCCCGCTGAGGTGCACGAAGAGCAGGATGTAGAACGCCGTCGAGTCCATGGATCACGGTCGGGGATCATCGCGGCGGTGCGGATCGACGTCGGTGAGGTGTGGGCGCCCGCTGTCGATCGGACGGGCCGGTCCCCGTCCCCGCCTCGCCATCACGAACAGCCGCCAGCCGACGAGCGCCAGGAAGCAGATCGCGATGATCACGATGGCCCACATGGATGCCGACGTACCCGCTGCGTCGGACGGGCAAACGACGCGTGCTCGACGACCGGCGTCAGTCGGTCATCAGCCGGTAGCCGACCCCGCGAGCGGTCACGATCAGCTTCGGGTCGTCGGGATGATCCTCGATCTTGAGCCGCAGGCGTCGCACGTGGGCGTCGACGAGACGCGAATCCCCGAGATACTCGTAGCCCCACACTCGTTCGAGGAGCTGATCGCGCGAGAGCACGGCGCCGGCGTGGTCGGCGAACTCGCACATCAGGCGGAACTCGGTCTTGGTGAGGTTCACCTCGACGCCTGCTTTGAGCACGATGCCCTGCTCACGCCGCACCTCGACGTCACCGAAGCGCGAGGCGAGTGGGGTCGTGGCCTTGCCCTGCAGCGCCATCCGGCGCAGCGACGCCCGGATCCGTGCCGCCAACTCCTTGGGCACCACCGGCTTGGTGACGTAGTCGTCGGCGCCCGCCTCGAGCCCGGCGACCATGTCGTGGGTGTCGGTCTGGGCGGTGATCATGATGATCGGCACGATGCTCTCGGCCCGCAACGCCCGACAGACGTCGAAACCCGACATGTCCGGCAGGCGCAGGTCGAGCAGGACCAGGTCGGGCGGCGATTCGCGGAACGCCGCCAGGCCCCTCTGACCGTCGGCGGCCTCGCGCACCGAGTACCCCTCGTCCTCCAGGGCCATCGACAGCGCCAGGCGGATCCCGTCGTCGTCCTCGATGAACAGCAGCGTCTCCATGGTTGCAGACCAGTGTGACGGCTCCGCGGTGGATCCGCCGCGCTTTGTTACCGAAATCGCACACTCCACGCAACGAGCTGTCACACAGCCGCGTCATCATCTCTCTTGTTCACGCTGCCCCGGTGGGGTGCCTTCCTCCCCCTGGTACCTCACCGGCAGCGGGTGAACCCCCGGCGGGCACTCCGATGCATTCACGGCAACCTGCAACACTCGGGCCCGTGGCTCGCCGTCGCACCCTTCGTCTGCGCACCCGCGTCATCCTGTTCTTCGCGTTCATCGCCCTGCTCGCCGGCGTCGTGCTGATCGGGGTGACCTACGGTCTCGCCCGGAACAACCTGGTCAGCGACGACGAGGCCGCTGCCCGTCAACAGGCCTTCGTCAACGCCGACCTCGTCCGCGAACGCCTCTCGGCCGATCCCGACGGCATCGGGGTGTTCGGCGACCTGCGCACGGAACCCGACGGATTCGCCGTGCTCAACTCGACCGATCCGACCGCGCCCCGGGCGATCACCGATTCGCGGCACCCGATCACGGACTTCCCCGACCGGCTCGTCGACTCGGTCCACCTCGGGCAGACCGCCACCCAGAACGCCACCATCGACGGAGCCGACTACGTCACCGTCGGCGTCTACATCGCCGAGCACGACACCGGCTACTTCGAGGCGTTCCCGCTCGCGGCGACACAGGCGACCCTGCGCGCCATCCTCACGGCGTTGCTGGCGGGAGCCGCCGGCACGCTCGTGCTCGCCGGACTCTTCGGGCTCGCCACCAGCCGCCGGTTGCTGCAGCCGTTGAGCCAGGTGGCCGACGCCGCGGAGGAGATCGCCTCGGGCGGCCTCGACGCCCGGCTCGAGCCCGAGTCGGATCCCGACCTCGACCGGCTCGCCGGGTCGTTCAACGAGATGGCCGACGCCGTGCAGGCCCGGATCGAACGCGAGGCCCGGTTCGCGTCCGACGTGAGCCACGAGCTGCGCTCGCCGATCACCGCCCTCGCCGCCGCCGTCGAGGTGCTCGACGCTCGCCGCGACGACATCCCCGAACGCACCCAGCAGGCACTCGACGTCGTCGTCAGCCAGGTTCGACGCTTCGACAGCATGGTCATCGACCTGTTGGAGCTCGCTCGGCTCGACGCCGGCGCCACCGACCTCAACGTGGAGGACCTCCGCCTGGTCGACCTGACCCGTCGGGTCGCCGGCCGCTTCGGCGAGGCCGACATCCCGATCGTCGTCGCCCGGGGCACACCCGACACGGTCGCGCTCGACAAGGTCCGTTTCGAACGTATCGTCGGGAACTTGCTCGACAACGCCCGCAACCATGGCGGCGGGGCGATCCGCATCGAGATCGCGCCGGCCCCCGGTGATCGCTTCCGTCTCGCCGTGGAAGACGGCGGCCCGGGTGTCGCCACGGGCGAACGCGACCGCATCTTCGAACGATTCGCCCGCGGCAGCGCCGCCCGCCACCGGGTCGGCACCGGCCTCGGGCTGGCGCTCGTGGCCGAACACAGCGCGGCGATGGGCGGCAGCGCCTGGGTCGAGGACCGCGTCGGCGGCGGCGCCCGTTTCGTGGTCGAGCTCCCGGCGCAGGTGGTCGACGCCGGTCGGGCGGTGACGGTGTGAGACGGCAGCACGTGCGCCGTGGACTCGGCCTGCTACTGGTCAGCGGCCTCGTGGTCGCCTGCGGTGTCCGGACCGGTGACGACACCTTCGAGGCGGTCCCGGCTGACGAGATCCCCTTCGGCCTCGATGCCACCTCGACCACCACGACCACCACGACGAGCACGACCTTGCCCGACGCACCGGCGACCACGCTGCCGGCGACGACCACCACCATTCGGCTGGAGCCGGTCGAGATCTACTTCCTGTCGCGGGGGCGGCTCCAACCCGTGCCGTTCGAACTCCCGCCGGGTTTCTCCGCCGACCAGGTCGCCGACGTGCTCGAAGCCGGTCCGCCAGACGGCTTCGCCCTCGACACGCTGATCGAGGACGGGTTGATCGTGAGTTTGCTGGAGTCCGGAGGTGTCCTCGCCGTCGACCTCGACGCCGAGGTGTTCGATCGCATCGACGCGCCCGACCAGACCGAGGCGATCGGGCAGATCGTCCTGACGATGATCAGCAGCCTGCGCCGGGTCGGCCAGGTGACCTTCACGCTCGACGGCGAACCGATCCCGGTGAAGAAGGGCAACGGTCTCTCCTCGGACGTCGGCGAGGCGCTGTCGTACGACGACTACGCGGTCCTGCTCGCGCGGCCCCGCTCGACCGCGGACACCACGACGACCACGACGATCGCCACGACGACGACGTCGGATTGAACACCGACCCCGAGCACCGGACCGGGTCAGTAACCGAGCCGCTCGACCCGCTCGGGCTTGCGCTGCCAGTCCTTGTCGACCTTGACCCGCAGCTCGAGGTACACGCCCTCGGGGAGCTGCGCCCGCGCCCGTTCGCCGACCTGCTTGAGGATCTGGCCGCCCTTGCCGATCACCATCCCCTTCTGGCTGTCGCGCTCGACGAGGATGTCGACACGGATGCGGGGCCATTCCCACTCGGTGACCTGGGTGGCGATCGAGTACGGCAGCTCGTCGCGTGTCACCGCCAACAGCTGTTCGCGCACGAGCTCCGCCACCCAGCGTTCCTCGGGAAGATCGGACACCTCGTCGTCGGGGAAGTACTTGGGCCCGATCGGCAATCGAGCGGTGAGATCGTCGAGCAGCGGGCCGATGCCGTCGCCGGTCAGCGCCGAGACGGGGAAGTAGGCGAGCGCGCCGAGGTCGCTCGCTGCGCTCAACATCTTCAGCACCTGCTGTGGGCTCGCCCGGTCGATCTTGTTGACGATGACGATCGAGTCGGCGATGGCGATGCGATCGGCGACCCAGCGGTCGCCCGTGCCGAACGCTGCGGTCGCGTCGAGGACGAGACAGGTCATGTCGACGTCGCCGACGCTGTCGAGCGCGGTCGCGTTCACCCGCTCGCCCAGCGCCGTGACCGGTTTGTGCAGCCCCGGCGTGTCGACGAACACGATCTGCGAATCCGGCCGGGTGAGGACACCCATGATGCGGTGGCGGGTGGTCTGCGGCTTGTCGGAGACGATGCTGATCTTGCGCCCGCAGATCGCGTTCACCAGCGACGACTTGCCGACGTTGGGACGCCCGACGAGGGTGACGAACCCCGATCGGAACCCGGTGTGCGCTCCGTCGGTTTCGTCGCTCATCGGTTCAGTTTGCCAAGCTCACCACCATGACCCGCATGATCAACGGAATCGACGAACTCAAGTCCCTGGTCGGTGAGCACCTCGGGTACTCGCCGTACGTCGAGATCACCCAGGAGCAGGTGAACACCTTCGCCGAGGCCACCGGTGACCACCAGTGGATCCACGTCGATCCCGAGCGGGCCAAGGCCGGACCGTTCGGTGGCCCGATCGCCCACGGCTACCTGACCCTGTCGCTCGGCCCGATGCTGTCGCCGCAGATCTTCGGCGTGTCGGGCATCTCGATGGGTGTGAACTACGGCGCCGGCAAGATCCGCTTCCCGTCGCCGGTCCCGGTGGGCTCCAAGCTGCGCCTCGGCGCCACCCTGCAGTCGGTCGAGGACATCGCCGGCGGCGCCCAGGTCACCATGGAGTTCGTGTTCGAGGTCGAGGGCGCCGCCAAGCCCTCCTGCGTCGCCGAGGTGATCTTCCGCTACTACGTGTGACACCGCGCCGGCGACGGCGCCTCACCCGTGCTGCGTCGAACGGGAATAATTACGACTAAACAAGGTTGAGATTCGTGTACCCACACGAAAGGTCCAACCATGAATCGTCTCTCCGTCCCGCTCCGGCTGAAGTTGCCGTTCCTCGTCGCCGGATTCCTCTCCTTCCTGTTCTCCGTCTGGCTGTACTTCGTCCAGGGCCAGACGACGGCGGGCATCTTCGTGGGCCTGTGGGTCCCGTCGATACATTCGTTGGGGACGCTGCTGCTCACCCCGGTCGCTGCTCCGGTTGCCGTGACTCGTGAGGAGGTCCGTTCATGACCCTCGCGATCTTCGCCGTCGGCATCTTCGTCTTCCTCATCACGGTGTACGGCACGGTCGTCACCGGCGGCATGATGCTGACCGACAACCAACTCGACGACAACCCGGAGCTGGCACCGGACTCGCCGGGCTCCGACGAGCTCGACGGACAGCTGATCGTGCACTGGCGTTCGTGAACGTGGAGTGCCCATCCGTGCCCGCCCACACGGCACCGCACCCACGGTCATGTCCCGACCCGATGCCGACCTGATCATCGCCGGTGCTGGCTGCGCCGGATTGAGCGCGCTGTGGCACGCACTGCGTGGACCAGCTCGCGACCGCAGGATCATCGTGATCGACCGCAGCTTCGAACCCGTCGACGACCGCACCTGGGCGTTCTGGGGCACCCCCGACGCGCCGTTCGCTCACCTGGCCGACCGGAGCTGGGACCGCGTGAGCGTCCGGTTCCCCGACTGGGAGACGACCGGCCGCCTCCGAGGCCGCGACACCCGTTCGCCCACCGGCCGCCGCACGTACATGCGGGTCCGGCGCCGGGCCTACGACCAGCACGTGCTCGACCTCGCCGCGAACCGACCCGACGTGCGCTTCGTCGCCCAGGACATCGTCGGCATCCACGACGAGGCCGACGGTGGCGTGATCACCCTGCCGGAGGGAGAGCTACGCGCGCCGTTGGTGCTGCAGAGCGCGCAACTCTCGCCGTCCGACCGCGATGCGCCGGTCCGCCATCCGCTCCGTCAGCACTTCGGTGGATGGGAGGTGCGCACCGAACGCCCGGTGTTCGACGCGCAGGCGGTCACGTTGATGGACTTCGACACCGATCAACACGACGCCACGGCCTTCGTCTACGTCCTGCCCGAGGCACCCGACCGGGCGCTCGTCGAACACACGATGTTCTCGCTCGAGCCACGCGGGCGCGACTTCCACGACGACCAGGTCCGTGCCCACCTCGAACGGCTCGGTGCCGGAGCCGTCACGGTGACGCGCTCCGAGTACGGGTCGATCCCCATGGAGGACCGCCCACTCGACCAACGGTGGGGCGACCACGTGTGGAGCATCGGTACCGTCGGCGGGATGACGAAGCCGACCACCGGCTACACGTTCCAGCGGATCCATGCCCAGACGCGACACCTCGTGTCCGCGTGGACCGCCGGCCGCCGGCCGTCGCCGCTGCCGAGCCCGCCCTGGCGCTACGGGTTCGCAGATCGCGCACTGCTCAACATCCTCCATCACCACCCCGAACACGGCCGACCGATCTTCGAGCGCCTGTTCCGCACCACGTCGATCGACGACGTGCTCTCGTTCCTCGACGAGGACACCACGCTCGCCGGCGATGCCCGGATGGTCGCGCGGCTGCCGTGGCTGCCCTTCCTGCGCGCCGGAGCCGTCGAGCTGGCGGTCGGCGCCACGACCGGCGCGCGACGGCGGTGGTGGCCATGACCACCGCCGTCGATCGCCGCGCGCCGGTGCACGATCTGCGGTCACCGACGGTCTTCTGGCCGGTCGTCGCCGCCACCGTGGGCGTCGGTGCCGTCGTCGCCGTCTGGTCGCCGCCGGGCTGGCTGTCGGTGACGGTCGTCGTCGCGGTGATCGCCGTGCTCGGGATCCCACATGGTGCCGTCGACCATCTCGTCGTCGAGGCCCTCGACGGTCGCACCCGCGGGTCGCGCCGTCGCTTCGTCGCTCGCTACCTGTTCGCGATGGCGGGAGTCGGCCTCCTCTGGTCGATCGTGCCGGCGCTCGCACTCGCCGCCTTCCTGGCGATGTCGATGCACCACTTCGGCCAGTCCGACCTCGCCCACCTGCGTCTGCCCGGACGCAGCCAGCTCGTGCTTCAGTGGTCGCGCGGTCTGTTCCTGGTCGGGCTCCCGATCGTCGCCCATCTCGCAGACGTGGCTCCGGTCGTCGACCGGCTCGGGGGCGGCAACCCGGCGACGTGGCCCTGGCTCGCCGAGCGCTGGTGGTGGTGGTCCGCACTCCTCGTCGTCCAACACGTGGCGATCGGCGCAGCGATCGCCCGCCGGTTCGGCAATCGATCCGTCGTGGTGCCGGAGATCGTCACGGTGGCCGCTCTGACGTTCCTGTTCCTGCTCGCCGACCCCTTGATCGGCTTTGCCGTCTACTTCGGGCTGTGGCACTCCCTCGGCCACCTCCTCGTGCTCGCCGACCTGCTCGGCACCGAACCGTCACCGGTGCGCTCCGTCGCCCGGCGTGCCGTTCCGCTGAGCGCCGTGTCGCTGCTCGGACTGGCCGTCGTCGCAGGGGGCGCAGCACGTGCGGGCCAGGTCGAGCTGTTGCTCCCACTCGTCGTCGTGTTCGTCGCCATGCTGACGGCGCCCCACATGGTGGTCGTCGAACGGCTCTGGCGCCACCCCACGCCACGTCGGTCGTCACCGCCTGTTCACCCGAGCAGTTCGAGGTCGTCGTAGCGGCGGCCGAGGACACGTTCGACGTCACCGCCGAGCCAGTCCAGCGCGACGGTGAAGAGCGCTCGGGGATCGGTCGCCGGGCGCACGTCGCCGTCGAGCAGACCGGTCAGATCGACGGCGCCGTGCAGACCCGGCACGATCGACGAACCCATCGCGAACGACACGCCGGCTGCCCCGTGGTCGCAGCCGGCGCTGCCGTTCTCGGCGACGCGGCGACCGAACTCGCTCTGGGTGATCAACAACACCTGATCACCCCGGTCGGCGGCGTCCACCGTGGCCCAGAACCGCGTGATGCCGTCAGCGAGGTCAGCGAGCAGCGCAGCGTGCGTGTCGAGCTGGTTGCTGTGCGTGTCGAAGCCGCCGACCGACACGACGATCACGCGGGCACCGACGTCGCCGACGACCAGTTCGGCCGCCAGTTGCAGGCCATCGCCGAAACCGGATCCCGTTCCGTCGTCGATGCCACCGTGAGCTTCGGCGGATGCGGCAACGGGAGCGAACTGTCCGACGGCGTCGACGGTCGAACCCCAGGCCGTACGGGCTGCGTCGAGAACAGGATCACCCGATGGTGCATCCTCCGCGAACGCAGCGAGGCCCCCACCCATGTCACCCGGGAACACGAACGCGTCGGGTTCGGCGATCACCGTGGTCGGCCCGGCCGCCCGGCGCAGCACCGGCGAGCCCTTGCCGATCGCCGTGGCTCCCAGCGCTCCCAGCGACTCCGCCGGCAGCGTGTCGAGCCAGCGACCGAGCCAGCCCTCGGACTCATCGAGCCGGTCGGCGCGCCACCACCGGTCGAACGACACGAAGTGCGACCGGTCGGGATCGGAGAAGCCGATGCCCGGGATCGTCGCCGTCCGGCCCTCGAAGGCGGTCAGCGGCGCCAGCGACGGGTGCAGCCCGTGGCCGCTCGTGCCGAGCGCCACGAGATCGGCCTCGGCGAGGGCGAGCGACGGACGCTGCTCTCGGTACACGCCCACCGACGGTCCGGTCAACGGCACCAGCGTGTTGACGGCGTCGTTGCCGCCGGCCAGCTCGACGACCACCAGGACCCGACCGTCGGGCACCACGTCGGGCGCGACGTCGACGGTGGTGACGGTGGTCGGTGTCGGCACCGTCGCCGGCGGCGTGGCCGGGCCGCTGGTCGTGGCGGAACGCTCCGTGGTGCCGGACTCGCTCGTACCGGCACAGCCGGCGACGATGGCGCCGCCGGCAACGGTGAGGAACCGGCGGCGCGTGATGAGACCCGGCGGCAGCTTCGGTGAATCGGCGTGTCGAGTCATGATGTCAGGTGCTCCGGTGACAGCAGGGCGAGCGTGAGGCGCTCGGTCGGATCCTGTGCGGCAGCGAGTGCGGCGGTCGTCGCCGGACCGAACGGCTCGGCCAGGCACAGCTGCTCGGCCATCGTGTCGAGATCGGCGTCGGCCGCGGCGACCGCGATCGGAGCGTCCGGTCCGGTCGCGGCAGCGAGTTCGGCGGCGACATGGCTGCGAGCGACCAGGCTGCTGGATCCGAACCACGCGGTACCGGAGGGCCAGCCCCCGACGTTCGGCGGCAGCATCGGCAGTTGACCCATCTGCCGGATCGTCCGTGACGCCACCCGGGCGAGCTGGGCCGGAGCGGCGCCGGTCGCCCGGACGGAGATGGCCAGCCACGGCATCGGCGCCAGCACCAGGCGGGTCGAGGTACCCGCCATGCCGATGCGCAGCGCCGTCGAGATCGCATCGTCGAGCCGCAGGCCGGACGTCGCGTAGGCCGCCCCGACCTCCTCGACCGCATCGGCGAGCACCGCAGGATCACCCAGGTACTCGCGCACGATCCGCCGGGCGACGAACGGGACGTGCGCCGGATGGCCGACGAGCGCGTCGACGACCGAGGCGACGTCGTCGACTCCCGTCACGCCGACGAGCGTCTGCGGTGTCGGGTCGTGACGGGACGGCACGAACTGGGCGTCGCCGATCCGGGAGCGGACGACCCACCCGGTGAGCGCCGCAGCGGCCGCCCGCACGTCGGCTTCGTCGTACTCGCCGACACCCAGGGCGAACAGCTCCATCAGTTCGCGGCCGTAGTTCTCGTTGGGTGACCTGCCGGTCGACGTGCGCCCGTCGAGGTACACGAGCATCGCCGGGTCGACGGTGATCGCCCGCAGCAACGCCGGGTACGAGCCCCCGCCCTGCGAATCGAGCAGCCGGATCTGCTCGACCATCAGCGTCGGTTGGACCACCTTGTCGAGCGCACTGACGAGCCACCCGTGGAGCATCAGCGTCCGGCGGGCCCGATACGTGTCCTGGGCGGTGAGGAGATGCAGGATCCAGGCCACGATCGCCTGGCGGCGGCCGTCGTCCTGCGGGTCGAGCGTGAGACCGTCCCACGGGTCGGGATCCGACACCGCCGGGGCGACCAGCGCATCCAACACCGCCCCATCACCCGGTGAGCTACCGGCAGCGAGGCCGAGACCGGCCCGGCGGTGCAGCCATCGGATCGAGGCGTCGTCGTCCATTCACCGATGGTCGCACAGCTGGCCAAGAGACCGTTGAGAAACCGGTGAAGATCCGGTCAAGCACCTCCGGGCCCGGTCGATTCGTCGCCGTCGTGGGCCTCGCTCCACACTGTCTCGATGTCTTCTGCGAACGTCGCCGAGTTCAGCCTGGCAGCGGTCCACGAGGCGATCGCCGCCTCGCGCCCCGACGCCGAGTGTCTGGTCTTCCGCGATCGGCGACTGACCTGGGCCGACGTGACGGAACGAACCCGGCGACTGGCCAACCACCTGATCGGCGAGGGCCTCGGTGTCACCACCGAACGCTCGGAACTCGCCGGCCACGAGAGCGGTCAGGACCAGCTGGCGATCTACCTGCACAACGGCAACGAGTACCTCGAGGCGATGCTCGGCGCACTCAAGGCCCGTGTCGCCTCGTTGAACGTCAACTACCGGTACGTCGCCGAGGAACTGCTCTACCTGCTGCGCGACTCGAACGCCAGCGCCGTGGTCGTGCACTCGGCGTTCACGCCCACGCTCGCCGAGATCCGCTCCGAGCTGGCGAACCTGCGGGTGATCCTGCAGGTACCCGACGAGTCCGGGCATCCACTCCTGCCCGGCGCGATCTGGTACGACGACGCCCTCGCCGCCGCGTCGCCCGAACGGCCGGCGGTCGACTGGAGCCCCGACGACCTCTACATGCTGTACACCGGCGGCACCACCGGCATGCCCAAGGGGGTGATGTGGCGCAACGGCGACGCCATGGTCGAGTGCTTCGGCGGGTCGAAGACGGCGACGTCGATCGACGAGTTCGTCGCCGAGGCGAACACCGGCCTGCGGGCACTGCTCGCTCCCCCGTTCATGCACGGCGCCGGACACTGGATGAGCTTTCGGACCTGGCTCGGCGGCGGCACGGTGTTCGTCCAGGCGGTGCCCGAGCGCCTCGACCCGGTCGACATCTGGTCGATGGTCGAGCGCGAGCAGATCAACTTCCTGCTGATCGTCGGCGACGCGTTCGCCCGACCGTTGCTCGACGAACTCGACCGCAACGGCGACCGCTACGACCTGTCGTCGTTGACCGTGATGCTCTCGGGCGGGGCGCCGCTGTCGGCGAACCTGAAAGACGAGTTCCTCAGCCATCTGCCGACGCTGATGATCGTCGACGGGCTCGGCTCGTCGGAGGCCGGCGGCCAGGTCTCGCAGGTGTCGACCGGTGGCGGCGCCACCACCGGCACCTTCGAGATCACCCCGGGCAACGTCGTGTTGTCGGCCGGTCTCGACCGGGTGCTCGAGCCCGGTGACCCCGAGGTCGGCTGGCTCGCCAAGACCGGCCGCCTCGCCCTCGGCTACCTCGGCGACCCCGACAAGACGGCGCGCACCTATCCGGTGGTCGACGGTGTGCGCTACGCGATCCCCGGCGACCGGGCGCGCCTGCTCGACGGTGGCCTCGTCGAGCTGCACGGACGCGACTCGGTGACGATCAACTCCGGCGGCGAGAAGATCTTCGCCGAGGAGGTCGAAGCGGCGCTGAAGGCCCATCCCGGCGTGTACGACTGCATCGTCGCCGGCCGGCCGAGCGAACGCTGGGGCAACGAGGTCGTGGCGATCGTGCGCGTCCGCGAGGGGTACGACGTCGACGACGACTCGCTGCTCGCCGAAGCCGCCCGCCACATCGCCCGGTACAAGCTGCCCAAGCAGATCCGCTACGTCGACGAGATCGTGCGCTCGCCGAGCGGTAAGGCCGACTACCGCTGGGCCAAGCAGCTCGCCGCCGAGCCGGTCGCCTGAGCCCGTAGCCTGCACCGGGTGACCGACCCGCCCCGCTCTCCGACCGCGGCCGCCCGGGCGTCGTGGGACACCGACGAACTGCCCCAGGGCGAGGAGAAGGTGGCGGCGGTCCAGGGGATGTTCGACGCCATCGCCCCCAAGTACGACCGGCTGAACCGGATCATCTCGTTGCGCCTCGACGTGCGCTGGCGCAAGCGAGCGGTACGTGAACTCGCGTTGCCTGCGGGCAGCGTCGTGCTCGACCTGGCGAGCGGGACCGGCGACCTGTGCATCGACCTCGCCGCGGTCGGCATCCGTCCGATCTCGATGGACCTGAGCTTCGGGATGCTGTCGGCGGACCGATCCGGGGCACCCCGTGTCCAGACCGACATCCTGCGCCTGCCGGTGCCCGACTCGTCGGTCGACGGCGTGACGTGCGGGTTCGCGCTGCGCAACCTGCTCGACCTGCCGACGTTCTTCGCCGAGCTCGGCCGCGTCGTGCGCCCCGGCGGCCGCATCGCACTGCTCGACGTCAGCGTGCCGAGCAATCCCGTCGTGCGATGGGGCAACGACATCTACTTCGGCAAGGTCGTACCCCGCATCGGCGCCGCGCTGTCCGACGGTGCGGCCTACCGGTACCTGCCCAAGAGCGTCGCCTACCTGCCGTCGCCCGACGAGATGCTGGCCTCCCTCGCCGACGCCGGTTTCACCGACGCCCGCCACGCCCAGCTCTCGGGCGGGCTCACCCAGTTGATGGTGGCCACCCGCCGGTGACGGCCCGCACGCGCCCGCTGGCGGCGTTCACCGACGTCGCCGTCGACCTGAACGACGTCGCCGCCGGTGACGGCCAGCTGTTCGTCCGCAACGCCGTCGGGATCGCCGGTCGCGGCATCGCCGCCCGGGTGTCGATCGACGAGGCGGCGGAGATGCTCGCGTCACTCCCCCACGACACGACCGTCGACGGTGCCGGTCCGATCGCACTCGGGGTACTCGGCTTCCGGCCGGGCGCTGCCGCCGAACTCGTCGTGCCCGAGGTGCTGGTCCGCAAGGCGGCCGACGGCACCACGTCGGTCACCGTGTGCGGCGACGTCGACGACGACGCGGTCCGCGCCGCGCTGCAGCCGCGGGAACCGGGGGTCGCGACGGCGGCGAGCTACCGCATCGAGCCGGCCGTCGACACGAGCCGGTACCTCGACGCCGTCGCCGCCGCCCGTGACGCCGTCCGGGCCGGCGAGCTGACCAAGGCGGTGATCGCCCGACCGATCCGGGTGACGAGCAGCGCCCCGATCGACGTGCACGCCGTGCTGCGACGGCTGCGGGCGAGCTTCGGTTCCAGCTACCGCTACTCGGTCGACGGCTTCATCGGTGCGTCGCCCGAGCTGCTGGTCGAGGTCGACGGCCCGGTCGTGCGGTCGCATCCCCTCGCCGGCACGGCGCCGCGGACCGGCGACGTCGACAACGACGCCCGCATCGCCGCCGAGCTGGTCGCCAGCACGAAGGACCAGATCGAACACCGCGTCGTGATCGACGTGGTCCACGACACGCTGCTGCCGTGGGCGAGCTATCTCGACTGGGAACCCGAGCCGTCGATCGTCACCGTCGCCAACGTCCAGCACCTCGGCACCCGCATGGAGGGCATGCTGTCCCAACCGGGGCCGAGCGTGGTCGAACTGGTCCGGGCGCTGTCGCCGACACCGGCACTCGGCGGCCACCCCCGTGACGCCGCCATCGAGCTGATCGAGCGCGTCGAGGGCTTCGAGCGCGGCCGCTACGGCGGTGCCGTCGGCTGGGTCGACGCCCACGGCAACGGCACCTGGGCGGTCGCGATCCGCTGTGCCGAGCTGTCCGACGACCGCCGCTCGGCCCGCTTGGTCGCCGGCGGCGGCATCGTCGCCGACAGCGATCCCCACGCCGAACTCGCCGAGACCCAGGCCAAGTTCCAGGCGATGCTCAGCGCCATCGTCCGGCCGTAGGGTCGGACAACCAAAGCGGTGGACTCGGCGGTCAGCGACCGGCGGCGAGTACGTCAACGGCGGCGACGACGGCCCGGTGAAGTGCCTCGTGGACGACGACGTTGTGCGCCCGGTCGGAGGGCACGCAGGCGACCCAGGGGCCGGGCACGGCGAGCTGGTCGACCAACTCCTCGTTGCGCTCCACCGAGCGGGCTTCGAGGCCGTGGGCGGTGGCGAGGGCGACGACGTCGACGTGCAGGGGTGTGCCGAACAGCTGCTCGTACCGCTCGGTGGCAAGCACGTCGGCCTGGGGAAGGAACGAGAAGATCCCGCCACCATCGTTGTCGACGACGACGATGCGCAGGTCGACGCCGCGCTCGGCCAGTGCCACCAGGGCGTTGCTGTCGTGGACGAACGCGAGGTCGCCGAGCAGGACGACAGACGGCCGACCGGCGAGCGCCCGGCCGAGCGCGGTCGAGGTGACCCCGTCGATCCCGTTGGCACCCCGGTTCGCCCAGGCGCGGGCGTTGCGGCCGCCGAACCATTCGAGGTCGCGCACCGGCATCGACGAGGCGACGGTCAGCTCGGCGTCGACCGGCAGGTGGTCGGCCACGATCCGGGCGACGTCGGGTTCGGTCAACTCGTCGAACGCCCGCAACGTCCTCACGATCGCATCCTCCGCCGCCGCATCCGCCGCCGCCCACACCTCACCCCACGCTCCTGCCCGTCCGGACCCGACCCCGACGCGCAGGAGGGCGTCGATCGAGCAGACGGCGCTCACGTCGTGGTCGGGATCGATCACGCCCGGACCGCCGACCTGGACCAGCACGGCACCCGCCGCCGTCGACGACGCCGTCCACTGCGCCAGCACCTTCGACGCCGCCGGTCGACCGATGCGCACGATCGCGTCCGGTCGCTGGGCCTCGGCGAACGCCGTGCTGCGAAGGATGCCGTCGGCGCTCGAGATGACCCCGGGTCGCGATCGCATCCCCGACGTCGGGTCGGCGATGATCGGCCAACCCGTCCGGTCGCGCAGTGCCAGCACCTGCTCGGGTTCCACGCCGCTGCGGCCACCGACCAGGATGATGCCGCGCTCGACGTCGATGTCGGGCACCGGGTCGGTCGGTCGTGACCGGACGGACCGATTCGGTTCACGCGTGCGCGCCGGCAGGTCGGCGACGTCGCCGAGCAGCGGTTCGCGGAACGCCAGGTTCAACTGCACGGGTCCGCCGGCGGCGTGGCCCCACGCGTCGAGTGCCAGCTCCCGCCACAGCGACCGTTCGGCATCGTCGGGCACGCCGGGATCGCGCGACCAGACGACGTGTCGGCCGTAGAGGTCGATCTGGTCGATCGTCTGCGGCGCGCCGACGCCCCGCAGCTCTTCGGGTCGATCGGCGGTCAGCACGATCATCGGGATCTCCGACAGACCGGCCTCGACGACGGCGGGGAAGAAGTTCGCCGCTGCGGTGCCGCTCGTGCACAGCAGCAAGGCAGGGTCGCCGTCGATGCCGAGCCCGAGCGCGACGAACGCCGCCGATCGCTCGTCGTGGACGACGTGCACGGAGATCTCCGGCCGCTCGGTGAGCGCCAGTGCCATCGGGGTCGAACGCGAGCCGGGCGCGACCACGGCGTGGCGGACCCCGACGTGGATCCACTCGTCGACGAGCGTGGCACAGAACGTCGCCTGCACGTCCTGGGGGCGGGGCGCGCCGACGGTCACGTCGGGAACCCTAGGCGCCTAGCGTGGGTGTCATGGCTGTCGACCACACGAATGCACCCGATGTCCGCACGATCACCGTCGAGGTGTGGTCCGACGTGGTGTGCCCGTGGTGCTACATCGGCAAGCGGCGCTTCGCCACCGGAGTCGAGCAGGTCACCGAACAGCTCGCCGCCGAGGGCATCGACCTCGCCGTCGACGTGTCGTACCACGCCTACCAGCTCGACCCGACGGCCTCACCCGGCGTGTCCGGCCCGGTCGTCGAGGCCTACGCGAAGAAGTTCGGCGGCCCCGAACGTGCCCAGGCGATCCTGGCGAACGTGACCGCCACCGCGGCCGAGGTCGGCCTCGAGTTCCACATGGACCGGGCGCTGCGGGCCAACACGCTGCTCGCCCACCGCATCATCTGGCTCGCCGCCCAACCCGACTCCCCCGTCGGCCAGGACGTCGTCAAGGAACGGCTGCTCCAGGCGTACTTCACCGACGGCCTCGACATCGGCGACCCCGACGTGCTCGCCGACTGCGCCGCCGAGGTCGGCTTCGATCGCGACGAGGTCGCCGCGTTCCTCGACTCCGATCGAGGCGTCGCCGAGGTCGCCGCCGACCTGCGGTTCGCCCACGAGAACGGCATCACCGCGGTGCCGACCTACGTCGTCGACGGCACGTGGGCGATCCCCGGCGCCCAGGACCCCGAGACGTTCGCTCAGGTGTTGCGCAAGATGGCGCTGTCGACGAACGGCTCGTGAGCGACCGGTCCGAACCTGCCAGGGTCGTCCTCGCCCACGGTTTCACCCAGACCGCGAGGTCGTGGGCCGAGTTCGAGGCGCTCCTGGCCGAACGCCTCGACGCCATCGAGACCGTCGCCGTCGACATGCCGGGTCACGGCGACTGCACCGCACCGTCCGACGCCGACCTGTGGGCCGCCGCCGAGCATCTCGTCGACCTCGGCGGGACCGCGCACTACCTCGGCTACTCGATGGGAGGCCGGATCGCCCTGCACGCAGCCCTCCGCGCTCCCGACCGGGTGCGCTCGCTCGTGCTGGTCGGCGCCACCGCCGGGATCGACGACGAGGCCGAACGAGCCGCCCGCCGTGAGGCCGACGAGCGTCTCGCGGAACGGATCGAGTCGATCGGCGTCGAGGCCTTCGTCGACGAGTGGCTCACCAACGCGCTGTTCGCCGGACTCGACGCACGGTCGGCCCGGCGCGGCGACCGCCTCCGCAACACGGTGGCCGGGCTCGCGGCGAGCCTCCGCTCGACCGGCACCGGCACCCAGGAGCCACTGTGGAACCGACTCGGCGAGATCACCCGACCCGTCCTCGTCCTCGCCGGTGAGCACGACGCCAAGTTCCGAGCGCTCGGCGAGCGCCTCGCTGCCGGACTCCCGCACGCGACGTTCCACGTGATCGCCGGGGCCGGCCACACGGCGCACCTCGAACGACCGGCGGCCACGGCGGACGCCGTGGCCGGCTGGTTCAGATCGACAGTCCGACCGTGACGAACACGCCCCACGCCAGCTGGAGGCGCCCCGTGGCGCCCAGGACGGGGATCAAGGCGGCTCCACCAGCGCCGCCGAGCACCGCACGGACCGGCGCCACGGCGATCGGGAGCGCGACCAGGCCGAGCAGCGCCGGCGTCCGCCAGACCGCGAACACGCCGGTCAGCACGAACGCCCCCGCCACCAGGGCGACGTAGAGCCAGCGGGTGCGCTCGTCGCCGAGCCGGACGGCGAGCGTCCGCTTGCCCACCTCGCGGTCGGTCGGGATGTCGCGCAAGTTGTTGATCACCAGCAGCGCACACGCCAGCGAGCCGACGGCGCTCCCGGCGACGACCGAGAGCCCCGTGACCGATTCGATCGCCGCGTACGTCGTGCCGGCGGTGGCGACGAGGCCGAAGAAGACGAACACGAACACCTCGCCGAGCCCGAGATAACCGTAGGGCTTCGGGCCGCCGGTGTAGAACCAGCCGGCGGCGATCGCGGCGACACCGACGACGAGGAGCCACAGCGACGTCGACAACGCGATCGCCAGGCCGGCGACCGCGGCGACACCGAAGGCCGACATCGCCGCCCGCTTCACCGCCGAGGCGCTCGCCAGCCCACTGGCGACGAGGCGGGTCGGGCCGACCCGGACGTCGTCGGTACCGCGGACGCCGTCGCTGTAGTCGTTGGCGTAGTTGACCCCGACCTGCAGGGCGAGGCTCACCACGAGTGCCGCTCCCACGCGCCACGCGACGAACTCACCGGGTTCGCCGACGGCCGCGGCGGCACCGACAGCGACCGGGACGACCGCAGCGGGCAGGGTCCGGGGCCGCGCTCCGGTGATCCATCGGTTCATGTGTGCGCCATGATGGGCGCCATGACGGCATTGTGGCAACTGGGAGCGCTCGAGCTGGCGGAGAAGATCCGCTCGAAGGACGTGTCGAGCCGCGAGGTGCTCGAGGCGCACCTCACCCGCGTCGAGCAGGTGAACGGCGACGTCAACGCGATCGTGCGCCAGCTGAGCGACGAGGCGCGAGCGACGGCCGACGCCGCCGACGCCGCCGTGGCCCGGGGCGACGAGCTCGGCGTACTCCACGGTGTGCCGTGCACGGTGAAGGAGAACATCGACGTCGCCGGCACCCCGACCACGAACGGCGTCACCGCCCTCGCCGAGGCGATCGCGTCGAGCGATGCACCCACGGTGGAGCGGATGCGCGGCGCCGGTGCCATCCCGTTCGCCCGGACCAACCTGCCCGACTTCGGGCTGCGCGTGCACACCCACTCCCAGCTCCACGGCCTCACCCGCAACCCGTGGGACCCCAACGTGACCGCCGGCGGGTCGAGCGGTGGCGAGGGCGCAGCGATCGCGTCGGGGATGAGCCCGATCGGGCTCGGCAACGACATCGGGGGATCGCTGCGCAACCCGGCGCACTGCTGTGGCATCTCGTCGCTGAAGCCGACCGTCGGCGTGATCCCGATGGCGACCGTCGTCCCACCCGAGGACATGGGCCTGTCCGGTCAACTGATGGTCGTCGAGGGGCCGATGGCCCGCCGGGTCGCCGACGTCCGCGCCGGCCTGCAGGTGCTCGCCGGGTACCACTGGCGCGATCCGCGCAGCGTCAGCGCCGAGCTCACCGACGCCGAGCCGGGTGAGCGGCTGCGCATCGCCGTCGTCGCCGACCCGCCCGGTGGGTCCACCGACGCCGGGATCGCCGGTGCCGTCCGGTCGGTCGCAGACCGGCTCGCCGATGCCGGCCACGACGTGGTCGAGGTCACGCCACCGGCCTACGAGCAGACGATCGACCTCTGGCGTCGGTTGATGATCGACGACGTACGGGCCCAACGCGAACTGCTCGGCATGGTGCTCGGCACGGCCGCGCTGATGCTGCTCGACCAGTTCGACGAGTCGTCGGCCCCGACGACGGTGCCCGAGGTGCAGCATCTGCACATCGAGCGGTACGGCGTGATGCGGGCCTGGTCGGCGTTCCACCAGGAATACCCGGTCGTGATCTCGCCGACATGGGCGCAGCGGGCATTCGCGCACGACGCCGACCTCGAGCCCGAGACCGGCACGGAGATGATGACCGACACGATCCGCCCGGTGATCCCGTCCAACCTGCTGGGCACACCGGCGGCGGTGACGCCGGCGGGCGTGGTCGACGGTCTGCCCGTCGGCGTGCAGCTCCTGGGTGACCGGTTCACCGAGCTGCGACTGCTGACCGTGGCCGCCGAGATCGAGGCGCTGGTCGGCCGGATCACCCCGATCGACCCGGTCACGGCGTGAGCGCAGCGCGGTGACTCCCCGCCTCGTCGCGATCGACCGCCCGGGCGGCCCCGGCTTCGTCGACGAGCTCCGCCGGATCTGGGACTCTGGCGACGCCGCGTTCCCGGTCGACCAACGCCTGCCGGCGATGGCGCGCGCCGAGCTGTGTACGGTGATGGGTGTCGGCGAACCGGTCGAACCGGGCGACGCGCTCGTGGTCGCCACCAGCGGCTCGACCGGGGCACCGAAGGGCGTCGTGTTGACCCACGATGCTGTCGCTGCGTCGGCAGCGGCCACCAGCGCCCGCCTGCGAGTCACCGATGACGACCACTGGCTCGCCTGCCTGCCGCTGTCGCACGTCGGTGGACTCTCGGTCGTGACGCGGGCGCTGCACACCGGCACCCGGCTGACGGTCCTGGCCGGCTTCGAGGCAGACGCCGTCGACGCGTCGGAGGCGACGCTGGTGTCGCTGGTTGCCACCGCCCTGCGGCGCATCCATCCCGAGCGCTTCCGCGCCATCGTGCTCGGCGGCAGCCGCCCACCGGCCGACCGTCCACCCAACTGCGTCACGACCTACGGCATGACCGAGACCGGCAGTGGCGTCGTCTACGACGGCGTGCCGCTCGACGGCGTGGAGGTCACCATCGCCGACGACGGCGAGATCCTCCTCCGCGGGCCCATGCTCCTGCGGTGCTACCGCGACGGATCCACACCGCTCGACGCCGACGGCTGGCTGGCGACCGGCGACCTCGGACGCCGGCTCGACGACGGGCGCCTCCACGTCGAGGGTCGTCGCGGAGATCTGATCATCACCGGCGGCGAGAACGTGTGGCCCGAGGCGGTCGAGGCAGCGCTGGCGGATCATCCAGCCGTTGCCGAGGTGATGGTCCGCGGCGTCGACGACCCCGAGTGGGGTCAGGCCGTGGAAGCCGTCGTGGTCCCCGCCGGCGAGCCCCCGACCCTCGGGGCCCTGCGCGACCACGTCAAGGAGCACCATCCGGCGTTCATGGCGCCCCGCCGCCTCGTCGTCACCGACGCCCTCCCCCGCACCCCCCTCGGCAAACCCCGCCGCCACCACCCCACCTGACCCGATCCGTCCCGAAAAATCGCGCTCGGGTTGCGCTCAGCGCAATCGCAGCGCGCCATTTCGGAACTGTTCGAGACTGACGTGCAGTTTCAGCCGGCGGCGACGCCGGCGCCACCGTCGATGACGTAGGTCTCGCCGGTGATCCAGCTCGCGAGATCGCTGGCGAGGAACGTCGCCAGGTTGGCGATGTCCTGGGGCTCGCCGAGGCGCTGCAGCGGCATCCGGGCGGCGAGCGCCTCACCGAAGTTGTCCACGAGCACGGCGGCGAAGTCGGTGGCGACCAGTCCGGGGGCGATGCCGACCACGCGGGTCGGGCCGAGCTCGGCGGCCAGCTGGCGGGTCATGTGGATCAGCGCCGCCTTGGTGAGGTTGTAGATGCCGAGCCCCCCACCGTCGGTCCGCAAGCCCCCGACCGAGGCGATGTTGATGATCGTGCCCGGCTTCTCCTCGAACGCCTGGTCCCAGGCCGCCTTCGACCACAGGAGCGGCCCCTCGAGGTTCACCTGGAACGTCTTGTCGTAGCGGCCCTTGTCGACGTCGAGCGTGCGCCCGTAGTAGGGGTTGGTCGCCGCGTTGTTCACGAGGATGTCGAGGCCGCCGAAGCGTTCGATCGTCGCCGACACCGCCCGCTCGCCGGCGTCGGCATCACCGGCGTTGGCGGCGAAGATCTCGACGTCGCCGGTCATCTCCGACCGGGCGGCTTCGAGCTGATCCTGCTTGCGGCTGTTGATCATCACCTTCGCGCCGGAGGCGGCGAGCGAGGCGGCGATGGCCTTGCCGATGCCCTTCGATGCGCCGGTGACGAGTGCGACCTTGCCGTCGAGTGAGATCTCCATGACCGGCGAACCTACGTTGCGCAGCTCGGCGGCCACGAACCGTCACGACCGCGGGCGAGGAGCCCGTGCTGTGTCACGATGACGGCGGGCAGCGTCCGTTCGGGACGACGATCGACAGGAGGCCGACCGTGGACACCTCGGAGACACCGATCCATCACCGCTCGGCGACCGAGCAGGCCGCGATGATCGCCGCCCGCGAGATCTCCTCGCGCGAGCTGCTCGACCTCGACGTCGAGCGCATCGAGAGGCTCGACGGCCCGGTCAACGCGGTCGTCACCCTCGACCTCGAACGCGCCCGCGCGGCCGCCGACGCCGCCGACGCCGCGACCGCTGCGGGCACCTCGACCGGAGCGCTGCACGGCGTGCCGATCACCGT
>JAWLFC010000138.1:0-6490 GCA_041685755.1 Ilumatobacteraceae bacterium
CCGTTGACGCAGACGAGGGCGATGCCGCGACCGGTGATCTCGTCGTAGATGGTGTGGTCGGCGCGCACGTCGGCGTGACGACCCGACACGACGATCACCCCGGCGACGCGACGGTCGATCAGCGAGCCGAGGTAGTCGTCCTCGGTGGCACCGACGCGGGTTGCACAGCAGAGCACGCAGAGATATCCGCTCGACAGCAGGCGGGCCTCGACGGCCTGCACGAACTTCGGGAAGATCGGGTTGTCGAGCTCGGGCACGATGAGGCCGACGACGCCGACCGCCGGCGTCGGGTGCAGCGCCTCGGGGGCATAGCCCAGCTCGGCGAGAACCCGAACGACGCGCTCGCGGGTGCGGTCGCTGACGCCGGGTTTGCGGTTCATGACGCGGCTGACCGTCGCCTCGCTCACCCCGGCGATCGACGCCACGTCCCGGAGTCGGATCCTCATGTCGGGCGACTCTACGCGACGCCTGCAAGAAACTGAAGGCCCGCTGCAAATTTCTTGCACAACGATCGTGGTTTGCGTATCGTGGATCGTGGTGAACACCTCCGGTGGTCACCACGTGACTTGTAACGCTTTCCATCCATTCCGCCGACCGAGGTCGGCACACCAATCTCCTGAGGGGGAGACATCATGCGCGTTCCACGCCGCTTGATCGCCTTCGCCGCCGTTGCCGCCCTGGTGGGCGCCGCATGCGGCAGCGACGACGACGAAGCAAGCACCGACACCGGTGCGACCGAGACCACCGACCAGACCGAGACGACGGATGCTCCGGACACCACCGAAGCTCCCGCCACGACCGACGAGGCGACCACCGAGACCACCGAGTACCAGCCTCCCGCCCGCGGCGACGCCGACCTCGTGATCTGGGCCGACGACACCCGCACCCCGGTGCTCGAGCCGATCGCGGCTTCGTTCTCCGAGGCCGAGGGCGTCAACGTCCAGGTGCTCGAGGTGCCCTTCGACGAGATCCGCGACAACCTGTCGGTGCAGGGCCCTGCCGGCGAAGGCCCCGACATCATCATCGGTGCCCACGACTGGCTCGGTGAACTCGTCTCCAACGGCGTCGTCGAGCCGATCGACCTCGGTCCGGCAGCGTCGGAGTACTCCGACGTGGCCATCGAGGCATTCACCTACGACGGTCAGACCTACGGCCTGCCCTACGCGATCGAGAACATCGCCCTGATCCGCAACGTCGACCTCGTCCCCGAGACCCCGGCGACGTTCGAAGAGCTCGAGGAGATCGCTCTCGGCCTGGAGGCCGCCGGCACTGTCACGGTGCCACTCGCCATACAGCAGGATCCCGGCGATCCGTTCCACAACTATCCGTTGTTCACTGCGATGGGCGGCTACGTGTTCGGCCAGGACGAGGACGGCAGCTACAACGCCGACGACCTCGGCCTCGACTCCGAAGGTGGTCTCGCAGCCGCCCAGAAGTTCGCCGAGTGGAGCGAGTCCGGCCTGATCTCCAAGGACGTGAGCTACGCCGTCATGATCGACTCGTTCTCGAGTGGCGAGGCGCCGTTCGCGATCACCGGCCCGTGGGCCGTCGGCGAGTTCGAGGACGTCAACTTCGCCGTCGAGCCGATCCCACCGGTGGAGGGCGGCACACCAAACGTGTTCGTGGGAGTGCAGGGCTTCATGATCTCGTCGTTCTCCGAGAACGTCGACCTCGCCAAGACCTTCCTGCTCGACTACCTGAACACCGAAGAGGTCCAGCTGGCCCTCTACGAGGCAGGTGGTCGCCCACCAGCGATGACCAGCGCCTTCGAGCAGGTCGCATCCGACCCGATCATCGAGGGCTTCGGCCTCGCCGGTCAACAGGGTGCGCCGCTGCCCGCCATCCCCGAGATGTCGGCGGTGTGGGAGAGCTGGACCAACGCCTACAACCTGGTGTTCACCGGCACCGACCCCACCACGGCGTTCACCGATGCGGCGACCGCCATCCGTGAGGCCATCGCAGGCTGATGACCGACACCGCAACCCGGGGGGAGACGGAGCGCTCCGGCGACGCCGTCTCCCCCTGGGGCGGTGATTCGCCCCCCGATCCGCCCCCCACCGCACCATCGGAGCCGCTGTTCCGCCAGCGCGGACCCCGCTACGGCGCCTCGAGCGGCACGATCGTCAAGATCTTCCTGCTCGGCCTCGTGAATGCGGTGGTGATCGCCGCCCTGCCGACGGCCTTCGCCAAACCCGACTACCCGATCGCCATCGCCTCGATCGTGGCACTGGTGGTCATCGACGTCGTCTACCTGTCGCGCAAGCGCTGGTCGATCCCGCTGAAGTACCTGCTTCCCGGCACGATCTTCCTGCTGGTGTTCGCGCTCTACCCGATCATCTACCTCCTCTACATCTCCACGACGAACTACGGCACCGGCAACAACCTCACCAAGGACCAGGTGATCGAGCGCATCGAGTCGAACTCGGTCAGCGCCTCCGACGACGCCATCCGATACGACCTGCAGATCCTCGCTCGGGACGATCCGAACGGCGAACTCGCCTTCCTGCTCACCGACGACGACGGGAACGTCTTCCTGGGCACCGACGACGACTTCGTGCCCGTCGCTCCCGACGACCTCGTCGAACAGGGCACCCGACTGAGCGTCGAGGGCTACGTCGCGCTCAACCTCGGCCAAGCCAACGACCGATCGGCCGAGATCTCCGCGTTCAGCACCCAAGGTCCTACAGGAACGGTCAGCAACGACGGCTTCGGCACGGCGTTAGCGCAGCAGCAGACCCGCGTCTACGACCCCGCCACCGACACGATCACCGACACGGTCACCGGCACCGTGTATTCCGCCGAGGGCGGCTACTTCACCAGCGAGGACGGCGACCGACTCCTCCCGGGCTGGCGCGCCAGCGTCGGCCTCGACAACTACCAGCGCCTGATCGACGACGAGAGCACGCGCGACTCATTCGTCCGCGTGTTCGTCTGGACGATCGTGTTCTCGGTGATGTCGGTGCTGCTGTCGTTCGCGTTCGGGCTCCTGCTGGCGTTGGTCTTCAACGACGCCCGGATGAACGGTCGGCGCTTCTACCGGAGCCTGATCATCATCCCCTATGCCATCCCGAGCTTCATGACCGCACTCGTCTGGCGAGGCATGCTCAACCAGCAGTTCGGCGTGATCAACCGATGGCTCGGCACCAACCTGCCGTGGCTCGACGGCGACTGGTTGCCGTACTTCTCGATCCTGTTGGTGAACACCTGGCTCGGCTACCCGTACATGTTCCTCGTGTGCAGTGGTGCGTTGCAGAGCATCCCCGAGGACCTCAACGAGGCAGCGTCGGTCGACGGTGCGAGTGGCCTCAAGCGCTTCCGGCTGATCACGCTGCCGCTGCTGCTCGTGGCGGTCGCCCCGCTGCTGGTGGCGAGCTTCGCGTTCAACTTCAACAACTTCAACCTGATCTTCCTGCTCACCGAGGGCCGCCCGCCGATTCTCGGCAGCACCGCTGGACGGACCGACATCCTCATTTCCTACGTGTACAAGCTGGCGTTCCAGGCCGGTGGTGCCGACTACGGCTTCGCTGCAGCGCTCTCAGTGGTGATCTTCATGATCGTCGCCGCCATCTCGGCGTTCAGCTTCCGCTTCACCAAGACCTTCGAGGAGATGCGATGACCATTCTCGGAGCACCCCCCTCGCCGATCCCGGGAACGCCGTCGGAGCCGGTCACAGCGACGTTCACGCCCAACCGACGCTCGACTGGTGCCTGGTTCCGACAGACCGGGTGGCGCCACCTCGTCGCTCTCGCCGCACTGGCGTTCGCCCTGTTCCCCGTGCTCTGGGTGATCTCGGCAGCGTTCAGCGACGGCAACCTGAGCTCGCAGACACTCATCCCGGACGAACCGAACGTGGAGAACTTCCGCACCCTGTTCGAGCAACCGTTCTGGCGCTGGTTCTGGAACTCGCTGTTCATCGGCGTGATGACCGGCCTGTGGACGGTCTTCTTCTGCGCCCTCGGAGCATTCGCCTTCAGCCGCATGCGGTTCAGGGGCCGACGCGGCGGCATGCTGGCGCTGCTCCTCATCCAGATGTTCCCGAACCTGCTCGCCGTGGTGGCGCTGTTCTTGTTCATGACACGGATCAAGGGCCTGTATCCGGCCATCGGACTCGGCACGTCATGGGGGTTGATCTTCATCTATCTCGGCGGAGCGCTCGGGGTGAACACCTATCTGATCAAGGGCTTCTTCGACACCATCCCGGTCAGCCTCGACGAAGCCGCCAAGATCGACGGCTGCACCCACGCCCAGACGTTCTTCAAGATCATCCTGCCGCTCGCGCGACCGGTGCTGGCGGTGATCGTGCTGTTGTCGTTCATCACGACGCAGGCCGAGTACCTGGTGGCGAGCGTGATGCTCGGCCAGAACGAAGACGCGAAGACACTGGCGGTCGGGCTGTCGGGATACGTCCGAGCCGGATTCGACAACCGATGGGGTCCGTTCGCCGCCGGCTCGCTCATCGGTGCGATCCCGGTCGTGCTGCTGTTCATGTTCCTGCAGCGCTACATCGTGTCCGGCCTCACCTCCGGCGCCGTCAAGGAGTGACCCTGCCCCTCCTGCCCGTCCGGACCCGACCCCAACGGGCAGGAGGGATTGCGCTGCGCCACGAACCACACCACGACGGCTCGCCGCGGTACCTCGATGCGGCGCCGCACACCCTCGGCGCGACCGTCGCAGCCCGCGTCCGGATTCCCGAGGCGTGCGGCACGAACCGCGTGCGGCTGCGCACGACACCGGACGCCGAGCCGGCGATCGTCGAGGCCACGATCGTCGACCGCGAGGCCGCAGCGACATGGTGGCAGGTCGAGATCGCGCTCACGATGCCGGTCACCAACTATCGGTTCCTGCTCGACGGAGGCGCGCTCGGACGGTGCTGGCTGAACGGGGAAGGCGTGTTCCACCGCGACGTCACCGACGACGCCGACTTCCGGATCACGACGGCCGCTCCCCCGCCGGCCTGGCTCGCCGACGCCGTCGGCTACCAGATCTTCATCGACCGGTTCGCGGTCTCCGGCGCCGACCGGCCCACTCCCGACTGGGCGATCCCGCGGGCGTGGGACGAGCCGATCGACGACACCCCTGGGATCCGTGCCCGCGAGTGGTTCGGCGGTGACCTGGCGGGCATCGAGCACCACCTCGACCACGTGGCGTCGATGGGCGCGACGATGGTGTATCTCACTCCGTTCTTCCCGGCCGGGTCGATGCACCGCTACGACGCCTCGAGTTTCGATTGCGTCGACCCGGTGCTCGGCGGCGACGAGGCGTTGGCGTCGCTCGTGGCGGCCGCTCACGCCCGCGGTATCCGGGTGATCGGCGACATCACGCTCAACCACACCGGCGACCACCACGACTGGTTCCGCGCCGCACGCGACGACCCCCGCTCGGACGAACGCAGCTTCTACTTCTTCGACGACGACGAGGAGTACGGCTACGTGGCGTGGCACGGCGTGCCGTCGCTCCCCAAGCTCGACCACCGAAGCAGCGAGTTGCGACGCCGCTTCTACGACGGTGCCGACTCGATCGCCGCCAGGTACCTGGGCGAACCGTTCGGGCTCGACGGTTGGCGCGTCGACTGCGCCAACACGACGGCGCGCTTCGGGCCGATCGACGACAACCACGACGTGGCACGCATGCTGCGTTCGACGATGGACGCGTTCGACGGCGACCGCTGGCTGCTCGCCGAGCACTGCTACGACGCCGCCACCGACCTCGGCGGGACCGGCTGGCACGGCGTGATGGCGTACCAGTGGTTCACCCGTCCGCTGTGGGGCTGGCTCAAGGAGCCCGAACCCCGCTCGCTGATGGCAGCGGTCGAGTTGATCGACCTCGACGGTGTAGCGATGGTCGAGGCGATGCGGCACCTCGCGGCGAACGTGTCGTGGACTGCTCGGCAGGCGTCGATGACGATGGCCGACTCGCACGACACGGCACGCCTGCGCACCGTGGTCGGCGGCGACGAGACACGTCACCTCGTCGGTCTGACGGCGCTGTTCACGATGCCCGGAGTCCCGACACTGTTCGCCGGCTCCGAGGTCGGCGTCGAGGGCGACACGATCAACACGACGCGCCAGCCGTTCCCGTGGAGCGCCGTCGAGGGTGACCCGTTCGTCGATCGAGTGCGCGAGCTGGCCATGCTGCGCCGGCACAGCATGGCGCTGCAACACGGGTCGATGCGATGGCTCGACGCGTCGGCCGATTCGGTCACCTTCGCACGCGAGCACGACGCCGAGGTCGTCGTGGTGCACCTCGTCCGCGCCCCGTGCGACGACGTGGTGCTCTCGGCGGCCGATCTCGGCGTGACGGCCGCCACCGACGAGCCGCTCGTGCTCGCCGGTGTCCCCGGCGCCGTCATCCGCTCGTTCCCAGGCCCCTGACCCGCCGACGCCGGCGAGGCCCGACGGACGGGCGTGGCGCAGCGGCGATAGCGTCGTGCGACGTGAATCAGACGAAGAACCGGATGCAGGCGCTCGGGTTGCTCGACCGGTCGTTCAAG
>JAWLFC010000139.1:0-6481 GCA_041685755.1 Ilumatobacteraceae bacterium
GTGTCGCCGTCGAGCACGGCACGGCTCTGCGAGACCAGCCACCCGAACGTGACCGCCGGGACGACCGCGGCGACGGGCAGCGCCCAGCGCGCGCCACGACGGCCGGGTGCGAGGCAGACGATCGCTGCGACGAGGTGGGCGAGGAGCAGGACGATCAAGGCAGTGGGACAATCGACGGACGTGTCTTCACGGCACGCGGCGAGCGACGCTATCCCCCCGTCGCCTCACACCCCGTCATTCGTCGGGACGCCTCGACCCGACCTCACCGGCGAGCGAGGAGGTGCGCCGTCTGCTCGGCGATCGCGTGCTCTTCGTCGGTGGGCACGACCAGGACCGCGGTGGACGCGTCGTCCGGGGAGATCCGCACCTCCGAGCGTTCGTTGCGGTCGTCGTCGAGGGCGATGCCGAGCACGTCGAGGCCGGCGCACACGCGGGAGCGGACCACGGCGCTGTGCTCGCCGATGCCGGCGGTGAACACGAGCGCGTCGCAGCCGCCGAGCACGGCGACGTAGGCGCCGACGTACTTGCGGATCCGGTGGCAGAACACCTCCAGCGCCAGCTCGGCCGCCTCGTCGCCGGCGTCGGCCCGGCTGACGATCTCGCGCATGTCGGAGTCGCCGCACAGCCCCAGCAGGCCGCTCGACCGGTTGAGGTCGTCGAGCACGTCGGCTTCGTCGCGCCCGGTCGCGTCGGCGACGTGGCCGACGATCGCCGGGTCGACGTCGCCCGACCGCGTGCCCATCACGAGGCCTTCGAGCGGCGACAGGCCCATCGACGTCTCGACGCTGTGGCCCCGTCGAACCGCCGTGATCGAGGCGCCGTTGCCGAGGTGGGCGACGATCAGGTCGAGGTCGGTCCGAGGCCGACCGAGCACGTCGGAGGCACGGGCCGACACGTAGTCGTGCGACGTGCCGTGGAAGCCGTACCGGCGGACGCCGTGGTCGGTGTACCACGCCTCGGGCACGGCGTACCGGTACGCAGCCGGGGGCAGCGTGCGGTGGAAGGCCGTGTCGAACACCGCCACCTGGGGCAGCTCGGGCCACGTCGCCCGGGCCGCTTCGATCCCGGCGAGGTTCGCCGGGTTGTGGAGCGGGGCGAGCGGCACCAGCTCCCCGACCACCTCGACGAGTTCGTCGTCGATCAGCGCCGGCTCGGCGAAGACCGCACCGCCGTGCACCACGCGGTGGCCGATCGCCTCGACCGGCTGGTCCATTCCCTCGATCCGGGCGACGACCTCGCTCAGCGCCGACTCGTGGTCGACGACCTCCTCCACGATGCCGCCGGCGAGCCGTTCGCCCGTGTCGGAGTCGACCAGCTGGTACTTGACCGACGAACTCCCGGAGTTCAACACGAGCACCCGCATCGGCGTGACCCTCAGGTCCGGTCGGCGCCCACCTGGACGGCGGTGATGGCGATCGTGTTGACGATGTCGGTGACGGTGGCGCCGCGCGAGAGGTCGTTGACCGGCTTGTTGAGGCCCTGGAGGACGGGGCCGACGGCGACGGCGTCGGCGGAGCGCTGCACCGCCTTGTAGGTGTTGTTGCCGGTGTTGAGGTCGGGGAAGATGAACACGGTGGCGTGGCCGGCGACATCGCTGCCCGGCATCTTGCTCCGGGCGACGTCGAGGTCGACGGCGGCGTCGTACTGGATCGGCCCGTCGATCTTCAGGTCGGGTCGCAGCTCGCGCACCCGCTCCGTCGCGGCGCGCACCTTCTCGACGTCTTCGCCGGTCCCCGAGGCGCCGGTCGAGTAGCTCAGCATCGCCACCCGGGGCTCGATGCCGAACATCGCCGCGGTGTCGGCCGACGAGATGGCGATGTCGGCGAGCTGCTCGGCGTCGGGGTCGGGGTTGACGGCGCAGTCGCCGTAGACGAGCACCCGGTCCTCGAGGAGCATCAGGAACACACTCGACACGATCGACGTCCCCTCCTTGGTCTTCACGAACTCGAGGGCGGGGCGGATCGTGTGCGCCGTGGTGTGCATGGCCCCCGAGACCATGGCGTCGGCGAGGCCCTCGTGCACCATCATCGTGCCGAAGAAGCTGCCGTCGGACATGATGTCGCCGGCCCGTTCACGCGGGATGCCCTTGTGGCCGCGCAGCTCGAAGTAGCGATCGGCGAACTGGTCGAGCAGGTCGCTCTCGAGCGGGTCGATCACCTCCACGTCGTCGAGTTCGAGCCCGAGTGAAGCGATCCGCTCGCGGACGGCGTCGGTCTCCCCCAGCAGGGTCAGCTCGCACACCTGACGCCGACGGATCCGGTCGGCGGCGCGCAGGATCCGGTCGTCGGCGCCCTCCGGCAGGACGATGTGGGCGCGAGCGGCTCGCGCCCGTTCGATGAGCTCGTACTGGAACATGACCGGCGTCATCACCTCGGAGCGTCCGATCTCGATGCGCTGCTCGAGCTGGTCGAGGTCGACGTGGGCGGCGAAGTGACCGAGGGCGACGTCGATCTTGCGTTGGTCGCCGGAGGTGATCGCCCCCTCGACCTCGTTGGCCGCGATCGCCGTGTCGAAGGTGTCGGTGCGCACCGCGAGCAGCGGCATCGACGTGCCGCCCGACATCGAGCCGATCAGCGCGACGACCCGCGGGTCGAGCTGCAGGCTGCCGCTGAGGAGCACGCCGGACACACCGGGGTACGCCGACGACGAGCGGGTCATCGCCGCGGTGACGATCACGTCGGGTCGGTCGCCGGGGACGATGAGGACCGTGTCGTCGGCGACGTGGTCGAGCAGGTTCGGCACCGACATGGCGGCGACCTTGATGTGGCCGACCGGACGCGGGAGGTCGTCGGGATCGCCGGCGATCAGTTCGGCGCCGAGCGCCGAGCGGAGCTGGTCGAGCGAGGGTCGCCGCAGCGTCGACTCCTCGGGGATCGCCCAGACCGGGTCGCCGAGTTCCACGCGGGCGAGTTCGTCGGCGAGCGGGGTGAGGACGGCGGTGCCGACCCGGTTGACGATGATCGCGACGATGGCATCGTCGCCCAGCGACTGGCGACCGACGGCGATGCGCTCGAGGATCGTGGTCGCGCTGCAGCGGTGACCGTCCACGACGGCGACGATCGACGCGCCGAGGTTCTCCGAGATGCGGGCGTTGACGTCCAATTCGATCGGTGACGAGGCCCCCGTGAAGTCGGTCCCCTCGACGACGACGAAGTCGCTGGCGGCCTCGATCGCCTTGAACCGCTCGACGATGCGCTCCATGCCCGCCCGGGTTCCCCCGCCGGCCCTGGCCCGCTCGGCGGCGGTGAAGGCGTAGCCGATGCGTTCGTCGGGGAGCTGGTAGTGGGCGCGGATCAGCTCGAGGTCGTTGTCGGGGAGGCCCTGGACGATCGGACGGTAGAAGCCGACACGGGACACCCGCCGGGCGAGCAGTTCGACCAGGCCGAGAGCGACGATCGACTTCCCGCTGGCCGGCCCCATGGCCGTCAGATAGACCGCGCCTGCCACGGTGACGATGGTAGCGGTGACATCGTCGGGCGCGTTTCCCATCGCCTGGTGCGGGGTACGCACGATCGTGCACCGATTCGACTTCGCCTTCGCCGACCCCTACCGGCTGCCGGCGTTGTTGTTCGGCGTGACCCCGGCCACCACCGGCGTGATCGTCGACGACCACGACCTCCGCATCCGGTTCGGGCCGTGGTTCGTGCACACCCCGCTCGACAACATCAGCGCGTCGGTGGTGACGGGCCCCTACGCCTACGTGAAGACCGCCGGCCCGGCGCGCCTCTCACTCGCCGACCGGGGCATCACGTTCGCCACCAACGGCGACCGGGGGCTCTGCATCGATCTCCACGAGCCGATCGCCGGCATCGACCCCTTGGGCACGATCCGCCATCCCAACATCACCGTCACGGTGGCAGATCCCGCCGGCCTGGCCGTGGAGGTCCATCGACCCTGATGCTCCTCGCACCCGACCGGTACGGTCGCCGCAGGAGGTGCACACATGGATTTCGAGGTGTCGGAGCAGATGGAGACCATCTTGACGATGGTCCGCGAGTTCGTCGACGACGAGCTGGTGCCGATCGAGGGCGAGATGTTGCACGGTTCGCCCGAGACGGTCGAGGAGATGGTCGCGGCGGCCCAGCAGAAGGTCCGCCAGATGGAGCTGTGGGCGCCGAACCATCCCGTCGAGTTCGGCGGGTTGGGATTGTCGATGGTCGACCACGGCCTGTTGAGCGAGGCGTTGGGGCGCTCGCCGCTCGGCCACACCGTGTTCGGTGTGCAGGCGCCCGATGCCGGCAACATCGAGATCCTCCACCTCCACGCGACCGAGGACCAGCGCGAGCGGTTCCTGCGCCCGTTGGTGGAGGGCCGGATCCGCAGCTGCTTCTCGATGACCGAGCCGGAGACGGCCGGGTCGAACCCTCTGCTGCTCGAGACCACCGCGGTCGAGGACGGCGACGACTGGGTGATCAACGGCCAGAAGTGGTTCACGTCGTCGGCCGACGGCGCCTCGTTCGCGATCGTCATGGCCGTCACCGACCCCGACGCCCCGCCCTATGCGCGCACCAGCATGATCATCGTCCCGACCGACACGCCGGGCTTCAACCTGGTTCGCAACGTGAGCGTGATGGGCCACGCCGGGTCGGGGCACGCGAGCCACGGGGAGGTGATCTACCAGTCGTGCCGGGTGCCGCGGGCGAACCTGCTCGGGCCCGAGGGCGGCGGGTTCGTGATCGCCCAGGAGCGCCTCGGGCCGGGGCGCATCCACCACTGCATGCGCTGGCTCGGGATCGCCGGCCGGGCGTTCGACATGATGTGCGAGCGGGCGAACGCCCGGGTGATCGCACCGGACGGCGAGACGCTGGCCGACCGTCAGGTGATCCAGCACTGGGTGGCCGAACTCGATGCCGAGATCCGCGGCGCCCGCCTGCAGACGCTGCACGCGGCGTGGATGATCGACCGCCACGGCGCCAAGGCGGCCCGTGACGAGATCTCGGCGATCAAGTTCTCCGTCGCCAACACGATGCTGAAGACGGTCGACACGGCGATCCAGGTGCACGGAGCGCTCGGCCTCACCGACGACACGATCCTGTCGTACTGGTACCGCCACGAGCGCGGCGCCCGCATCTACGACGGTGCCGACGAGGTCCACAAGACCTCGGTCGGCCGCCGTATCCTGCGCCGCTACGCGTCGGCGTCGTCCTGAGGGCGCTGGCTCACGACGACGAGTCGAGGCCGCCGATCCAGCTCCAGGCGACGTCGCGTTCGTCGAAGCGCTTGACCTCGACGCCGAGCAGCTCACCCAGTGGCGTGCCGACGAGGTCGGACACCTTGCTGAGGATCTGATCGTCGGTGACGACGGCCATCTTGCCGATGGAGTCCTTGAAGTCCTTGGTGAACATCAGGTCGTCCTTGACGGCGGAGAGCTCGAGGCCGGACACGTCGGCCAGCTCGACGAGCAGGTTGAACGTGCCCTTGTCGGCGCGGAGCTCGAGTTCGGGGCGCAGCTTGTCGTAGTCGTCGCTGGTCAGCTGGCCGGAGATGACGACGGCGAGTGCGTCGGTCGTGGATTGGGACAGGATTTCGATCATCGGGTTACCTCCACTGCGGCAGTGCCCGGGTCGACCGTCGCCCAAACGTGGCGATGATCGGTCAGTTGCGCAGGTAGGAGGCGCCGTTGACGTCGACGATGGCGCCGGTCGTCGACTCCGATCCGGGCGAGGCGAGGAACACCACGACCCGGGCGATCTCGTCGGGTGTGGCGGCGCGACCCATCGGGCTCTGGGCCCGGACGGCGGCGCCGTCGGGTCCGTGGAGGTACGGCGTGGCCATGTCGGTCTCGACGAAGCCGGGGGCCACCGCCGTCACGTAGACGCCGTGGGGCGCGAGTGCCCGGGCCATCGACTGGCTGAGGCTGTTGAGCCCGGCCTTGCTGGCGCCGTAGGCCGCGTGGTCGGGCTCGCCGCGGAAGGCGCCCCGCGACGTGACGTTGACGATGCGGCCCCCGCCCTGTTCCACCATGTGCGGCGCGATGGCGTGGATGAGGTCGGCCGGCCCGACGAGGTTGGTGGCGAGGGTTCGCTGCCAGTTGGCCGCCCACTCGTCGGCGTTGGTGTCGAGCACGGGGTGGGCCTCGTACACGCCGGCGTTGTTGACGAGGACGTCGATGCGCCCCAATGCGTCGAGCGCCGCCGCGGCGAGGGCGCGGGCTTCGCCGGCACCGAGATCGGCTCGCACGATGGTGTGCCCGTCGCCCGGGAGGTGATCGACGACGTCACGCGCGGCGCGCTCGTCGGCCCGGTAGTGGACGGCGACGCGGGCGCCTGCTTCGGCGAAGCGCTCGCACACGGCACGGCCGATTCCGCGTGATCCACCCGTCACCAGTACGCCACTGCTCCGGAGTTCGTTCATCGCGGCAGCGTACGTTCCGGTTCAGCCGTCGTTCGATGTCGTCCGCGTCGGGACGGTCGCCCGGGTCGCTCCGGTGCGCCGCCGGGTGTCTAGCGTTCGCTGCCGTGAGCGACCACGACCCCGAACG
>JAWLFC010000140.1:0-6465 GCA_041685755.1 Ilumatobacteraceae bacterium
CCGTGCGCGACGTCATGCTCTACATCACCCTCGTGATCAACGTGGTCTCGATGTTCGCCCTGATCGCGGGCATCCTGATGCACAGCGGCCGGGGCGGCGGTCTGTCCGACATGTTCGGCGGCGGCGGTGGTGCAGCGCTCGGGTCGACGGCGGCGGAGCGCAACCTGAACCGCATCACGCTCGTGTTCGCGCTGATCTGGATCTTCACCGTGATGGCCCTGCCGTTCCTGTACGACTAGCAACGGTCGCGGGTGGCGCTCGGGTCGGCGTCGGGTAGTGTTCTTGACCCACACCACGTCGGAGTGGCGGAATGGCAGACGCGCTAGCTTGAGGTGCTAGTGCCCTACTAATGGGCGTGGGGGTTCAAGTCCCCCCTCCGACACCAGGCAACCAGGGCAAAAGCCCTGGTTGTTGGCTTTTTCGGGGGGGGGTGTCGAAACCTACAGATCGGCCGTTTGTCCGCGATTTGTCAAGTGCGCTAGCGCACTTGGGCTTCGTTTTGTGGCGCGAACTCCTGTGGCGCAACTGCGATACGGCCTGACACTGAGGCGGGTGTTGTCGAGTGCCTTGAACGGCACCTCGGGGGCGTGGTCATCCGGGTGATCGGCCGGACGTTTGGTGCGCGAGGTCCTGGCGGAGTGACCAGAATCAGAGGCGCGCAACGTCGTCGACGACGATGGCTCCGGGCGCAAGCTCGATCCCTCGAAATCGACAGACGAGTTCGCCGATCGTCATGTACACGAACCGAGTCGATGGATCCTCGGCGTCTCGTCCGAGTGCCGGGGAGGTGACACCTCGTCAGGAAGCTTCGTCGAGTGCTTGCCGTGTCCGGTTGACCGAGTCCGAGAGCGCGTCGGCCCGGGCACGGTCGCTGTCGCTGACGTTGGATGGGCGGGTCTCAGCTGCACGGGCTCGAGCTTCAGCCAGACGCTCTTCGCTCCAACCCAACCGTTCGGCGATCTGCTCCAACGTCTCGACCTGCATACGGCAAGATTAGTCCGGCACGAGATCCCCGTGTCCGACAGCCAGATCGCGAGATCGGTACGCGAATACGTGATGCGAGAGTTGGGTCGTTCCCGAGTGGCATACGTGCAGGACAGGCCCTGTTGGTTCGTCGGTGAGTCGCCTTTCGTCGGCGATCATCATCCGCCAGATGTGGTTCGCGAGTCGTCTCTTCAAGCATCTCATGGCCTCGTTGCGGGTCTTGCCTTCGGCGATCTTCTTGTCGAAGTAGGCGCGCCCGATGCTGTTGCGCATCCGGACTTGGGTGACGGCGATCAGATGGATCGCAGAGTTCAGTCGACGGCCGCCGGCACGCGAGAGGCGGTGCCGGGTTCGGATCGATCGCAGCAGCGTCGCCGCTGACTTGGCGGTGATTGCGAGTGCAGCGCCGCCCGGGGTCAAGTCGCGCAGCACGGCGTGCAACTGGTTGGCGACGCAATCCCGTTGCGCAGCAACGTTTGCGCGGCGCTCCTCGAGCAAAGCGAACACCGTCGTGTGATCCTCAGCGGTCACGACGGTGGCGTCACCGTGCAGCGCTGCCACGCTCTCCGCGGTGGCGGCATCGATCACGTCGGTTTTGCGGCGACTGCCTCGTGACAGTTCCCGGACACGCGCCGTGGCGGTCGAGGGGACGTCGAGCACGACCTCGCCGCGTGCGACGAGCCACTGCGCGAGATGCCGGCCGAGCCCGCGGGCGTTCTCAACCGCCCAGCGGCGTTCAGGGAACTGTTTGGCCCATCGCATCAACTCGCGATAACCCACCAGCGACGCATCGATGCGCACCGACGCTGCCGTCGAGTTCGTCGAGGGGGTCCACGGCGTTGGCCGTGTGCGACATCTTGTGGGGATCGATCCCGATGATCATGACTGCTCGTTCCTGCTCGCATTCTCGGATGGCAAAGCAGCGGTCGGCATGCCGACTTTCAGACCCGACGAGCGGGACCTCACCTCTGTTGAGCCAGACCGCCACCGGTCGCTGATCGGGAGGCAAACCCTGGGAGAGCCAACCCGAAAGCGGTAGGCGATTCACGAGCCAACCCGACCGACGACCTACCGGACGCTACGAACCTGAATCCGTCGCGACCGGCACCTCACATACAAGTCGGCGGTTCAGTGAGCCGATCGGAGGTGCCGTGGGCGGTCGCGAACGACGTCGGCACGGCATCCACCGACAGCGATTTCCGAGCGGCCGTGAATTGGCGCGACGTTCTGATCCTGAGTGGCGCGCGCAGGACTCGGTCACAAGAAGAACGCCGA
Source organism: Ilumatobacteraceae bacterium (assembly GCA_041685755.1). GTDB lineage: Bacteria > Actinomycetota > Acidimicrobiia > Acidimicrobiales > Ilumatobacteraceae > Sva-07. The sequence continues at coordinate 2,260 of JAWLFC010000140.1, forward strand.
GGCGCCCGGCACCCTTCTGTCGACGACCGCAGCGACGGCGTCGAATGAGTGCCGTGCCACCTCGACCGGCGTGCCGACGGCAGCGAGTCGCTCCTCGAGCCAAGTGCGCTGCTCGAGGACGATTGTCCGATCGCCGCAGAGCATCGCCGCAGCACCGGCAGCAACGATGTCCTCGATGTCTGCGATGAACTGTGCGAGCCACGTCGCCGAGCGCACACCGTCTGCGAAGTCGCCCGTTCCCAGCCACGACAGGGCGTCGCGCACGACCTCCACCCGCTGGAAATCGAGGTGCGCCCAGTCGGCGTTCATGTTGACGGCGAGCGGTTCGCCCCACAGCACCGCATCGAGCACCAACGGCTCGGTCAGATCACCGGGTTGTCCGTGGGCGCCGATCGAGCGCGCCCGAGAACCCGACGAGTCGAATGCCCGACCCCCACAGATGACGCTGTAGCCGGCCTGGCGCGCCGCCCAAACGGTACGAGCAGCGCCGGTGAGGTTGGTCGCCAACGTCACGCTCACCCCCACAGCGTCGGGATCGATTTCGGCAAGGTAGTAGCGGAGTTTCCCCGCCGGCATCGAACTTCCGAGATGGATCACCCGCCACCCGTCGGCGGTCATCAGTTCGGTGGCCATCCTCGTCGGCAACGAGTGCAACTCTCCCTCCGCACACACCATCACCACCGTCCCCGCATGATCCTTCGCCTCGAGCCCCACCGCCAGCGACGACAAGACTGACTCCGTGACGAACGTCGCCGAGTGCTCCTCTGCAACAGTGCACTCGCCGCGCAGCCAGCGCTCACCTACATCGCGCTGCGACGGCGCCAGCAATTGAGTGACGACGCGGAGGCACGACTCGTCACGGCCCGCAAAGTCCGCGGCGAGTTCCGCTGCGCCAGCGCGATCGCCGCGGAGTGCTGCGGTGGTGTATTCGTCGAGCATTACGCTCATGGCCCCTCCTCGTCGTGCGGCGACCACTCGCCGTGACGAGCAGGATGCCACACTTTGTGGTCGCGGTCCGACGCGACCGAACCGGCGCGAGACCCCTGGGCGAGCACCTCGCTTCGTATCCGTGAACGTCGAGAGCCCCTTCGCGCGTTCAAGGCCCCTCCGGTTTGTCGATTCTACTGGGTCGCCGGACTGGCACCTCCACCTGATGGCGGCCGGCTGGGGCGCTCGGACGGGGTGTCGCTTGTCGAACTGGACGAAACTGGCGGGAATCAGACAACACCAGTCGACATCACGTAGGTCTGAAAACGTGTCCTGACCAGGCTTGACGCGAGGAGACGGTATTCGACGTGATGTCCAGATGCCGGAGTTCACGTCTCCCTCCGACATCGGATGACCGCGGCTTCGGGAGGTCACGAACTTCGCCGAGGACCCGTTTGTCAGCGAATGCCTGTGCTGTCCCGGTTCAGTGTGGACCGCACTGGCGCGAGGGGCTGCCCTCGGGACGGCACCGACGTGTCCGTCGTTCAGTCGTCGACGGCGTGGGGGAGGAGTTCCAGGTTCAGCCAGACGTCGTACGGCAATGCGTCGAGTGCAACCAGGAGGCGTTGCCGGACGCGGTGTTCGTGATCGACGGTCGTGCGGCCGTCGATCACTCCCTCGATCTCGACGTAGAGCTTCGGGCCGACCTTCGTGACCCTGGTGGTCACCGGATCGAGACCGAACTCGCCGCGAACGGCCTCGACCTGTGTCTCGACAGCGCTCCGGATCGAGTCTGCAGGGTTGCCCTCGAGGAGCTCGAGCACCGTCGTCCTGATCATCCGCAGCGGCGTCGGCACGAAGACCGCACAGGTGATCAGCACCATCGCCGGATCGACATACCGTGCGACATCGTCACGATCGGCGCGGACGAGCAGCGCCATGAGCGTGAACCCGGCGACCATGCCGAGGCCACGGAACGCCGAGACGCGCCACGCCGCGGTCTCCGTGGCCAGCAGGTCAGAGCCGTCAGCAGTCGACCGCAACCAGATCCACGTCGCGATCGAACCTGCTGTCGTGATCACCCCGAACACGATCCCGGAACCGGCTGCGAAGTCGCTGCCGCCGGCGCGGATGGTGGCGGACTGGCCCCTCCACGAGGCCGACGTGATCGTCCGGCCGGCTGAACTCCGGCCACGACGACCTGCGGCGGTTCCCAACACCCCTCACGACTCGCGGGCGTCGAGCACCAGCGTGAACTCCCGCTCGGCGCCGTTGCGCTGAATCGTCAGCTCCATCTCGTCGCCGGGACGTCGTCGGCGGATCGCGGCGAGCACGTCCTCGGGGCTGTCGACCGGCTCGCCGTCGACGCCCACGACGACGTCGCCTGCCCGCAGGCCGGCTGCGGCCGCCGGCCCGCCCACGACGACCTCGCCCACCAGCGCTGCGCGCATGGGAAGGTCGAAGGCCCGCGCCAGCTCGGGTGTCACCGGCCTCAACTGCAGGCCGGCGAACGCGTGCACCACCTCGCCGTTCTCGATCAGCTGCTGGACGACGTCGGTCACCGTGGTCACCGGAATGGCGAACCCGATCGACACCGCACCGGTCTGCCCCGGTCCGAGATAGGCCACCGTGATGCCCACGAGTCGTCCGTCGAGGCCGACGAGCGCACCTCCCGAGTTCCCCGGTGAGATCGCTGCGTCGGTCTGGAGCAGATCGACGAGTGCCGGGCTGATCCGTGCCGCCCCCGGCAGCGACCGTCGTTCGCCGGAGATGATCCCGATCGACACGCTGTTCGCGAAGCCGAGCGGGTTGCCGACGGCGACGACCGGCGTGCCGACGCCCGGACTCTCCGACGATCGTTCGAGAACCGGAAGGTCGGTACGGTCGACTCGGAGGACGGCGAGGTCGGTCAAGGGGTCGGTGGCCTGCACCTTCGCGCCGACGGCGGTGCCGTTCGCCAACACCACCTGGACGTCCGAGGCGCCGGCGACGACGTGATCGTTGGTCACCACGACCCCGTCCGACTGCCAGATGACTCCGCTGCCCTCGGAAAAGGAGGTCCGAATCGCCACCACGGCCGGCGACACGGTCTCGACCAGGTCGGGAACGGAGGCGAGCCCCGGTTCGGGCAGGTCGTCGGGTACACCTGCCTCGTTCTGCGGCGCGGTGATCGGCGTCGTCGTGACCGTGGTCGAGTCCGTCGCGTCGTCGTCATCGAACCACGCGCAGCCCTGCAGGCCGGTCAGGGCGAGTACGGAAACGAGCAGAACTCCGACGACCGTCCGACCCTGCGCCGCCCGGTTACGGGAGAGCGTTCTCGTCGATCGTTCGTCCATACGGTTCCTCGGTCGTCACGGCGAGCGACCCCGGATGCGTCGTCCACGTCCGAGGTGCACGTACCCCGGGACGGGTGGATCCAAACGAGCCACCGCGTGCGGGGCTCGGGCGCCTCGAGTTCGAACGCATGGGGCGGTGGCCGGACGAGCAGCACGATGCTGACCAGGGCGATCCATGCCGGCATGACGTCGACGGTCGGGGTGGCAATGCTGACGTTGACCAACTCGACGACGCCGACCAGATACGTGAGCCACACCAGCCACCCGGGCAGCGCACCCGCGGCCCGACGAACCAGAGGAATGCGATCGTCGCGACGACGAGGACCTGCAACCAGACGATTGCGCTCGTGCCGACGGAGGAGTCGCTGCTCGGGCGCCGAGGGCACGCTCGGATCGTCCTCGCGGGTGGCGGGCTCCTGGCCGGTCGCGCCGAGGTCGCCGATGGCGATCACCACCGCCGCCGCGACGATGGCAGCGAGGTTGACCCGGGAGCCGACGAGACCCGGCCCCAACGGATTTCCTGCGTGCCTGGGCGGGCCGTGGTCGTCCCGGGTCGCGAGCACCGACGACGACGCCGATCGACGGGTCCGGATCTGCCACGACGCGGCCTCGAGCCTCCTGCTCGGGTGGTTGACGTTCGACGCCTTCATGATGTCCGCTTTCCGTCTCGACGACATGAGCGAGCGGCGACGTGACCAGGCGATCGCTGCCGTGGCCGCCCACCTGGGGGCGCTCGCCGAAACCGATGAGCCGACGCTGGAGCCGAGACGGATCGCCATCGCCGAGCCGGTCGCTCGGGAGATCTCCCGCGCTTCGGAGCGGTCAACCCGCGACACGCTGCTCGCCGCGGCGATCGAGCTGTTCGCGCAACGCGGGCCCGCATCGGTGTCAATCCGCGACGTGGCACGCCATGCCGGTCTGAACCACGGGCTCCTCCACCGCC
>JAWLFC010000141.1:0-6395 GCA_041685755.1 Ilumatobacteraceae bacterium
GGCGGAGTCGGGCGGTGAGGTTCGCAACGCCGACGTGCTGCACCAGGTGATCGAGGGCGCCGGCGTCGACGTCGAGCGGTTCGATGCCGCACCCGGGCGCACCTCGATCGTCGCTCGGATCCCCGGCACCGACCCCGACGCACCGAGCCTGTGCCTGATGGGACACACCGACGTCGTGCCGGTCAACGAATCGGGATGGCGCGAAGATCCGTTCGGCGGGGAGATCATCGACAGCGGCAACGGCCCCGAGGTGTGGGGGAGGGGCGCTGTCGACATGCTCAACCTCACGGCCTCGATGGCGGTCGTGTTCCGGCACCTCGCCACGAGCGGGTTCCGGCCGAGTGGTGATCTGATCTACTTCGGGGTCGCCGACGAGGAGGCCGGCAGCGCCTACGGCGCGAGATGGATGGCCCAGCACCATCCCGACGCGATCCGCGCCGACTACGTCGTGACCGAGAACGGGGGGCTGCACTCCGGCGCCGACGAGGCGCCGGCCATCGGGATCAACATCGCCGAGAAAGGCGTTGCCTGGCGTCGGTTGCGCGTGCGGGGCACGCCCGGCCACGGATCAGCGCCCTTCCGTCGCGACAACGCTCTCGTCAAGGCCGCGGCGGTCATCCAGCGGCTGCACGAGTATCGCCCGGCGCCGCGGTTCCACGAGCTGTGGGCAAATCGGGTGGAGTCGCTCGGGCTGCCCGACGACATGAAGGCCGACCTGCTCGACCCCACCCGGATCGACGACTGGCTCGACACGTTCCCGAACACCGCGCTCGCCTCGCACTTCCACGCCTGCACGCACACGACCTTCTCGCCGAACCTCGTCGACGGCAGCGAGTCGGGTGGCGGACGGATGAAGGTCAACACGATTCCCGACGTCGTCGTGATCGACGTCGACGTCCGCACGATGCCGGGCGAAGGTGCCGACGACGTCGCCGAGCACCTGCGGGCGGCTCTCGGCGACCTCGCCGACCAGGTGGAGGTCGAGCCGTTGATGAACGACACCGCCTCGATCAGCCGTGCGAACACGCCGCTGTGGGACTCGCTGCAGCGCGCCGTCAACGTGCCGTTCCCGGCCGCTCGGCTCAGCCCGCAGTTCATCGTCGGCTTCACCGACGCCCGGATCTACCGCGAGATGGGGGCGGTCGCCTACGGCGCCGGTCTGTTCAGTCCGTCGCTCGACGCCGGCGAGTTCGGGTCACGCTTCCACGGCAACGACGAACGAATCGACGTCGAGTCGCTCGCGCTGACGACGCACCTCTGGCACCATCTCGCCACCGATCTCCTCGGCTGACTCCCGCCCGTCCACCCCGTTCGCGGAGCGTTCTCGTCGGCCCGTCCCGACGGAAGCGCGACGCAAGCGAGAGAGTCAGCGGGTGCGGCTCGCCAGGTAGGCGCGGGCGGCGGCGCGGGCTTCGGGATCACGCATCGCAGCGCCGAGCAGGTCGGCGTCGGCCCAGGCGCCAACGGTCGACGCCACGTCCTCCAGTGCCTCGTTGACCTGACGCTTGGTGGCGCGCACCACGCTCGGCGCCTTGCGGGCCAGCTGTGCGGCCAGCTCGTCGACCGCCGCCTCGAGATCGGCTCGAGGGACGACGCGGTTGACGAAGCCCAAGGCCTTCGCCTCGTCGGCGTCGAACGGCCGGCAGGTGAGTACCAGCTCCCGCGTGAACGCGGGTCCGATCTCGCGGACGAGTCGCGGGATCCCGCCCCACGCGAGCGGGATGCCGAGGTCGACCTCGGGGATCGAGAACACCGTGTCATCGGCAGCGATCCGCAGATCGCACACGCCGGCGAGCACCACGCCGCCGCCGACGCAGGGGCCCTTGATCGCGGCGATCGTCAGCGCCGACATGCGCTCCATCGCCTCGGCCATCAGCCGACCGAGGTCGGCCTGATCGCGACTCGACGTCGCCTCCGAGGAGCCGCTGCCGGCGAACTCGCGAAGGTCGAAGCCCGACGAGAAGGCGCGACCTTCGCCGGTGACGATCACGACGTGGGCCGGCGTCGTGTCGAACCACCTCGCCGCCTCGGCGATCTCGCGCAACGGCACCGTCCCGAGGGGATTGAGCTTGTCGGGCTGGGTGAGCGTCATGTGGCCGATCGGCCCGTCGACCTCGACCCGCAACGTGGAGAACTCCGGCACAACTGTCATCCCCGCATCCTGCCAACCCTGCCCGTCCGGACCCGACCCCGACGCGCACCTGCCCGTCCGGACCCGACCCCGACGCGCAGGAGCTCAGGCCGCCCGGTACCGGCCGGGCTCGACCTCGACGGCCTCGCCGCGGCGGAGCATGCGGGCCACGTGCAGCTCGGCCGACCGGCGCTCGACCGACTCGACGAAGGCCATCTCCACGTGGGGCCGGTAGATGAACCGGTGTTCGCGCATCTCGTCGAGCGTGTGGGGTTCGCGCAGGAACTCGAGCATCGCCTCGTGACGCCGGCCGATCACGGCGGCGAATGCGTCGACCATCTCGACGAAGGTCTCTCGACCCTCGATCACGCCCTTGTGGTGGAACGTCACGTAGAAGTCGGCCTCCTCGTCGCGCACCTTGGCCAGGCTCGCCTCGAAGTCCTCCAGGTCGCTCCACACGTCGCCGTAGTACGGACCGAAGCCGGTGAGGTCGATGTCGGACAGGAAGAACACGCCGTCGATCCGGAACCCGCTGTGGCCGCGGGTGTGGCCCGGCAGGTGGACCGCCTCGATCGTCACCCCGCCACCGAGGTCGAACACGTGGCCGTCGCCGAATCCCTGGGCGTCGGGCCGCGGCGCGTAGTGGAACTCGTCGAGGATCACCTGCTCGAACTCGTCGCGGGCGTCGCCGTTCAGCCCGTACACGGCCATCAGGCCGTCGATCGAGCGCGCTCCCGGCAGGTCGTCGTGATGGATGTGGAGCCGGGCGTCGGGGAACGTGCCGTTGCCCGCCATGTGGTCCTCGTGGCTGTGGCTGTTGATCACGGCGTCGACCGGCACCGGCGTTCCACCCCGGGCGACGACCGTGACCGACGGATCGATCACCACCGATTCGCCAGCGCCGCGCACCAGCAGCGTGTTCCCCGACGGGTAGGCGCCGTTGGCGTCGCCGACCAGCACGCTCACGGTGTCGGTCAGCCGTCGTTCATCGTCACCCCACTCGACCATGGGCCCGACGGTAGCGGGGTGTTACGCCGGGGGTCTGACCCCTGGCGTAACAATCAGTCGGTTTCGAGCTTGAGGGAGGCCGAATTCATGCAGAAGCGGTCGCCGGTGGGGCCGGGGCCGTCGGGGAAGACGTGGCCGAGGTGGGCCCCGCACGTCGCACAGATCGCCTCGGTGCGCACCATGCCGTGCGAACGGTCCTCCTTCAGCGTCACCTTGGCCGGGTCGATCGCCTCGGTGAAGCTGGGCCAGCCCGACCCGGAGTCGTACTTGGTCTCCGAGGAGAACAGCGGCTCGTCGCACACGATGCAGTGGTACGTGCCCGGATCCTTGAGGTCCCAGTAGGCGCCGCTGAAGGCCCGCTCGGTCCCCGCGCGCTGGGTCACCTCGTACTGCAGCGGCGTGAGCTTCTCGCGGAGTTCGTCGTCGGTGGGGATCGCTCGTTCTGCCATGGGCACAGGATGCCCCAATCGCAGCCGGCCACGCCTACCGATCGTCGAGTTTCGACCATGTTCCCCACGCCGTTCCATCCCCGTCACCGGCGGCTTCCTACCCTGCCATCATGCCTGCCACCCACCGGCACCGCCGTCGCATCATCGGCCTGGCGCTGGCCGCCACCCTGGCCACGGCCGCGTGCGCGACCGTCGACGACGACACCGCCGGTCCCGCTGCCGACGTCGCGCGGTTCCGGTACCCACCCCCTCCGGCCGCACCACCGGCCGACGCTCCCGCCGACGTCGCCACTCGCGACGCGATCGACCGCATCGGAGCGCAGCTCGCCGCCGGTGAGATCGACGAGCAGGCCGTCGCCGACCTGGCCGAGTCGGGCGACGCCCGCCACGCCTGGTACGTCGCTGATCTGATGCGCTTCTTCGGCCCCGGCGACAACGACGGCAACGAACTCGTCGACGCGTTCGAACAGCTGACCGGCACCACCCTCGCCGACGATCCCGACAGCGAACGCAGCGTCTGGCTCAGCGCCACCAACCACCTGATCGCCTGGGACACGCCCGACCACCCCGACTACCGCGTCGACAAGTCGGTGCTGTTCCTGCTGCTCGAGCCGAAGTGGGAACCGTTCTTCGCCGATGCCGCTGCCACGATCGACTGGCGCCTCGTCAGCTGGGGCGGCGTGCTGATCGACGACCGTGACCTCGGCGACACCGGCCCCTGCGACCGTGGATGCATCCCGGCGCTCGACGATCCGGCGACGACCGACGCCGCCGCCGGCGACTGGTACCCCGACGACGCGATCGTGTTCGGCGTGATCGAGGGCGACGAGGCGCTCGCCATCCCGAAGAACATCGCCGAGGTCCACGAGATGTTCAACCTGACCCTCGGCGACCGCCGCTTCGGCATCCCGTACTGCACGCTGTGCGGAGCCGCCCAGGCGTACCGGACCGACCAGGCACTCGACCAGGGCGCCGATGACGTGCCGGTACTGCGCACGTCGGGGCTGCTGTCACGGTCGAACAAGGTGATGTACGACCTGCGCACGCAGTCGGTGTTCGACACCTTCACCGGTGCCGCGGTGTCCGGCCCGCTGCGCGACGCCGGCGTCGTGCTCGAGGAGACCACGGTCGTCCGCTCGACGTGGGGCGAGTGGAAGTCGGCCCACCCGGACACCCGCATCATCGCCGAGGACGGCGGGATCGGACGCTCCTACGAACTCGACCCGCTCCAGGGGCGCGACGACGACGGCCCGATCTTCCCGATCGGTGGCTCGGACGACCGCCTCGCCGTGCAGGAACTCGTCGTCGGAGTCATCACCGCCGACGACAGTCCCGTGGCGTTCCCCGCCGACGCCGCCCGCGCGGCGCTCGCCGCAGGCGAGAGCGTGACCGAGGCCGGCGTCGAGCTGGTCGCCGACGGCGGCGGCTTGCGGGCGGTCGACGCCACGACCGGCGACCCGATCCCGTCGCACGAGTCGTTCTGGTTCGCGTGGAGCCAGTTCCACCCGACGACCGCGCTCTGGCAGCCCTGAGTCGCCACCGGCAGTGGCGTCAGCGCAGCGTGGCCAGGAACGCCTCGACGGCGGCGTTGGTCGCCGCCGGCTCCTCCTGCTGCACCCAGTGGCCGGCGCCGTCGATGATCGTGACGCCGCGGAAGTCGGTGCACCCTGCCCCGGGATCGGCGAACGCGTCGGAGCCGGGCACGAGGTGGCGGACGCTGTCGCGTCCACCGGCGACGAAGCACGACGGCTGGTCGACGGTCGCTCCGAGGATGTCGGCGTTGGCGGCCACGTCGGCGTCGAGTGCCCGGTACCGGTTGAACGCCCCGGTCATCCCGACGCGGGCGAACGTCGAGACGTAGGCGTCGAGGTCGGCGTCGGACATGAAGCTCAGCGGTCCGGCGGGCGGGTCCGAGAGCAGCGACAACAGCGTGGCGTCCCGCGGAGCGTCGCCGAGCAACCCGGCGTCGGCAGCGTCGCCGGAGAGCCCGAAGTAGACCTTCTTCAGCGCGCCCCGCAGGTCGGCGCCGAACTCCGCCTCGACCCGGCCGGGCTCCTGGAACGACAGGATGTAGAAGAACCGGTCGGGGTAGAGCTGATCGAACAGGTCGGTCAACGACAACGGGATCGGCGGCGTGTGCGGCACGCTCATGCCCACCACCGCCCGCACCCGGTCGGGATGGCGGATCGCCGCGTGGTACACGACCGGCGCACCCCAGTCGTGGCCGAACAGGATCACCGGCTCGTCGTCGAGCCCGGCGGCCACGGCGGCGACGTCGCCGGCCAGCTCCTTCAGCGTGTACCGCTCGATCTCGGCGGGAACGGAGCTGCCCCCGTACCCGCGCACGTCCATCGCCGCCACCCGGTACCCCCGCTCGGCGAAGTGTGCCACCTGGTGGCGCCACGAGTGCGTCGACTCCGGCCACCCGTGCACGCACAGGATCGTCGGACCCTCGCCGGTCACCTCGACCCGCAGGGTGATGTCGTCGTTGTCGATCAGGAGCTCGTCCACGCCGCCATCCTGGCTCGCCCGCCGTGCGGTGGACGGGCCGGACCGACCGTCTCCTCCCGCGCCCGTCCCCTCAGTCGGCCTGGCCGGTCTGGCGCAGGAACGTGAGCGAGTCCCACACGTCGGTACGACGGGCGACCTTGCCGTCGCGGACGACGAACCACATGACACCGGCGATGTCGATCGGCATCGACCCGTACGTCGCCGTCAGGCGGTATCGGGCGACGACCTCGCCGACACGGTCGAGCGCCGAGATCGTGTCGACCGTGTAGCGCAGCTCGCCGAACATCGCGAGGAAG
>JAWLFC010000003.1:0-71976 GCA_041685755.1 Ilumatobacteraceae bacterium
TTGCGGATCTCGTAGCGGCTGATCTGCCAGCTGCCGTCGGCCGTCTGGTGGTACCGGTAGGCGACGAGGTAGTACTGGCCGGCACCCACCTCCAGGTCGGGGCGGATGACCGTGACCACGTTCACGCCGGGCAGCGTGGCGTCGTACGCCATCGGCGGCGCGAAGGCGGCGAGCTCGGCCAGCACCGCCGTCTCGTCGACCTCGGAGTAGGTCTCGACCGCAGAGGACAGGTCGACCGGGAGCCAGGTCTGCACGAAGGTGATGTCCTTCGACTCGGCGAGGCGATCGGTGGCCTGGCTCTGGGTGCTCAGCACCGTCGTGAACGCCATCGAGATCGACACGATGAGGATGCCGCTGATCATCATCGCGATCAGCAGTTCGGGCAGGGTGAAGCCGTCGTCGCGGCTCGTCCGGGGCGGTCGGCCCACGGGGTGCTGTGGGTGCTCAACCGGCCGAGACATCTTTGACCTCCTTGGGGCGAATGTCGGACTTCACGATGTCGACCGTCGCCGAGTAGCCGCCGCCGGGCGACGTGGCCACGATCGTCAGCTTCTGCAGCGTCTTGGAGGTGGTCAGCCCGACGTTGGGGTTGCAGTCGTCGCCCTGGATCGAGTTGTTCTGGTCCCAGGACCCGGTCTCGGGGTTCCAGTACTGGTAGTCGACGATCTCCACGGTCTCGAGCGGCCAACCGACCGATGCCGCCGCCTTCTGGCCGAACTGCTCGTAGCCCTCGTCGACCTCGGGGCAGGCGATGTAGCGGTAGTTGGAGATGCCGTCGCCGGCGGCGCCGAGCACGGCGCCGACCTTGGCCCGCTGGTCGTTCTGCGACGAGGCCCGCACGACGGCCCACATCCCGCCCATGATCGCCAGCACGATCGAGCCCATGAGGACGATCGCCACCAGCATCTCGACCAGGGTGTAGCCCCGATCGGCGGGCTCGCCGCTGTGGTCAGGGGGTCGCTGGTGCATGATCGTCTCGCTGTGACACTGTCGGGTCATCGGCACTTTCCTGTTCCGCCTTGAGCGACCGACCTCCGATCGCTTCGTTTCGAACACCGAGCACGGTATGACGACCACGGTCAGCGGCATCGGTGTGCCGGGTCAGGGGTCTGCAAAGTCAAGAGACGACGGCCGATCTTGAGGATTCGGGCGAATGGGGGCGCCCGGCCGCGAGGTGCGACAATCTCGGGGTGATCGAGGCTGCGCTCCGTGCCGCTGCGGTGCCACCGTTCCACGCGATGGCGATGAGCAGGGAGGCCAGTGCGCTGGAGGCGACCGGGCGGCGCATCTTGCACCTGGAGGTCGGCCAGCCGTCGACCCCGCTGCCCCGGGCGGCTCGCGACGCCGTGCGTGCCGAACTCGACCGGCCGATGGGCTACACCAACGCCGCCGGGCTGGCGTCGCTGCGGCGCCGGCTCGCCGTACGCACACCGGGGGTCGATCCCGAGCGGATCGTCGTGGTGGCCGGGGCGTCGGCCGGGTTCACACTGGCATTCCTGACGCTGTTCGATCCCGGCGACCGCGTCGGTGTGCTGGAGCCCGGCTACCCCTGCTACCGCAACGCCCTGCTGGCCCTCGGCGTCACGCCGGTGCCGATCCCGGTCGGGGCCGACACCCGCTTCGCTCCCACGGCCGGGCACCTCGAGCGGGCCGGGCACCTCGACGGCCTGATCCTCGCGTCGCCGTCGAACCCGACGGGGACGGTCCTCGGCGACGCTGCGCTGGCCGAGATCGCCGCCGCCTGCCGACAGCGCGGCATCGCGATCGTCGGCGACGAGATCTACCACGGCATCGTCGACGGCGGCCCGGCACCGCGCCTGCTCGACCACGAACCGTCGGCCGTGGTGATCAACAGCTTCTCCAAGTACTGGTCGATGACCGGCTGGCGCGTGGGGTGGATGGTGGTGCCGGATTCGCTGGTCGACACCGTCGAGCGCCTGCAGCAGAACCTCTACATCTGCGCGCCCCACGTGTCGCAGGTGGCGGCGCTGGCGGCACTCGACGCGACCGACGAACTCGATGCCCACGTCGAGCGGTACCGGACCAACAAGGAGGTGCTGGTCGCCGGGCTGGCAGCGGCCGGGATCGTCGACATCGCCCCGGCCGACGGCGCGTTCTACGTGTACGCCCACGTGCCGCACCTGACGACGGCAATCGGCATCGACTCGGTCGAGCTGACGCGACGCTGGCTCCACGAGGCGGGGGTCGCGGCGACGCCGGGCGTCGACTTCGACCTCGCCCGCGGTGGGGAGTACGTACGGTTCTCCTGTGCCGGCACGCCGGCCGACATGGCCGAGGCCTGCGGCCTCCTGGCGGAGTGGACCCCGTGACCGGGCCGCTCGCCGACCTCCGGGTGATCGACATGTCGACGGTGCTGGCGGGGCCGAACTGCGCCCGCTACCTCGCCGACTTCGGCGCCGAGGTGATCAAGGTCGAGCGACCCGGCGGCGACAGCCTGCGCAACATGGCCTGGCGCGACCCGCGCGACGGCACCGGCCTGTGGTGGAAGCTCGTGAACCGCAACAAGCGCACGGTGGTGCTCGACGTGAAGGACGACGCCGACCGAGACGTGCTGCTGCGTCTCGTCGACGACGCCCACGTGCTCGTCGAGAACTCCCGTCCGGGCACACTCGAGCGGCTCGGCCTCGGCCCCGACGTGCTGCTCGAGCGCAACCCCGACCTCGTGATCACCCGCGTCAGCGGATTCGGCCAGGACGGGCCGTACGCGTCACGGCCGGGGTTCGCCACCATCGCCGAGGCCATGTCGGGTCTGGCGGCGTTGAGCGGCGAGCCCGACGGCCAGCCACTGCTCCCGCCGATCGCGCTGACCGACGAGGTCACCGGGCTGGCAGCCGCGTTCGCCACGATGGTGGCGCTGCACTCCGGTGTCGGCCAGGTCGTCGACGCCAACCTGCTGGAGACCATGTTCCAGATGATGGGCCCCCTGGTGTCGCTCTACGCGGTCACCGGTGAGCAACAGGAGCGCCTCGGCGCCGGGTTGCCGTACACGGTGCCGCGCGGGACCTACCGCTGCGCCGACGGGCGATGGGTGGCGGTGTCGACGAGCAGCGACACCGTCGCGACACGCGTGATGGAGGTCCTCGGGGTCGGCGGCGACGAGCGCTTCGCGTCGTTCGAGGGTCGGGTCGAGCACCGCCTCGAACTGGAGCAGATCATGACCGACTGGTGCGCGGCCCGCACGCAGGAGGACGTGGTGGACGCCTTCACCGCGGCCGAGGCCGCGATCGGGCCGGTGCTCGACATGGCCGACATCGCCACCGACCCGCACTACGCCGCCCGCCAGTCGATCACCGCCGTCGACGCCACGCCGATGCAGGGCCTGATCGCCAGGTTGTCGGCGACACCCGGGGAGCTGCGCTGGAGCGGACGAGCCCTCGACGCCGACGGCGACGACATCCGCTCCTCCGGCTGGCCCTGACGGACCCGACCGACTCCCGGCCCACCACCCGAAATCTCGCGGCGGGATTGCGCTGAGCGCAATCCCAGCGCGACATTTCGGGTCTGGGGGCGGGGACGGGGGCGACGTCAGGTGGAGAGGCCGATGGGGCAGCTCACACCGGTACCGCCGACACCGCAGTAGCCGTTCGGGTTCTTGGCGAGGTACTGCTGGTGGTACGGCTCGGCGTAGAAGAAGCCGGTCTCGAGATCGATGGGCTGGATCTCACTCGTGATCTCGCCGTAGCCGGCAGCGGTGAGACGTTCCTGGAACATCGCCCACGACGACTGGATGACGGGACCCTGGGCGTCGTCGGTGACGAAGATGGCACTGCGGTACTGGCTGCCGATGTCGTTGCCCTGGCGCATCCCCTGGGTGGGGTCGTGCTCCTCCCAGAACGTCTGGAGCAGGCGCTCGTAGGAGATCACTTCGGGGTCGTACACCACGACGACGGCCTCGGTGTGACCGGTACGGCCGGAGCACACCTCTTCGTAGGTTGCGTTCGGGGTGTAGCCGCCGGCGTAGCCGACGAAGGTCGAGTACACGCCGTCGAGTTGCCAGAACTTGCGCTCGACACCCCAGAAGCACCCCATCGCGAACGCCGCCGTCTTCATCCCCTCGGGCCACGGGCCCACGAGCGGATTGCCGTTGACGAAGTGCGCGTCGGGAACCGGCATCGTCTGGTCGGTGCGGCCGGGCAGGGCGTCGGCCTCGGCCACCATCTGGGCGCTCTTGCGGAAAAGCATGACATCAGCCTAGAAGTGCATCGGTGACACCCCTGTGTCGAACCCGTCACTGTTCTGCGCGTCGGGGTCGGGTCCGGACGGGCAGGTGCGCGTCGGGGTCGGGTCCGGACGGGCAGGTGGTCAGCGGAGCAGGAGATGGCCGACGCGGCGCGAGATCAGGGCGACACCGGCGACGGCGATGGCCAGCAGCACCGCGAGGTTCACGAGCATGCTCCACTCGAGCGAACCGACGGCGCAGCCCCGCACGACGACCACGCCGTGGTACAGCGGACTCAGCTGCACGACCCAGCTCCAGTCGCCGTAGCTCGACAGCGGGTAGAACGTCGCCGAGAACAGCAGCATCGGCACGATGGCCACGTTGACGTACTCCAGGTCGGCCCACCCCCGCATGTAGGTCGCATAGGCCATCCCGATCGCGCCGAACGCGAACGCGATCAGCGCACACACCGGGATCGCCAACAGGATCAGCGGTGAGCCGACGAGGCCGAGCACCACCATGGCGACGACGAAGGCCACCGAGTACAGCGTCCCCCGCACGACGGCGGTCATGATCTCGCCGAGGGCGACATCGGCGGCGGTCATCGGCGTGGCCAACACCGTGTCGTACAGCTTGGTGCGCTTGAGCTTCTCGAAGGCGCCACCCGTCGCGTCGAAGATCGCGCCGTTCATCGCCGCCGACGCGAGCAGCGCCGGAGCGACGAACTCGGCGTAGTCGTAGGTGATGCCGCCGTCGGTGACGGTGCCGACGAGCGTGGCGAAGCCGACCTGCACCGACACCAGGTACAGCAGCGGCTCGAAGAAGCCCGAGACGAACAGCACCCAGTTGCGGCGGTAGAACATCACGCCCCGCTCGAGCATCCGCTGCGGCCGCCGGGCGCTGAACAGCTCGAGCGGCAGGATGCGCAGCAGTGCCGCCGGGCGGCTACCGGCAGTGGACGCGGTCGTCGTCACGGTCGCAACCTCCGCTCGAACGTCACCCGGCACGCCGCCCAACCGGCGAGCGCGTACCCGACCAACACGGCGAGATGCACGGCGACGTTGCCGGGGTCGACCTCGGCGATCACGGCGCCCCGGCACAGCTCGATGCCGTGCCACAGCGGGGTGACGTAGGCGACGGGCTGCAGCCAGCCGGGCAACTGCTCGATCGGGAAGAACGCACCACCGAACAGGAACATGGGCAACAGCACGAAGCGGATCACGGTGGGGAACGCCGCCCCACTCTGCCGGGTCGCCGACCAGGCCGACAGCGGCAGCGCGAACGCCAGGCCGGTGAGCACGGCGACGGGCACGGCGACGAGCAGCGCCCACGAGCGCGTCTCGTCGAAGAACACCAGCACGACCGCAACCCCGCTGACACCGATCGTCGTGCGTGTGGCGTGCCACAGCGCGAGTCCCGACGCGATCTCACCGGAGCCGAGCGGCGTCGCCGCCATCGCCCGGTACCGGTTGCTCCACATGAACCCGTCGAGCACCTCCCACAGCGACGCCTGCCCTGCGCTCAACATCGCCGTCGTCGCCAGCAGCGCCGGAGCGAGGAACGCGAAGTAGGTGATCCCACCGAGGGCCGAGAGCGAGTCGGTGTTGGCGTCGACGAGCGCACCGACACCGAGGCCCATGCCCAGCAGGTAGAGCGTCGGCTGCACGAACGCCAAGAGGACGTGGCCGTGCCAGATCCGCTTGTAGACGGCGAGGTGACTCTCCCAGACCCGGATCGTGGTCGGCGTCGACATCAGTCGACCAGCGTCCGTCCGGTGAGTCGCAGGAACACGTCTTCGAGCGACGCCCGCCGCACGAGCGAACCGACGGGATCGAGGCCACGTCGGTGCACCTCGGCGAGCGCTCCGTCGCCGTCGTGGACGTAGATCAGGATCCGATCGGGCAGCGTCTCGACGCGGTCGCCGATGCCCTCGACGTCCGGGGCGAACGTCTCGGCGTCACCGACCGGGAACCGCAACTCGAGGACCTCACGGGTGGCGTGCTGGTCGATCAGGGAACGTGGTGACCCCTCGGCGACGATCCGTCCCCGATCCATCACGACGAGCCGGTCGCAGAGCTGCTCGGCCTCGTCCATGTAGTGGGTGGTGAGCACGAGCGTGACCCCGTCCTGCTTGAGCCGGTACAGACGGTCCCACAGGATGTGGCGGGCCTGGGGGTCGAGCCCGGTCGTCGGCTCGTCGAGCAGCAGCAGATCGGGGTCGCTCATCAGCGACCGGGCGATCGTGAGCCGGCGCTTCATCCCTCCCGACAGCGGGTCGACGAGGTCGTCGGAGCGCTCGCCGAGCTGCACGAAGTCGAGCAGCTCACCGGCCCGTCGCCGCGATTCACGACGGGAGAGGTCGAAGTAGCGGCCGTAGATGACGAGGTTCTCCATCACGGTCAGCTCGGGGTCGAGCTGGTCGGCCTGGGGAACCACGCCCATGCGGGCCCGGATGGCCGAACCGTCGTGGCCGGGGTCGAGGTCGAAGATCCGCAGGTGCCCGGCGGTGATCGGCGAGACGCAACCGATCATGCGCATCGTCGAGGTCTTGCCGGCGCCGTTCGGGCCGAGGAACCCGAAGGACTCTCCCTGCTCGACGTCGAAGTCGATCCCGTCGACCGCCACGAAGTCGCCGAACTCCTTGCGCAGGTCGCGAGCGGAGATCACGGCGGCGGACACGGGGTTCGACGGTAACGGACGAAGCGGATGACGAGTTCGTCCGGTTACCGTCGCCTCGAATGGCTGCCGTCCGCCCCGTCTCCCCCTCCGATCTGCCTCGACTCCTGGAGATCAACCAGGCCAATGTGCCCGCCGTCGGCTCGGTCGATCTCGACCGGCTGACGTTCCTCGTCGCCGAGAGTCCGATCGCCCTGGCGGTCGAGCTCGACGCCGAACCGGTCGGTTTCTGCCTCGTGCTCGCCGCCGACTCGAACTACGACTCGGTGAACTACCGGTGGTTCACCCAGCGCTACGACCGCTTCATGTACCTCGATCGCGTGGCGTTCGACCCGGCGGCGCGCAATCGGGGGCTCGGCACCCTGCTGTACGGAGAGGTCGACCGGTTGCTGCGCCAGCGCGCCGACGTCGATCACCTGGCGCTGGAGGTGAACCTCGACCCACCGAACGAGGGCTCGCTGCGCTTCCACGCCCGCCTCGGCTTCGACGAGGTCGGCCAGCAGGACACCCCGTACGGCATCCGCGTCTCGATGCAGATGCGCCCCGTCCACCCCCCCAGCCGCAACGCGTGAACGCATGGCGCCCGGAGGCGACCATTTGTTCACGCGTTCGCCGACCGGGAACCGGACGGCGGTGGGGGTGGGGGGCGTCAGCGGCGGTCCTGCAGGAAACGGAAGTGGTCGCGGGTGGCGGCGACGTGGGTGGCCTGGAGGTCGGCGAGCAGCACGGTCTCGACGCCGGCGCCCGTGGCGAGGATCTCGCCGAGCGGATCGATCACGGCGCTGTCGCCCGAGTACGCCAGCCCACCGCCGGTACCCACGCGGTTGACGCCGACCACATAGGCCTGGTTCTCGATCGCCCGCGCCCGCAGCAGGGCCGACCAGTGCAGACGTCGCTTGGCCGGCCAGTTCGCCACCACGAGATAGGCATCGGTGTCGGCAGCGAGCGCCCAGAACTCGTCGGCGAAGCGGAGGTCGTAGCAGACGAACAGGCTGCATCGCAGACCGTCCACGTCGACGGTGACGAACTCGGTCCCGGCCCGGACGTAGCGCTCCTCGTCGGCGTGGGAGAACGGATGGATCTTGCGGTACCGGTGCTGGGCGCCGTCGGGCGAGGCCATCACGAACACGTTCGACGGACGCTGGTCGTCGTCGGGCGCGTCGGGTGCCACCTCCGGACACGAGCCGCCGACCCAGATGTCGTGCGTCGCCGCCATCGACGCCAGGAACTGCGACGACGGGCCACCCTCGGGTTCGGCGATGCCCGGTGTGTCGAAGGAGAACCCGGTCGAGAACGTCTCGGTGAGCAGCACGAGCCGAGCGCCCGAGGCGGCGGCGCCGGCGACCTTCGGGGCGAGGTGCTCGAAATTGGCGTCGCGGTCGTGCCAGACGATGTCGTGCTGGACGGCGGCGACCCGCACGCCACTCACGACGCGAACCCCTCGACGAGCCGCTCGACGGCGGCATCGATCACCTCGAGGCGCTTGCAGCAGGCGAAGCGCACGAGGTGGCGACCGTGTTCCGGGTGGGCGTAGAACACCTCGTTCGGCACGGCGACGACGCCGCAACGCTGCGGCAGCGAGCGGCAGAACGCCATCCCGTCGCCCGACGCCTCGACGGAACGGATGTCGACGGTCGTGAAGTAGGTCGCCTCGGGCTCGTGGGCGGTGAAGCCGGCGGCGCGCAGGCCGGCGACGAGATGATCGCGAGCGGTCTGCAGCTCGGCGGAGAGCCCGGCGAAGTAGGCGTCGGGCAGACCGAGCCCGACCGCCATCGCCGGCTGGAACGGCGCTCCGTTGACATAGGTGAGGAACTGCTTCGCTGTCCGCGCCGCCGCCACGAGCTGCTCCGGCCCGGTCATCCAGCCGATCTTCCAGCCGGTGGTGTGGAATGTCTTGCCGCCCGACGAGATCGTCAGGGTCCGCTCGGCCATTCCGGGCAGCGTCGCGATCGGGACGTGCGCACGCCCGTCGAACAGCAGGTGCTCGTACACCTCGTCGGTCACGACGATCAGGTCACGTTCGATCGCGACCTCGGCGATCAGTGCCAGTTCCTCCGCGGTGAACACCTTGCCGGTCGGGTTGTGGGGGGTGTTGAGCAGGACGAGCTTGGTGCGCTCGGTGACCGCCGACCGGAACTCGTCGGGGTCGAACACGTAGCGGCCGTCGGTGTCGGGCCGCAGCAACACCGGCTTCGCTCGGGCCCCGGCGAGGGCGATGCCCGCCTGGTAGCTGTCGTACATCGGCTCGAACAGCACCACCTCGTCGCCGGCGTCGAGCATGCCGAGCAGGGCGCCGGCCAATGCCTCGGTGGCACCGGCGGTCACGACGACCTGCGTCGCCGGGTCGAGTTCGTCGCCGTAGAAGCGGCGCTGGTGATCGGCGATCGCCTGACGCAGCTCGGGCGCTCCCAGGCCGGGTGGGTACTGGTTGACACCGTGGCGGATCGCGTCGACGGCGGCATCGAGCACCTCGGATGGGCCGTCGGTGTCGGGAAAGCCCTGGCCCAGGTTGATCGCTCCGGTCTCGACGGCCAGCGCCGACATCTCGGCGAAGATGGTCGTGCCGAATCCGACCAACCGGCTGCTGAGAGCGTTGCGCGGTGACACCCGGGGCAGCTTACGCAGTGAACGTCGCAGCCTCGTCAGACGGTCTCGGTCCTCCCGGCGGTCCGGCGGCGCCGGTCGGGCCCGGAGTACCCCGACCGGCCGCCCACATCGTCGTGTGCGCCCCCGAGTGGATCGGCCAGACGGTGCGTGACACCGGTGGTCTTGGCTTCGTACATCGCCTCGTCGGCGGCGCGGATCAGCTCGTCGAGTGTCTCACCGTGGCGCGGGAAGAGCGCGGCGCCGATCGCCGCCCCGATCGACACGTCACCGGCGATCGGCGTGCCGCCGAGTTGGCCGCCGATGCGTTCGGCACTGCTGCGCACGGCGGACGCGTCCTGGATGCCGGGAAGCAGGATGACGAACTCGTCGCCGCCCCACCGGCCGACGACGTCGGTGTCGCGCACTGCATCGCGCAGGCGCTTGGCGGCCGCTCGCAGCACGAGGTCGCCGAACTGGTGACCGAGGGTGTCGTTGATCTGCTTGAACCCGTTGAGGTCGATCAGCATGACGCACACCCCGGTGTTGAACCGCTCGGCGGCGAGCAGCTCCTCCTCGGTCAGGTGTTCGAACTCGCGCCGGTTCGGCAGGCCGGTGAGGTCGTCGGTGGTCGCCCGCCGTTCGAGGATGCGACGGTCGAGCAGGAACGTCCAGCCGGCGAGCGCCATCAGGATCGTGCCGAGGAAGAGCAGCAGGCCGTACGCGGCCAGCCCGCCGTCGGCGATGCCGGCGTCGTCGGAGACACTCACCGTGACGCGGACCGAGCCGCCGTCGCCGCCGAGGGGGAGGGTGTCGACCACCACGAGGCGGCCGTCGTTCGCCTGGGGACCGGCGCGACTGGTGCCTCCCTCGCCGACCACCTCCGAGGACAGTTCGACCGTGACCGTCGCATCGTTGCGGCGGGCGGCGTCGACGACGAACGTTCCGACGAGTTCCGATGCCGGAATCCGCAGTGCCGGCGTGACGTCGCCGCGAGAGGCGACGAGGACGGAATCGGTGGAGTGGTCGACGACGACGGCAGGTCCCGAGCGGTCGACGCTGGCCGCGACGACCTCGCCGAAGGCCGTGCTGGTGCCGAGATCGGGGCCGTTGCAACGCGCTTCGCCACCGTCGAAGATGCAGGCGTCGGATCCGTCACCGAAGGACCGGGCCATCGAACCCGGGTCGGTGTCGGCAGCTGCCGCCTCGACCACCGCGAGCGCGCGCACGATGGTGGCCTCGACGGCCTGGTCGGCCAGCAGCACCGTGGCCACGACGCGCGCCTGCTGCTCGGCACTGCGCTCGGCGCGCTGGTTGACCATCGAGACCGTCGTCGCGACGAGCAGCACCACGCTGCCCACGAGCGCGCCGAGCCTGATGAGTCTCATGAGCGAGCATCGGCTGATCGGCCGCTCGAGTTGAGGAAAACCTGAGAGTGCACGCCTCGACCGTTCCCGCGTCGTGGGCGAACAGTCCGGACGCGAATGGGGCGGCACCTGGAGGTGCCGCCCCATTCGCCTGGCGCGCTCGGAGAGAGTCGAACTCCCAACCGCTTGATCCGTAGTCAAGTGCTCTATCCATTGAGCTACGAGCGCTGGTTGTTTGCGGCCGACAGTGTAGAGGCGATCACGGCGTGTTGCCGACCCCGATCGCGCGTCTCAGCCGCCCCAGGGGCCCCAACCGCCCGCACGCTGGTACAGCACGAGGGCCGCGCGCGCGTTGACCGTCGGGTCGTAGAGCTGTTCGGCGGAGGTGACACCCATGTCGGCGAGCCATCCCTGGTGGACGCTCCAGTAGATCTGGAACACGCCGTAGCAACAGAAGTTCTTGGCGGTCGGAATGTAGTTGCTCTCGCGCCAGGCGACCTGCAGGGCGCGCTCTTCGAGCTCGTCGGGCCACACGGCCCGGATGATCGCCTGGACCTCGGCGGCACTGGCGTTCGACGCCGGCGGAGGCGGAGGCGGGGGCGGTGACGTCGTGGGCGGTGCCGTCGTGGTCGGCGACGGCGTCGGCGGTCGAGTCGGCGTCGGCGCCGGCGCCGGGGTGGAGGGGGCCCGATCGGTGTCGGCGGTGGGCGTCGGCGCCGGCGGAGGGGAGGGTGTCGTCGCTCCGGCGGGCAGGCAGATCGTCGAGCCCGGGAACAGTGGGGTCGAGACCGTGGCGTCGTTGGCAGCGAGGAGGTCGGCGAGCGCAACGCCCGATCCGTCGGCGATGCGGATCCAGAAGTCGCCGCCGGCGATCTCGTACTCGAGCGCACACGTGTCGACCGTCAGCTGCTCGGTCGGCGCGACGACCGCGGCCGCGGTCGACGTCGCGGCCGGGGCAGCAGTCGTCGTGGCTGCGGTGGTCGGCTGGGCCGTGCTCGGCTCGGCGGCCGCAGGTGGGGCGGCAGCAGCGACGACATCGGGCTCCACGACGGTCTCGGAGGTGTCGGCGGCGCTCGACGCTGCGGGCGGCTCGATCGGCACGTCGGCGTCTGACGCCGCGGGCGGAGACGGCGCGGTTCGCAGGGCATCGTCGTCGTCGGAGCCGGACGCGAAGCCGAGCACGACCGGTACGAGCAGCGTGACGATCACCGCGAGTCCACCCAGCCGGGCGAGCAGTGGGTCGACGCCACCGCGCGGGGGCGCAACGGGAGCGTCCCAGCCGTCGTCCTGATCGTCCTGGTCGACGTCAGGGCCGACAGGTCGTTCACTGCGACGAACGAGCGGGTCGTCACCCGACGACCAGTCGTCCAGTTCGTGCTCGCGCACCCAGTCGGCGCTCGACCACTCGCCGGGATCCCGGTCGACCTGTTCCCGCGTCAGGGGCGCAGGGCCGACGTCGGGAGCGCTCGACCGATCGGAGCGTTCGGTGAAGGCGGCGTCGAGCCAGTCGTCCAGTCCGAGTTCGTCGGTGTCGTCACCGGGAGTGGTGACGCCGGTCGCCGCCGCGGGAGCGCGGTGCGATCTCGTCGCCGGGACCGCACCGGTCGTGTTCCACCAGCGGCGAACCGCGGAGCCGAGGCCGTGCGATTCCTCGGGGAGACCCGAGTCGACCACGGGCTGCTCGGTGGTCGGCCAATCCGCTCCTGGGCCCCAGAACTCCCTCGTGACGTCGTCGACCGGGTCGAGTTCGCGCGCTCGCCGGCGGTCGGGGTGGTGGGAAGGAGTCGTCATCGTCGGTCTCCGGTCGGCGCCCAGCTCGTCGCTCGGCGTCGACGTGCCACCGATCGGTGGCGTCGTCGGGCTTCGTTCTATCCCAGTCGTCACGAAACCGCAACACGAGCGTCACGCGAACGACATCACTGTCATTTGGACCGGCCTCACGCGGCACTCGGCGGCACCAGCGAAAAGGACGACGACCGACGCGCTCACGGGAGCACGTCGGTCGTGGCGGAGAGGGTGGGATTTGAACCCACGGACCGCGTTACCACGATCAACGCCTTAGCAGGGCGCCCCATTCGGCCGCTCTGGCACCTCTCCTGGGAGCCCCGGAGTGTAGCCCGGTAACGTCAGGACCGGAACGGTGGCAGAGCGGACGAATGCAGCCGCCTTGAAAGCGGCCGACCTTCACGGGTCCGGGGGTTCGAATCCCTCCCGTTCCGCTGGTGGGCTCGACGGCGACTCCGTAGCGAGTCCGTCGTCGGGGCTCCCGCTTCCCGACAGCCCCCTCACGTCTTCTCGAATGCGAAGATTCCCCACGTCAGGAGTCCGTCGCGTCCGCCGTCGACCCAGTGCGACAGGCCTGACTTCATCCGCTGGAGATAGTCGTCACTCATCCCCTTCTCGCGGAGGCTGTCTGCGTTCTCGACCAGCACCTCTCGGACCCGGGCGTAGTGGCGCGACAGTTGTTCGGGTTGTTCCTCGAAGGCGATCTCGCGCATGCCGCACGCGACAAGTGCATCTCGGTAGAAGCTCGGCGAGGCGAGAGAACCGAGCTGAAGCCGGTCGTAGATCGCCTGCAGGGAATCCGGCGAAGCGTCGTCGGCCTGCATCGGATCGGTGAACACGAACCGACCACCTGGCTTCAGGACGCGCGCGGCTTCCCGGCACACCTGCTCGCGGGCATCGGTGTGCAGAAGGGCTTCCTGCGACCAAGCGACGTCGAAACTGGCGTCGGGGAAGTCCAACGAAGCGAAGTCGCCCTCGACGACATCGATGCGATCATCCAGCCCTGCCTCGCGGTTCATCTGACGATCGCGATCGTTCTGCACGTCGCTCAAG
This sequence comes from Ilumatobacteraceae bacterium, assembly GCA_041685755.1. GTDB lineage: Bacteria > Actinomycetota > Acidimicrobiia > Acidimicrobiales > Ilumatobacteraceae > Sva-07. The sequence continues at coordinate 13,645 of JAWLFC010000003.1, forward strand.
TTCAGCGCAACACAGTGCGAGCCGAACTCCCGGGCGATGTGGCGCATGGATCCGCCGTAGCCCGCGCCGAGATCGATCACTCGACTCTGCGGGGTCAGCGTGCCGGCCAGCTCCGCCATTCGCGCCACGGTTCGCCGGCTGGCCGCAGCGACCGATTCGGTTTCGGAGTGGTACAGGCCGACGTGGATGTCGTCGCCGCCCCACACCTCTCGATAGAAGAGGTCCGCATCGGCGCTGTTGTAGTACTCACGCGCGATCTGGACAGCTTCGGAATCTCGACGATCACGCATCGAGGTGGGTCCGGCTGCGGTGGTGGTGTCCGAGCATGACGATCTCAGCCCTCGGACTTCGGCGACGAGTCCAGGAGCGAGGGCTCGTAGTCGGCCGGGATCTCCAGGTCGAGCAACTGCAGGATCGTCGCTGCGACGTTCGCGAGCCCGGCGGTGGGCAGATCGTCGCGGAGTCGAACCGAGGAATCGGCGTAGTCGTGCACGGCGAACATCACCGGGTTGAGTGAGTGCGCCGTCCGCAGCTCGGGTTCACCGGCGTCGCTCATCAGCGGCTCCCCCTCGCTGTTGCGCTCGACCTTGTCGTCGGCGTTGCCGTGATCGGCGGTGACGAGCAGACATCCCGACGCCGCGGCGACGGCCTCGGCGAGCCGGCCGATGCCCAGGTCGACGCTCTCGACGGCGATGCGAGTGGCGGCGAGATCGGCGGTGTGGCCGACCATGTCTCCACCGGCGAAGTTCATCCTGATGAAGCCGTACTCGCCGGAGCGCACCGCCTCGATCGCGGCGTCGGCGGTCTCGGCGGACTTCATCCAGGGTCGCTCGTTGAACGGCACCAGGTCGGACGGGATCTCGACGTAGGTCTCCAACTGCTGGTCGAACTTGCTGGAGCGGTTGCCGTTCCAGAAGTAGGTGATGTGGCCGAACTTCTGCGTCTCCGCCCCGGCCCACTGGGCGACACCGGCCGACGCGATGATCTCGCTGACCGTCGTGTCGACCGACTCGGGGCCGACCAGATACGACCCCGGGGTGTTCGTGTCACCGTCGTACAGCGCCATCCCCGCGAAGTACACGTCGGGAACGCGCTGCCGGTCGAACTCGTCGAACTCCGGTCCCGCCTCGAACGCCTGCGACAACTCGATCGCCCGGTCGCCGCGGAAGTTGAAGATGACCACGGCATCACCGTCGACGATCGAGCCGACCGGTTGCTGCGACTCGTCGACCACCGTGAACGCGGGGAGCAGCTGATCGCTGCGTACACCGGTCGACCGACCCCACTCGACACCCGAGCGCAGGTCGGGCACCGGGTGCGCCGTGCCGAGGACGTGGGAGCGCCAGCCCGCCTCGACGACGCTCCAATCGGCTCCGTAGCGGTCCATGGTCGTGACCATTCGCCCGCCACCCGACGCGAACCGGATGTCGAGGTCGGGGTACTTCGCGAACTCCTCCTCGGTCCGTGCGATGTAGCGCTCGGCGGAGGGATCGGGCACATCGCGCCCGTCGAAGAGCGCGTGGACCCTGATCGTCGAGATCCCGTCCTCGGCCGCCTGGCGGAAGATCTCGAACAGGTGGCTGATGTTGGAGTGGACGTTGCCGTCCGACAGCAGACCGATCAGGTGGAGTGTTCCCCCGTCACCGCCGCAGCGGTCGACGATCTGCTGCCATGCGTCGGACTTCCAGATCGAACCGGAGGCGACGGCATTGTCGATCCGCTTCGCCCCTTGATCGAAGATGCGTCCTGCACCGAGGATGTTGTGTCCGACCTCGGAGTTGCCCATGTCCGCATCCGAGGGGAGCCCCACAGCGGTTCCGTGTGCCTCGAGCGTTCGGCACGACCCCGACGCCAGCCGGTCCAGGTTCGGTGTGTGCGCACGTGCGACCAGATCGAAGGCGTCGCCCTTGCCGACGCCGATGCCGTCCATCACGACGAGCACGAGTGGACGATCGCGGCCCAACTGAGTTGCGGAGCTCATGGCAATTCTCGATTCCTCGCAGATGTGCGACCGTTGCGTGAGCGGCGGCCGGCCCGTGACGTGCATCAGTCTACGGACACGTCGGCGAGCTGATCGGCCGTCCCGCCGAGGCGACCCCGGCAGCGGCGGATGCGCTGCAGCTGGTCAGCCGCAACAGCCGGCCGACGAGCCGGTGCTGGCGGACACGACGGTGTTGAGGAGCTGCTCGGCGTCGCCACGCTTGACGTACCACTCCCAGCGGTTGCCGTCGGGGGCGTGCACCCAGGTCTCGGTCTTCTCCGCATAGCAGCAGATCGTGTCGTCGACGCCGGTCGTCGCCAGCCCGGAGTCGGCGAGACGGGCCTCGGCGGCCACGACGTCGGCGGCGGTCTCGGTCTCGACACCGAGATGGTTGATCGTCCCCGGCTCACCGTCGCCTTCGAACAGCACGAGCTTGAGCGGGGGGTTCTCGATCGAGAAGTTGGCGTAGCCGGGCCTGGTCTTGGCCGGTTCGGTACCGAACATCTTGCTGTAGAAATCGATCGCCTGATCGAGGTCGTCGACGTTGAGGGCGAGCTGAAGGCGCATGGCTGATCTCCTGTGGATGATGGGGGGGCTCGATCGGAGGGTGATCGACGTTTCGATGTTGATCGATACGTTAGCGGAACGCGTCGACATCCGTCAATATGAAGTTCATGAATACGTCGAGCGCCTCCACCGAGCCCGAATCCTGCTGTGCGCCGCTGCTGCGAGCTGCGCTCGACGAGGAACAGGCGGTCGACCTGGCCGAGGTACTCAAGGCGCTCGCCGATCCGGTGCGACTGCGACTCGTCTCGATCATCGGGACGGCCGAAGCGGGAGAAGTGTGCACCTGCGACCTGCCGGCGCTGGTCGATCGCACGCAACCCACGGTCAGCCATCACCTGTCGTTGCTGGTGAAGGCGGGCGTGCTCGAGCGAGAGCAACGCGGCAAGTGGGCGTGGTTCCGCCTCCGCCGGGAGCGGCTGGCCGCCGTCGGTGACGCCCTGGTGAACACCGGGTGAATTCGCTCAATTTCTGTTGACTCAATGAGCACTGAGAGTCCAGGCTGTCGTCCATGGACTCGATCGCCCGACGCGCAGCGATACACGCCGCACTCGGCGAGCCGGCGCGGTTGGCGATCGTGGACGACCTCGCGGCCAGCGATCGGTCGCCGACGGAGCTCGCCGCCCGGCTCTCGATGCCGACCAACCTGCTCGCCCACCACCTCGACGTCCTCGAAGGTGTCGGACTGATCGAGCGATTCGTGTCGGCGGGCGACCGCCGCCGTCGCTACGTCCGACTCCTGCGGGCGCCGCTCACCCGGCTCGGCGTGGCCACGGCGCCTCCCGCGGGACAGGTGTTGTTCGTCTGCAGCCACAACTCCGCCCGCTCGCAACTGGCAGCAGCGCTGTGGGCAGCTCGCACCGGCGGGCTGGCGACGTCCGCCGGCACGCACCCCGCCGATCGCGTCCACCCCGGAGCGGTCGCTGCGGCGTCGCGCGTCGGGCTCGATCTCGGCAGCGCCGAGCCCCGCACGCTCGATGCCGACGAGCACGCCGATCTCGTCGTGACCGTGTGCGACCAGGCGCACGAGGAACTCGATCCCGAACCGGGTTGGTGGCACTGGTCGCTGCCCGACCCGGTCGAGGACGGCCGCGCCGCGGCGTTCGACGCCGTGATCACCGAACTCGACGACCGCATCCGCGCGGTTGCGAACTGAGCGAGAAGAGAAAGAGGAACCGCGATGACCGACGATCGGGTCGAACTCACCACCGAAGAGATCATGTTGATCCGCCAAGGTGCGGAGCGGCTGCGCCACCAGTTCGAGGGCACGTTCAACGTGGAGACCATCGAGCGGTACATGCTCGACTCCCAGGAGCTGCTGCAGGCAAAGGCGAAGTTCACGAAGTGGCTGCCGCTACTGATCGAGCGCCTCACCCGCGACCGGCTGCGCGCGCTGACGCGCCTCGAAAACGGCAGCAACGCCAAGCCGGCGGTGTTGTTCCTGTGCGTCCACAACGCCGGACGCTCGCAGATGGGTGCCGGCTGGTTGCACCACCTCGCCGGTGACACCGTCGACGTGTTCTCCGGTGGCACCGATCCTGGCATCGAACTGAACGCTGCTGCGGTCGCGGCGATGGCCGAGGTCGGCATCGACATCGGTGGCGAGCTGCCGCAACCGTGGACCGACGAGATCGCTCGTGCCGTGGACGTGATCGTCTCCATGGGGTGCGGCGACGCCTGTCCGATCTACCCGGGCAAGCGCTACGAGGAGTGGGACCTGGGCAGCCCGTCCGGCCAGCCGATCGAGGTGGTACGCGAGATCCGCGACGACGTCCGCACCCGAGTCGAAGCACTGATCGCCTCGCTCGGACTCGGCGTCACGATCCCGGAACCGCAACGGTGAGCACCAGGATCGGCATCAACGGGTTCGGCCGCATCGGTCGGCTGGTCGTGCGCGCCCTGCGCGAGCAGTCCGGTCTCGAGCTCGTGCACGTGAACGAACCGTTCGCCGACGTCGCAACGGCGGCGCATCTGTTGGAGTTCGACACGGTCCACGGGCGCTACGCCGGCTCGGTCTCCGTCGGCGACGGCCAGCTGGAGATCGACGGAGCCGCGGTCGGCTACTCCTCGATCGCGTCGCCGGGCGACGTGCCGTGGCAGGCCGCCGACGTCGACATCGTGTTGGAGTGCTCCGGCAAGTTCCGGACCTCCGAGTTGTTGGCGCCGTACTTCGATCGTGGCGTGCGCACGGTGATCGTCGCCGCCCCGGTCAAGGACGACGACGTGCTCAACATCGTGATGGGCTGCAACGACCACCTCTACGACCCCGCCGTCCATCACGTCGTCACCGCTGCATCGTGCACCACCAACTGCCTGGCCCCGGTCGTCAAGGTCCTCCACGAGCAGATCGGGATCGAGCGCGGCGTCATCACCACGATCCACGACGCCACCAACACCCAGGTCGTCGTCGACGCACCGCACAAGGACCTGCGACGGGCGCGCTCGGCCCTCAACTCACTGATCCCGACCTCGACCGGATCGGCCACGGCGATCACCATGATCTATCCCGAGCTGACCGGGAAGTTGAACGGTGTCGCCGTGCGAGTTCCGTTGCTGAACGCGTCGCTCACCGACGCGGTGTTCTCGATGAACCGCGACGTCACCGTCGAGGAGGTCAACGCGCTGCTGCGCGACGCCGCCGACGGCGAACTGAAGGGGATCCTGGGCTTCGAGGATCGGCCGCTGGTGTCGGCCGACTACACCAACGACACCCGGTCCGGCATCGTCGACGGCCCGTCGACGATGGTCGTCGACGACCGCATGGTCAAGGTCCTGATCTGGTACGACAACGAGTACGGCTACGCCTTCCGCATGGCCGACCTCACCGCGATGATCGCCGGCACGATGGCCGACGGTGTCGGGTCCGGATCGACCGACGAGGGCCCGACGTGAAACTGCGGAACTACGTCCTGGTCACCGCCGGCTACTGGGCGTTCACGCTCACCGACGGCGCGCTGCGCATGCTCGTGCTGCTGTACTTCCACGAGCTCGGCTACTCGCCGGTGGCGATCGCCTTCCTGTTCCTCCTCTACGAGTTCATGGGGATCGTCACCAACCTCGTCGGTGGCTGGGTCGGCGCCCGCAGCGGCCTGAACCGCACGCTCCTGGTCGGGCTCGGCATCCAGGTGGTCGCCCTCGTCGGGCTCACCTTCCACGACCCGAGCTGGATCGAGTGGATCTCGGTCGCGTTCGTGATGGGCCTCCAGGCGCTGTCCGGGGTCGCCAAGGACCTCACCAAGATGAGCTCCAAGAGCGCCGTCAAGTTCATGGCCGGCGAGGGCGCCCTCTTCCGTCTCGTCGCCATCCTCACCGGCTCGAAGAACGCTCTCAAGGGCTTCGGCTTCTTCGTCGGTGCGGTGCTGCTGTCGTGGATCGGCTACGACGCCGCTCTGTGGTCGATGGCGGCGATGATCACCGTCGTACTCGTCGCCGTCGGCGTGCTCCTCGACGAGGACATCGGTCGGGCGAAGGTGAAGCCCGAGCTGCGGTCGATCCTGTCGAAGTCGGCGGCGATCAACCGGTTGTCGGCCGCCCGCTTCTTCCTGTTCGCGTCGCGCGACATCTGGTTCGTCGTTGCGCTGCCGATCTTCCTGACCGACGTGTTCGACTGGTCGTTCGAGCAGGTCGGCGGGTTCCTCGCCGCCTGGTTGATCGGATACGGCATCGTGCAGTCGTTCGCTCCACGCCTGTTGCGCCGCTCGATCGCCAGCGTCGACGCCGAGATCGGGGCCGCTCGCACCTGGGCGTTCGTGCTCGCTGTCGTCTCGGCGGCGATGGCGATCGGCGTGGCGCTCGACGTCGCGGTCACCGCAGTGGTCGTCGGCGGGTTGATCGTGTTCGGCGTGGTGTTCGCGATCAACTCGTCGCTGCACTCGTACCTGATCCTGGCCTACTCCCGGGGCGACGACGTGTCGCTCGACGTCGGCTTCTACTATTCCGCCAATGCCACCGGACGCCTGGTCGGCACGCTCCTCTCGGGCGTGCTCTACCTGTGGGGTGGCCTCGAGCTGGCGCTGTGGGGATCAGCCGCCTTCGTCGCCGTCACCTGGCTGCTGACCCTGCGCTTGCCGGCGCTCACCACCGACGACGAACAGCGCGAGGACACCTCGACCACACGCCGACCTGCCGGAACGCCGACGTCGGACCGGTGACACCCTCGATCGTCGGTCAGCCTGCCACGAGGTCGACGCCCAGCACCACGAGCCGACGCCACCGCGCGAACCCGTCGGTGTCGATCGTCCAGGAACCGTCGGCTCCGACCACTCCCGGATCCACGTAGACGACGGTGCCCGACACCTCGAACCGCTCCACGCCGTCGAGCAGTTCCGGCGCACCGGGCTCGGCGACCGGCACGGCCGCGGCACCGCCGCAGCACCCGTGACGACGGCTCGGGCGGACGTGTACCGGTCGACCGGCGAGGAGCGCTCGGGCCGACGCAGTCAGCTGTGGTGGGGTCACCGCAGCGTCACTCATGTCGCCGGTCGCGGTCGGGTCGCCGGTGTGTTCGGGAACTGGTGTCGGGTCCGGTTGGCGTAGCGCACCAGGGCCAGCATCAGCGGAACCTCCACCAGCACGCCGACCACGGTGGCCAGTGCCGCACCGGACTGCAGGCCGAACAGGGCGATCGCCGCGGCCACGGCGAGCTCGAAGAAGTTGCTGGCGCCGATCAGCGCGCCGGGTGCGGCGACGGCGTGGCGGATCTTCCAGACATGCATCCACCGATACGCCACGGCGAAGATGAGCACGGTCTGGATCGTCAGCGGAACCGCGATCAACACGATGTGGAACGGGTTGTCGAGGATCACTTCACCCTGGAACGCGAAGAGCAGGACGAGCGTCAGGATCAACCCGGTCGGCGTCACCACCCCGATGCGCTTCATGAACACGTCGTCGAACCACACCGAGCCCTTGCGCCGCAGCAGCCACAGCCGGGTCGTGTAGCCGGCCGCCAATGGGATCACGATGTACAGCACGACCGACAGTGCCACGGTGTCCCACGGCACGGCGATGTCGGACACCCCGAGCAGGAACACGACGATCGGAGCGAATGCCACCAGCATGATCAGGTCGTTGAGCGAGACCTGGACCAGCGTGTAGGCCGGATCACCGCGGACGAGGAGGCTCCACACGAAGACCATGGCGGTACAGGGAGCCGCACCCAGCAGGATGGCGCCGGCCAGGTATTCGCGTGCCAGCGCCTCCTCGATGAACGGCGAGAACACCACCAGCAGGAAGAACCAGGCGATCGCGAACATCGTGAACGGCTTGATCAGCCAGTTCACGACGGTCGTGACGACGAGGCCCCGCGGTTCGCGTCGCACCCCCACGATCGACCCGAAGTCGATCTGGACCATCATCGGGAAGATCATCGCCCAGATCAGGATCGCCACCGGGACCGACACGTTGGCGTACTCGTAACGCGACAACGTGTCGGGAATCGCCGGGAGCCACTGCCCGAGCGCGACGCCCACCACGATCGCCAACGCCACCCACAGCGTGAGGTACCGGCCGAAGACGCCGAGGGCTGCGGCGGTGCTCGGCTCGGCGGCCGTACCACTGGTCGTCACGGCGTCGAGGTCGGATCCATCGCCGGGCGACATGATCCCAGTCTGGCGGACGCTGCCGGACGAACCTCGGCGTACTTCACACAAACCCCCAACGGGTAGCTGTCGGGCACGTTCCGGCTCATCGACGAGTGCTCGACGCTGCAAGACTCGCGGCATCGGACCGTCGTGCGACGGTCGAGAGAGGGGGACCGAGATGGCATACGGGGGCGAACACGTCGAGATGGCGCCGGTGGAGAACTGGCTGACCGACTGGGACTGGCTCGACGACCAGTGGGGCGAGAACGCCATCGACATCTGGAACTCGGTGCGCGAGCAGTGCCCCGTGGCCACCACGGAGCGGTACGGACGAGCGTTCATGCCCGTGACGATGGAGAGCGTCGCCCAGGTGGCCAACGACACCGAGCACTTCTCCTCGATCTGGGTCAACGTCGGTCGGCCCGACGCGCCCCGACGCCCCGCCCCGCCGATCACCTCCGACCCGCCCGACCACCACGGCCACCGGCGATTGCTCCTCCCGGCGTTCAGCCCGAAGAACGTCGCCCCGCTCGAAGCCGACCTGCGAGCGTTCTGCCGCAGTCTGATCGCGGAGCTCGACGGTGCCGACACCGCCGACGCCGCCGCGCAGTTCGCGCAGCACATCCCGGTGCACGGGATCTGCAAGCTGACCGGACTGCCCGAGGAGGACGCCGATCTCTTCCGTGACTGGATCCACCGCAACTTCCAGCTGGCGCCACGCGACAACGCCGTGCGAATCGCGGTCGCCACCGAGATGCGCGAATACGTCGACGGGCTGCTGAACGAACGCCTCGCCGACCCCCGCGACGACATGCTGACCACGATCGCCAATGCCGAGATCGACGGCGCACCGGTCGACTGGGACCTGAAGGTCGGCTACATCAACCTGCTGATCATCGCCGGGATCGACACGACCTGGAGTGCGATCGGCTCCGGCCTCTGGCACTTCGCTCAGCACCCCGAACAGGTCGCCCGCCTCGTCGCTGTCGACGACGACGACCTGCTGTGGAACACCGCCACCGAGGAGGTGCTGCGGTACTACGCCCCGGTGACGATGGCCCGCAAGGTGATCGGCGAGACCGAGGTGGGCGGCTGCCCGGTCCACCCCGGCGACCAGATGCTGCTCACCTTCCCCGCCGCCAACCACGACCCTGCCGCCTTCGAACGCGCCGACGAGTTCGACATGGATCGCCTCAACAACCGCCACGTCGCGTTCGGGCTCGGCATCCACCGCTGCGTCGGCTCGAACCTGGCGCGTCTCGAGTGCACGGTCGCCTTCCAGGAATGGCTCCGTGCCTTTCCGAACTACACGCTCGACACCAGCCGTACGACCACCTGGGCCAACGGCCAGGTCCGCGGCCCCCGCAACATCCCGGTCCTGCTCGACCGCTGAGCCCTGTCGACGTTTCGACGAGCGGACCGCGTGCAAGCCTGGAGGGCATGGCCGATCAGCTGATCCTGCGCGGCATCAGCCACTCCTTCGGAGAGCGACAGGTACTCGACGACGTCGACCTCGTCGTGCCACCCGGGCGCATCGTCGGGCTGCTCGGCCCGAACGGTGCCGGCAAGTCGACGCTGATGCGCGTGCTGTTCGGCGTGATCGAACCCGACGCCGGCAGCGTGCAGTGGCGCGGCCGGGACGCCACCGACGTCGATCGGCGGGGCTGGGGCTACATGCCCCAGGAGCGCGGCCTGTACCTCGACATGCGCGTCCACGACCAACTCGTGTGGCTCGCTCGTCTGCACGGCGTCGACCGTGAGACCGCGAGCTCGCGGGCCGCCGACCTGCTGGAGCGCCTCGACCTCGGCGACCGCGGCGGCGACATCGTCAAGGACCTCTCCGGCGGGATGGCCCAACGGGTGCAGCTCGCGGCAGCGCTCGTTCACCAGCCCGAGGTCGTCGTGCTCGACGAACCGTTCGCCGGCCTCGACCCGGGCGCGGTCGACTTCCTCACCGACCTGCTGTTCGAACACGTCGCCGCCGGACGTCACCTCGTGTTCTCGAGCCACCAGCTCGACCTCGTCGAGCACATCTGCGAGTCGATCACGCTGATCGACCACGGACGAGTCGTCCTCGACGGCAACCTGCGCGAGCTCCGGGCGGCGAGCAGCGACCGCTACCTGCGCGTCGACGCCACCGTTGAACCGTCGTGGCTGCCGCCCGGCACCGACGTCGCCGACTCCGGAGTTCGCGTCGGTACCCGGCTACGGCTCGAACCCGACGTCGACGCCGCTGCCGTACTCGATGACATCCGCCGGCATGCGACCGTCACCGACTTCGCTGTGGAGAGTCCATCGCTGTCGGAGCTGTTCCGAGCTTCGACCACGGCTCGTCCCGAAACGACACCCGAGACCGCGGGGGTCGACTGATGGCGGGCACCGCCCGTCTCGTCGTCGAGCGCGAGCTGCGCGAGTCGTTCCGCCGCCGCTCGTTCTGGGTTGTCGTCGGGCTGTTCGTGCTGGCCAGCACGGCGTTGGTCGTCGTGCCCGAGTTCGTCGACCGGGGAGGCTCCGACGAGCGCCGCATCGGCGTCGGCGGTGAGGACGCGGCGTTCGCCGATGCCCTCGCCGAGCTGGCACCGGCATTCGATCTCGCCGTCGAGATCGACGACGTGTCGAGTGCCGGAGCCGCCCGGGCCGGCGTCGAGGAGGGTGAGATCGACATCGCGGTCGATCTGACGACCGACCCGGTCGTCGTGATCGCGGAGTCGGCCGACTCGACGGCGGTGACGCTGGTGAGCCAGGCGGTGACGGTGTCCACGTTCAGCTCACAGCTCGCCGAGGCCGGGCTGACCGACGACCAGATCGCCGGGGTGTTCGCCGCGTCGGACCCGGTGATCGAGGAACTGGAACCGGTCGACGACGCCCGCCAGGGGGTCGCTTCCATCGTCACGCTCGTGCTGTACCTGATGTTGCTCCTGCTCTCGACGACGGTGGCGAACGGAGTCGCGATCGAGAAGTCGAACCGGGTCAGCGAGGTACTGCTGGCGATCGTGCCGGCGCGACACCTGCTGTTCGGCAAGGTCGTCGGGGTCGCCATCGTCGGAATCCTGACGTTGATCGTCGGGACGCTGCCGATCGCCGTGCGCGCTGCGGTCGGGGGGTCACTGCCCGACGGCACCGGCGCGGCCGTCGCTGCCAGCGCTGCCTGGTTCGTGATGGGCCTGGCGCTGTACCTCACCGCTGCCGCAGCCCTCGGCGCGCTCGTCGATCGCCAGGAGGAGGTCGGCGCGACGATTGCCCCGCTGTCGGGAGCACTCATCGTGGCCTACTTCGTCGGTGTGACCAGCCCCGACTCGGTGGTCGCCATGGTGCTCGCCTACGTGCCGTTCACGTCACCGATGGTGATGCCGGCGCGCATCGCCCTCGGCCAGACCTCGACGGTCGAGTTGGTCCTCTCACTCGTCCTCGGTGTGGTCGCGGTCGTCGTGATGGCCCGCTTCGCCGAGCAGGTGTACCGCCGCGCGATCGTGCGCACCGGCCGGAAGCTCCGGCTCCGCCAGGTCGTGCAGAGCTGACGTCAGGCGAGCCGGGCGCGGGTCAGGCGGGGAATGGCGATGATGACGGCCCCGGCAACGGCGACGGCGGCAGCCGAGAACCACCACGCCGAGTTCCAGAACAGCTCCAGTTCGAAGAAGTCCCGGAGGAACGGCACCACCATCACCACGGCGTAGCCGAGACCCATGCCGATCACCAGCCCCAGCTTCCACGACTGCAACGGCCGGCTGGTGACGGCGAGCACCACGAGGCCGATCGCCAACAGCGTCAGCGTGGCCAAGCTGCGAGCCTGGTCGAGGGGCAGGTCGCTGAAGTAGCGGGCGGACTCGTACGCGGCGAGCGTGGCGGCGCCGGCGACGACGCCGGCCGGAACCGAGAACCACAGCACACGGCGCAGGAAGCCCGGGCGGACGAGGTGGACCTCGGGGGCGAGCGCCAGGAAGAAGCCGGGGATCCCGATGCTGAAGGTGCCGATCAGGGTCAGATGGCGCGGCAGGAACGGGAACGGTTCACCCAACAGACCCACCGCGAGCGTCAGGAGCACGGCGTAGGCGGCCTTGGTGACGAACAGGTTCGACACCCGCTCGACGTTGTTGATCACCTTGCGGCCCTCGTTCACGACGACGGGCAGACTGGAGAAGGCGTCGTCGGTCAGTACCAGGTCGGCGACGGCCTTGGTGGCCTCGCTCCCCGACCCCATCGAGATCCCGAGGTCGGCGTCCTTCAGGGCGAGGACGTCATTGACGCCGTCGCCGGTCATCGCGACCACGTGGCCCCGGGCCTGCAGTGCGCGCACCATCGCCTGCTTCTGCTGCGGCTTGACCCGGCCGAAGACGGTGTGGCCGTCGAGCACCCTGCCGAGTTCGGCAATGTCCTCCGGAAGCTCGCGAGCGTCGATGGCGTCGCCGACGACGTCCAGCCCGGCCCGTTCGGCGATGGCCGCCACCGTCTCGGGGTTGTCGCCCGAGATCACCTTGAGCGTCACGTCCTGTTCCGCGAAGTAGGCGAGGATCTCCGGTGCGTCCGGGCGGATCTCGTCCTCCAACTCGACGACGGCGAGCGTGCGGGCATCGGTCGGGAGGCGCCCGTCGTCGTGGGCGTGCGCCGACACCACCACGGCCAGCAACCGCTTGCCCGCTCCGCTCAGCTGCTCGACGAGACTCCGGGCCGGGTCGTCGACGCCGAGGAGGAAGTCCGGTGCGCCGATGTAGAACCAGCCCTGGTCGACGAACGCCGCCGCCGACCACTTGCGTTCGCTGTCGAAGGGCTCGACGTGCTCCACCGACCACGAGGTGGCGGTGCCGACCTCGGCGGCGATCGCCGCCATCGTGGCGTTCGGGGCCCGATCGGCAGCGGCGAGCGCGACGAGCGCCGCGTGTGCCTCGGCGTGATCGACCCCGGCGGCCGGGTGGAGCTGGCCGAAGCGGATGTCTCCGGTCGTGATCGTGCCCGTCTTGTCGAGGCACAGCACGTCGACGCGGGCGAGCACCTCGACCGTCGAGAGCTGCTTGGCCAACGCATTGCGACGGGCGAGGGCGATGACCCCGGCCATGAACGCGAGGCTCGTCAACAACACGAGTCCGTCGGGCACCATCGCCACCGCGGCGGCGACGGTGCCGATCAGCGCGTCCTGCCAGCGGTCCTCGGCGTCGAGCAGGTTGACGAACAGGAAGATCGACGCCACGGGGATGATCACGGTGAGCCACCGCAGGATCAGGTCGATGCCGCGGCGCAGGTTCGACTCGGCAGCGTTGAAGCGCTTGGCCTCCAGCGCCAGTTGGCTGGCGTAGCTGTCGGCGCCGACGGCGGTCGCCGCCAGCGAGCCGTTGCCCGCGACGACGAAACTTCCGGAGAGCACCTCGTCGCCGATGTCCTTGTGGACCGGCAGCGACTCGCCGGTCAGCATCGACTCGTCGAGGCGCAGACCGGTCGACTCCAGCACCATCCCGTCGACGGCGACCTGGCCGCCGAGGCGCAGCACGACGACGTCGTCGAGCACGATCGAGTCGGAGTCGATCTCGACCTGCTCGCCGTCGCGCACCACCGTGGCCAGCGGCTCGGTGACCACCTCGAGACGCCGGAGTTCGCGTCGGGCCCGGACCTCTTGCACGACGCCGATCACCGAGTTGGACAGCACCACCCCCACGAACAGGCCGTCCTGGGGGCTGCCGGCGACGAGCACGAGCACGAACAGCGTGAGCATGATCGCGTTGACGATCGTGAACACGTTCGCCGCCACGATCTGGCCGAGCGACCGATCGGGCGGGTCGGGGACGATGTTCACCTGGCCGGCGGCGACCCGCTCGGCGACCTCGGCCTCGGAGAGCCCGCGTGTGGGGGCGGCGACACGGGCGGCGTCCATCTCTGCCGCAGAGTACTCAGCTCCGGCAGGCTGCGCCCGGAGCTGGTTCACTGGTGTCATGACATCTGCCGACGAGGCGCTCATCGGATACGTCCGGGACTCGGTCATCGGCCGCGACGACGTGCTCGACGGCCCGTACGGTCCCCGGCCGATCATCTACGCCGACTACACCGCGTCGGGTCGCTCGCTGTCGTTCATCGAGGACTACATCCGCAACGTCGTCCTCCCGCTCTACGCCAACACCCACACCGAGTCGTCCGGCACGGGCCTGCAGACCACGCGGCTTCGCGAAGAGGCCCGCAGCATCATCGCCCGTTGCGTCGGGGCGACACCCGACGAGCACGCCGTGGTGTTCTGCGGCAGCGGCGCCACCCACGCCATCGCCAAGCTGATCGGCGTCCTCGGCCTCAAGATCCCCTCGGCCCTCGACGACCGGTACCGGTTCGGCGACTCGATCCCCGCCGCCGAACGCCCGGTGGTCTTCATCGGCCCGTACGAGCACCACTCCAACGAGCTCCCGTGGCGCGAGTCGATCGCCGACGTGGTGATCATCGACGAGGACGCCGACGGCCACGTCAGCCTCGACCACCTCGAACGCGAGCTCGTCCGCCATGGCGACCGATCGATGCTGATCGGCTCGTTCTCGGCCGCCTCGAACGTGACCGGCATCATCACCGACACCGTGGCCGTCTCGACGCTGTTGCACGAACACGGCGCGCTGTCGCTGTGGGACCACGCCGCCGCCGCGCCGTACGTGCCGATCGACATGGGGTCGAGCGCCGACGGCAACCTCGCGTACAAGGACGCGGTGTTCATCTCGCCGCACAAGCTGATCGGTGGGCCCGGGACACCGGGCGTGCTCGTGGCCCGCAGGGAGTTGTTCGCCAACCGGGTGCCCGACGTCCCCGGGGGTGGGACGGTGCGCTACGTGAGCACCAGCGAGCACGACTACCACCCCGAGATCGAACACCGGGAGGAGGCGGGGACGCCGGCGATCATCGAGTCGATCCGGGCCGGGCTCGTGTTCCAGCTGAAGGAGGCGGTGGGCCCCGACGTGATCGAGGCGCGCGAGTCGGCCTTCGTGCGCCGGGCGATCGAGTCGTGGGAGGCGAACCCGAGCATCGACGTCCTCGGTAGTCACGAGGCCGAGCGGCTGTCGATCGTGTCGTTCGTCATCCGCCACGGCGAGCGTCACCTGCACCACAACTTCGTCGTCGCCGTGCTCAACGACGTGTTCGGCATCCAGTCCCGCGGCGGCTGTTCGTGCGCCGGCCCGTACGGGCACCGCCTCCTCGGGATCGACCTCGACCGCTCCCACGAGTTCCAGCGCGAGATCACCCGCGGCTGCGAAGGCATCAAGCCGGGGTGGGTGCGGGTGAACTTCAACTACTTCATCGACGACGCGACGTTCGACTACATCGTCGATGCCGTGCACCTGGTCGCCTCGCACGGCGCCGCACTGCTCGACGAGTACGACTTCGAGCCCGACAGCGGCCTGTGGCACCACCGGCGGGGCACCAGGGGCCCGGCGATGAGCTTGGAGGAGATCTCCTACGCCGGCGGGTCGATGAGCTTCGTCGATCGACGACACCAGGAGACGATCGACCTCGACCGTCACCTCGCCGCCGCCCACGAGCTGTTCCACGCTGCACGCGGCCGGGTGTCGTCACCGACACCGCACCCGATCACCAACCCCGACTTCGAGCACCTCCGCTGGTTCCCCTACGCCGACGAGCTCTCCGGCGCCCGTTCCCGATGATCCGCTAACCGAGCAGGGCGGCGACGACCGGCTCGAGGATCTGCTCCACGATGACCACGTTCCCGACACCGAGGGCCAGCACCGCCACGGCCAACGCCACGACCGGGATCACGACGGCCGTCGCCGGTTCACCGACCTGTTCGGCGGCCTCGGCATCGACCGGCGGGCGGAACCACACCAGCTCCAACACCCGCAGGAAGTAGAGCAGGGTGAGCACGCTGGCGCCGACGACGACGAGGCCGATCACCCACCGGTCGGCCTCCACCGCACCCGAGACCAGGTACCACTTCGAGACGAAGCCGGCCGTCGGCGGCAGGCCGACCATCGAGATCGCCGCCACCGTGAATGCCGCCATCGTGATCGGCATGCGCTGTCCGAGACCGGCGTAGCCGGCGATCTTCTTGGTGCGCGCCTGCTCGAGCACACCGCCCGCCACGAAGAACATGCACGCCTTCATCGCGGCATGGTTCACCACGTGCAGCAGCGCACCGATCAACGCCATCCGGGTGCCGAGCCCGATCCCGACCGCGATGTAGCCGAGCTGTGCCACCGTCGAGTGGGCGAGCATCCGCTTGACGTCGTCCTGGCGGATCGCCATCACCGACCCCACGACGATGCCCGCCGCACCGAACCACGTCAGCATCGTCATCACGGGCAACTGGTCGGTGACGTAGCCGGTCGGGAACACGTCGAGCAGGATCCGGATCAGCGCATACGCCGCCACCTTCACCTGGACGGCGGCGAGGAGTGCAGCCACCGCCGGCGGCGCGTGGCTGTGCGCGTCCGGAAGCCACACGTGCAACGGGAAGATCGCCATCTTCGTGCCCAGGCCGATGACGATCAAGGCCACGGCGGCGGCCGTGGTGGGCGAGTCGGTGAGCTGCTCCAGCGCCGGGCCGACGGAGTCCATGCCGAGCGACCCGGTCGTGAAGTACACGAAGCCCACACCGAGCAGGTAGAGGCTGCTGCCCATGGTGCCGATCAGGAGGTAGCGATAGCTCGCAACGGCCGCGGCAGGACCCCCGAGCGCGATCAGTGCGTACGACGCGATCGAATAGATCTCGAGGCTGACGAACAGGTTGAACAGGTCGCCCGTGACCGCCACACCGAACAGCGCACCGAGCAGCAGGAGCACCAGGGGGTAGACGACGACACCGCGCTCGGGCTCGACACCGAAGCCGGTGACGGTCGGGTAGACGACGACGAGCAACCCGATGACGCCGATGAGGACGGCAACGAAACCCGAGAGCGGGTCGAGCACGTACTCGATGCCGAGCGGCTGGGCCCAGCCACCCATCGCGTGGCGGAGCTCGCCGTGGTCCAGCACCCGCAGCAGACCCCACGACGCCAGCACCGTCGCGAGGGCCATCGTCGCCGCGGCGACCCACTGCGCAGCCCGAGGCCGGAACAGGGCCGCGACGGTGGCCACGACCGCCCCGGTGAAGGGCACCATCGGCAACAGCGCCGGGATCGCGGAGTTCATGCGCCGGCTCCTCCGCTCGCGCCGTCTCCTCCGCTGGCGCCGTCTTCGGCGTCACGCAGCGAGAGGGCCGCATCGTCGAGCGTGCCGAACGCCCGGCGGATCACCACGATGAGCGCGAGCGCCACGCCGATCACCGCCACGCCGACGACCAACGCGGTGAGGATGAGCAGGTGCGGCAACGGGTTGACGTAGGCATCCGGATCGGGGCCGACCGCCGGGTCGATGACGGGGACGTCGCCGTCGACGCGCACGCTGCCCTCGATGAAGAACAGGAACACCGCCGTCTGGAACAGGACGAGACCGACGAGCTTCTTGACCAGGTGCCGCTCGGTCAGCATGGCGAACAGCCCGAGCGAGAGCAGTCCGACGACGAACAGGTAGACGTAGCGATCGGCGATGAGCTCGAACATCAGCGCCTCACCTGGGCCGACAGCCGGTCGAAGATCGACAGGATCCCTCCGAACACCACGGCGCCGACGCCGAACTCGACGATCATGATGCCGAGGTATCGACGCCGCGAGTCCGTCGCAGAACCGACGTCGACCGCCGCGTAGTCGAGCAGTTGCCCACCGAACAGCATCGGCACCAACGCCGACAGCAGGAACACCGACATCCCCACGACGAGCGCCAGGGTCCCGACGATCGGCGGGAACACCCGATCGACCAGCTTCGGGTCGATCGTCAAGCGCGCGAGCACCACCCCGACGGCGAGCACGACCCCGCCGGCGAAGCCACCGCCGGGCCCGTAGTGACCGTGCGCGATGACGTAGACGCCGAACACACCGATGAACGGCATGGTGAGGGCCGCGACGACCCGCACGTTCTCGCTCGGGTGCCGGCCGATCACGACGTCGACCTCCGGCGGAGCACCAGCGTCGCGGCGAGGGCCGCGGTGAACACGACGAGCGTCTCGCCGAGCGTGTCGAGCGACCGGTAGTCGGCGAGGACCGCCGTGACGACGTTCGGTGTCTCGCTGTCGGTGATCGACCGCTCGAGGAACTCGCGGGCCACACCCTGATGGGCGGGCGCGTCCGGATCTCCGCGATCGGGCAGATCGACGCTCGCCACGAGCAGGAGCCCGGCGAACAGCAGGGTGCACGGCCCGGCGATCCAGACCGCGCGACGATCCCGGCCCGCCGGACGGTCGCCGGTGGCGAAGACGGCGACGAGCAGGAGCACGCCGACGAACGCCGAGCCGAGCACCGCCTCGACGAACGCGACGTCGGGCGCGCCCATCCCGGCGAACAACAGGGCGACGAACAGGCTGAAGGCGGCGAGCACGGCGACGGTGGCGATCATCGACCGCACCCAGACCGCCACGACGGCACAGGCCATCAGCAGCGTGAGCAGCAACAGATCCAGCTGCCAGGTCATCGGTGATCCTCGGCATCATCGCTGTGCAGCTCGCCGTTCGAGTCCGCTGCATCCTCGTCGACCCCGCCGCCACCGCGCAGCGCGCTGCGCGCCAACGCGTGGATCGCCGTCGGATTGACCAGCAACGAGAACGCCGCGATCAGCACGAGCTGCAGGCTCCCCGGCCCGAAGCGGTTCAGGACGACGAGACCCATGAACACGAGCACGAGGCCGAGTGTCTCGGCCTTGGCCACGGCATGGGCGCGCGTCCAGAAGTCGGGAAACCGGATCAGGCCGAGCGCGCTGATCATCAGGAATGCGGTCCCTGCGATGAGGAGCGCCGCCGCGATGACGTCGGTCACGGCGACTTCCTCGACTCGAGGTAGCGGGCGAACGCGAGCGGGAACAGGAAGGCCAGCAGCGCGTACGACAACCCGATGTCGACGAACAGTTCGGGCCGACCGAAGATGAAGCCGATCAGCATCAGCAGCACGACGCTCGACACCGCCCCGAACGAGCTCGACAGGAGTCGATCGATCACGGTCGGGCCGCGGGCGACACCGATCACCGCGGTGATGGTCAGACCTCCGACCACGAACGCGAGCACGAGCAGCAGACCGGTCACGACAGTTCTCCCCGGTTGACGAGATCGAGGTCGAGCGGCGGCTGCGGGCCCTCGAGGAAGATCCCGGCGATCTTGTTCTGGAGTCGACCGGACACGAGGTCCTGCACCTGCGCCGGCGACAACGCGTGGACGAGGATGTCCTGGCCCTCGATGTCGACGGTGAGCGTGCCCGGCACGAGCGAGATCGAGTTGGCGAGTGTGGCGCGTGCCAGCGGGCTGCGCAGCTCGGTACGGAAGCGGACAGAGCACGGATCCAGCGGCATCGTCGGCGACAGCACGATCCGCGCCAGCTGGACGCTGGCGACGAGGATCCGGCCGGCCATCCACACCACGAACGCACCGGCCCGCACGACCGCCACCGGGATGCGCCGGATCGCGACGTGGTCGCGGTCGGGCCGCAGACACACCCCGACGATGCGCGAGGTGAGCGCGGTGACGACGAGGGCGGCGATGGCCCCGGTCACCAGGAACAGCGGCTCGGTCCGGCCGGACAACGCGAACCAGAACGCGAACAGCGACACCGCCTGGACGATCGTGGTCCGTCGGACGTGCCCCATCACCGCACCACCACCGTGAGAGCCAGGACGAACACCATGGCGCCGGCGATGGTGCCGCCGAGCACCCAGCCCGGCGCCACCGTCCCGCCGAGCCCCGGCAACGCTCCCCGCCGCCACGCGGCCGGCACCGTCGGCAATGCCGGGCGAGGCAGCGACGCCACGACCGCGCCGACGCGCGGACCGAGACGCGGACCGAGCCACACGGGGAGCTCGCGGTAGACGACATCGGTGTCGAGGCTGGTGGTCGCCTTCGGCGTGAGTCGTGCCCGTAGCACGACGAACGCGATCGCCGTGACACCGAGCAGGACGGTCGACTCGACGAGCTTGCCGGCGGTGTAGGGAACGAAGGGCTCGGGTGCCGGCAACAGGTCGAACAGCAGCGACGGGCGCAGTCCGATCGCGATGTTGGCGATCGCGGCGACGCCCATCGCCACGTACATCGTCGCCGGGATCCGCTGGACGGACACCGGCTCACGGGCAGGACCGAACCACGTGAACGCCGGAAGCTTGAGCGCGACGCTCAGGAAGGTGCCCACCGAGGCGAGCTTCAGCAGCCACTGGGCCACGGACTCACCACCGGCGCCGATCGACGACACGGCGAGCTCCTTGGCGGGGAACCCGCTGAACCCGGCCAGCCCCGAGATCGAGAGCGCGCCGACCATGTACAACACGAGGACGATCGGCAGCGCCCCGCGCAGACCACCCAGCTGCGAGGTACGGCTGCGACCCGTCGCGTACACCACCGCACCGGCACCCATGAGCAGTAGCCCCTTGTACAGCACGTGCGCCGTCGCGTGGGCGGTCGCGCCGTTGACCGCGGCGGCCGTGCCGACGCCGATCGCCGCGACCATGAACCCGACCTGGCTGACGATGTGATAGCTGAGCAGACGACGGATGTCGTCTTCGAGGATGGCGAACACGACGCCGAACAGCGCCATGACGACGCCGATCCAGATCAGCAGGTCGAGACCGGGGAACCCGCGCGCCAACGCGTAGACCGCCGACTTGGTGGTGAACGCGCTGAGCAGGACGGTGGCCGCGACCGTCGCCGTGGGGTACGTGTCCGGGAGCCAGGCGTGCAACGGCACCGCCGCCGCCGACACGAGGAAACCCGTCAGGACGAGCGATGTCGGTCCGGTGAGCTCGAGTCCCTCGAACTGCAACGAACCCGTCGAGACGTGGTGCCACATCACCCCACCGAGCAGCACGACGCCGCCGACGAGGTGGACCGGCAGGTACCTCGTCGCCGCCGCACTCGACACGGCGCGGCGACGGGCGAGCACGAGCAGGACCACCGTGGTGACCTTCAGCTCCCAGAAGAAGAACAGCGTGAGGAGATCACCGGCGAGGACGACGCCGATGGCCGCTCCCGCGGTGGCCAGGCCGGCGACGCGCTCGAGCGTGCCCATGGTCGACCAGCCGAACACCGCGCCGAGCAGCATGATCGAGGCGAAGACGAGGGCGAAGGGTCGCGCCAGCCCGTCGAAACGCATGGTGGTGAGTTCGATGCCGTAGAAGTCGTAGGTCGCCGTCGCGCCGAGTGGCAGGCCAACCGTGACGAGCAGCGCGAGGGCGGCAACGGCCACCGTCGTGACGGCCCCGAACCGGCGGGGCACCATCGCGACGACCAGGGCACCGACCAGCAGCACGAACGCCGGACTGAACTCAGGCATCGTCGACCTCCCCGGTCCGGGCGTCCGCGGGCGCATCGACGAGGTCGTCCCGCGGGTCACCGAGTTCACCGGCGCGGGTTCCGGCGGGACGGGACACGACGGCCGACCCGAGCCACTTGGCACCGATCACGAGCACGACCGACGCGGCCATCGCGAAGACCCCGATGATCACGGCGTCGACGATCATGGCGTCACCCCGACGACGGCCCGAGCCACCGCGTTCGTGAGCTGACCGATCGCGACGACGTCGCCGAGGCCGAGCACCACGCCGAGTACCGCAGTCGTCACGATCGGCACGAGCATCGCGGGGACGGCGTCGGTGCGCACGGTGGTGGGGCCGGCGAAGGCGTCCGAGCTCCGGAAGAACGCCCGGTGCACGATCGGCAACAGGTATCCGGCGGTGAGCAGACCGCTGCCGATCACGATCACGGCGAGCACCGGCTGGTCGGCCTCGATCGTTCCCGAACCGAGGAACCACTTGCTGACGAACCCCCCGACCGGCGGCAGCCCGGCCAGGCCCAGCGCCGCGACCCCGAACGCTGCCATCGTGACGGGCATCCTCCGGCCGATGCCGTCCAACTGCGACACCCGGTCGACGCCGGTGGTGACGTAGATCGCCCCGGCGGCGAAGAACAGGGTGATCTTCAGTACGGCATGGTTCGCGAGGTGCAGCAGCGCCCCGTTCCACGCCGAGGCCGACAGCAGTGAGACACCGAGCACGATGTAGGAGAGATGGGCGATGGTGGAGTAGGCCAGCCGACGCTTCAGCTGGTCCTGCCGGAACGCCATGACCGACGCGGTCACGATGGTGGCCCCCGCCAGCACGGCCACCACGAGACCGATGCCGATGTCGGCCATTCGCTCGGGACCGATCACGTAGCCGAACATCCGGACGAAGCCGAACACCCCGGCCTTGACGACCGCGACCGCGTGCAGCAGCGCGCTGACCGGCGTCGGGGCGACCATGGCGGTGGGAAGCCATCCGTGCAGTGGCATGACGGCCGCCTTCGTCCCGAAGCCGAAGAACGCCAGCACGACCAGGGCGATCACCATCGTGTCGCTCACCGCCCCCGTGGCGGCGTCGCCGAGCACGCCACCGGCGGTGAAGGTCGCCGTCGGCACGGTGTACTGCACGATCGCGACCGCCAGCAGCAACGCCGTCCCGCCACCGAGCAGCGTCAGCAGGTATCGCTTGCCGGCGGCGAACGCGGCGGGCGTCTGCTTGTGCACCACGAGCGGGTAGGTGGCGAGCGTCAGCAACTCGTAGAACACGAAGAACGTGAACAGGTTCCCGGCGAACGCCAGACCCATCGTGGTCGACACGCACAGGGCGAAGGTCGCGAAGAAGCGGGTGAGGTGTTGCTCACCGGCTCCGGCCACGTACCCGAACGAGTACGAGGAAGCCAGGATCCAGAGGGCGGCCGCCGAGAGGGCGAAGACCATGCCGGCGGCATCCACCCGCAACAGGAGTTCGACGCCCGGCGCCAACTCGCCGAGTCGACGGGTGGGCTCGTGCCCGTCGAGCACCTGCGGCAGCATCGCGACCACCAGCGCGAACGTCGTGAGCGCCGCCACCGCCGTCCACAGCACGCGCAGGCGGTGCCGATCGCCCGAGAGGGCGATGGCGACAGCGCCGACGAGCGGCGTGAGGACGGCAAGGACAGCAAGCATGGACGATCAGGGCTTCGGGTGGATCACGGCAACGGCAGGTCCGACCATCGGGGCAGACGAGCAGGAATCCCACGGAATCGCATCGCGGCGACCGGACGGGTCGCGCCGGCGATGTCGAAATCAGCGCAGCAGCAGGCGGGCGAGCGGCGGCCCGGCGTTGCACACCGGACCGCGCGTCCCGGGGTGAAGGCACCCGAGCAGCAGCGACCGACGCAACATGCAGTGCACCTTACGGATACTTCCGGTCGGACCAAACCCGAATCGGATCAGGGTTCACACCCCGTTCATGCAGGAGCTTCGCCGCCACCGTCGACGAGAGGGCCACCGCGCTCACGATCGGTCCGTCACCCGATCGACACACAACCGTCATGTTGCGATAGCTTGAGCGGCCATGCCTGCGACCGAGCGAGAACCCCACCGACAGCGCCGCGTCGCCGCCGTTCTCGCTGTCATCGTTCTGGGCCTCCTCGGGCCGGTCGTGGTTCCCGCTGGAGTCGGCGCCCAGGATCCTGCAGCCGAGCAGGCCGCACGCGAAATCCAGGAGGCGCGCGACCGCGCCAACGCCGCCGCGCAGGCGATGTTCGACGCCGAGTCGCAGCTCGACACGCTCGACCTGGAGATCGTCGAGGCCGAGCGACAGCTGGCTGCGGTCGAGGCCGAGGCGGCCGCGATGCAGACGAGCCTGCAGGCCGACGCCCAGCGCAGCTTCGTCAACTCGGGCACCAACATCCCGCTCCTGATCGACCTCGACGACGCCAACGCCGACATCACGGCGAGCCGACTGGCCTCGGTCGCTCGCGGCGCCGCAGCGGTCGAACTCGACGACTACGACGCGGTGATGAAGGAGGTCCGCTCCCAGCGCGCCGACCTCGAACGCCGCAAGGAGGCCACGGCCGAGGCCCGCGAGCAGTACGAGCAGCTCAAGGCGGCCGCCGAGGCCGAGGTCGTGAAGCTGACCGAGATCGAGGAGCAGCGCCTGCGCGACGTCGCCGTGCAGCGCGAACTCGAACGCCAACGCAAGCTCCGTGCCGAGCAGGAGGCCGCCGAGGCGGCAGCCGCCGCCGCGGCCGCACAGCAGACGCAATCACGAGCGCAGTCGAGCCGCGTGGCCGCACCCGCACCGAGCGGCGCGGCCAGTGCCGGATCGAGCGGCGGGTCGAATGACAGCTCGAACGGCGGGTCGAACGGCGGCTCGAACGGCAGCTCGAACACTCGCCCGCAGGCCGCAGCACCGCCACCGGCGCCCACGCCGGCTCCCCCACCGCCACCGCCGGCGAACGCCGGGAGCGGAATCGTGTGCCCCGTCGCCGGTCCCCATGCCTTCGCCGACACGTGGGGCGCACCCCGCTCGGGCGGCCGCCGCCACGAGGGCGTCGACATGATGGCCGCTCGCGGCGTTCCGCTCGTCGCCGTCGAGTCCGGCTACGCCCAGTTCAAGACCACCCGCCTCGGCGGCAACTCGGTCTGGGTCAACGGCAACAGTGGCACCCGCTACTTCTACGCCCACCTCAGCGCCTGGGAGGGCTCGAGCCGCAACGTGTCACGCGGTGAGGTGATCGGCTACGTCGGCGCCACCGGCAACACGAGCGCCAACCACCTCCACTTCGAAGTGCACCCCGGCGGCGGTCGCGCCGTCAATCCCTACCCCTACGTCCGCGCCGTCTGCTGACCCCGGCGCGTCGGGGTCGGGTCCGGACGGGCAGGGTGCGCGTCGGGGTCGGGTCCGGACGGGCAGGAGATGGGGTCAGCGGGTGCGGGTCCGCGAGAGCGGGACGGTGCCGCGCATGACACGACTGGTGTAGGTCGCGATGTTGCCGATGTAGTTGGCCCGCTCGTAGGCCGCCGGGTCAGCGGCGCCGCGGCTCGAGACCGCTCCACGCATCTGCTCCACCGAGTCGTACTCGTGCTCGGTCATCCAGTCGACGAGTTGCGCCTCGATCGTCGCGACGTGGCTCGCGCCCTCACGGAGCAGCGACGAGGTCGCCATCGCCACATCGGCGCCGGCCAGGATCACCTTCGCAGCATCGAAGCCCGAGTGGACGCCGCTCGACGCGGCGATCGACATCGACAGGTGCTCGCGCAGGATGCCGATCCAACGCAGCGGAAGGCGGACCTCCTCGGGCGTGCTCAGCGCGATGCGCGGCTCCACGTCGAGCGTCTCGAGGTCGAGATCGGGCGAGTAGAACCGGTTGAACATCACCACGCCGTCGGCACCGGCACGTTGGACGGCGACCACGAAGTTGGCCAGCGAGGAGTAGTACGGCGAGATCTTGACCGCGACCGGCACGTCGACCTCCTCGGCGACGAGCGCCACGAGCTCGAGGTGCTCACCCTCGAGCGATGCGCCGTCGACGGCGGGATCGGCGGCGACGGTGTAGAGGTTCAACTCGAGTGCGTCGGCGCCGGCGCCTTCGAGCAGCCGGGCGTACTTGACCCAGCCGCCGATGTTGGCCCCGTTGAGACTGGCGATCACCGGCACGTCGATCGCCACCTTGGCGTTCTCGATCAGCTCGAGATACGAGTCGATGGCCGAGCCGTAGTCGTCGATCTCGGGGAAGAACGACGTCGCCTCGTTGAAGCTGTCGTCGTGCACGGTGAACAGCCGGTCGATCTCGGCGGTCTCGTGCTCGATCTGCTCTTCGAAGATCGACGGCAACACGACCGCTCCGACGCCGGCGAGGTCGAGCTCGGTGAGCCGGTCGAGATCACCCGTGAACGGCCCTGCCGACGCCACGATCGGCGACCGCAGCGACAGTCCGAGATAGGTGGTGTGCAGGTCAGGCATCGTCGTCCTCCGACTCGGGCTCGCCGTCGATCATGTCCAGGTCGACGGCGTGGGGCTCGCGGAGCGTGCGCTCCACACCGGCGAGTTGTTCGTAGTAGCGCCAGCGCTCGTCGATCTCCTCCTGGGCGAGATCGAGCAGCATCGCCGAGCGCTCGGGGTCCGACCGCGCCAACATCGAGTAGCGGGCCTCCTTCAGCGCGAACTCGCGCAACGGGATGCTCGGTGCCGCCGAGTCGAGGTGGAACGGCTGCTCGTGCTCCTCGACGGTCGGCTGATAGCGGTACAGCGGCCAGTAGCCGGACTTCACCGCCTCCTTCATGTGCGACATCGAGGTCTCCATGTCGATGCCGTGGGCGATGCACGTCGAGTAGGCGATGACGAGCGACGGTCCGTCCCAGGCGTCGGCCTCGGCGAGCGCCTTGACGGTCTGGATGTCGCTGCCGCCGATGGCGACCTGAGCGACGTAGACGTTGCCGTAGCGTCGGGCGATCGCCCCGAGGTCCTTCTTCCCGGTCGGTTTGCCGGCCATCGCGAACTTGGCGACAGCTCCGAGCGGCGTCGCCTTCGACGCCTGGCCACCGGTGTTGGAGTACACCTCGGTGTCGAGCACCAGCAGGTTGACGTTGCGGCCGCTGCCGAGCACGTGATCGACGCCACCGAAGCCGATGTCGTACGCCCAGCCGTCGCCGCCGACGATCCAGGTACTCGTACGCACCAGCTCGTCGGCGATCGACGCGAGCCGTCGAGCCGACTCGGCCACGACGGGATCGGCGTCCTCGACCAGGTCGGCGAGACGTTCGCGCAGCACGCCGACGCGGGCACGCTGCTCGATGACAGCCGCCTCGGTCGGCGCCGGGTCGGCGAGCAGGGCGTCGGTGAGTTCGGCGCCGACACCGTCGCGCAGGTCGGCGAGCAGACGGCGCGCTTCGCGCTGGTGGTGCTCGATACCGAGGCGCATGCCGAAGCCGAACTCGGCGTTGTCCTCGAACAACGAGTTCGACCACGCCGGGCCGAGACCGTTGGTGTCGGTCGCCCACGGCGTGGTGGGCAGATTGCCGCCGTAGATGGACGAACAGCCCGTGGCGTTGGCGACCACGAGGCGGTCGCCGAACAGCTGGGTGAGGAGCTTGAGGTACGGCGTCTCACCGCAGCCCGAACAGGCACCGGAGAACTCGAACAGCGGTTGCAGCAGCTGGGAGTTCTTGACCGAGCCGTGGGTGATCGACGCCCGATCGATCTCGGGGATCTCGGTGAAGAAGTCCCAGCGTTCGCGCTCGACCTCGCGGTGCTCGTCGGCGGGCGCCATGTTGATCGCCTTACGACTCACCTGGGTCTTGTCCTTGGCCGGACACACGTCGACGCAGATGCCGCAGCCGGTGCAGTCGTCGGGGGCGACCTGGATCGTCAGCTGGTGGCCGTCGAGTTCCCGTGAGCGGAAGTTCTTCGTGAGGAAGCCGTCCGGGGCGCCGTCGAGAGCGGCGGGTTCGTAGGCCTTCATGCGGATCGTGGCGTGCGGGCACACGACGGCGCACTTGCCGCAGTCGATGCACAGGTCGGGCTCCCACACCGGGATCGAAAGCGCCAGCTTGCGCTTCTCGAACCGGGTGGTGCCGGTCGGAAAGCTGCCGTCGATCGGCATCGCCGACACCGGCAGCAGGTCGCCCTCACCGGCGATCATCCGCATCGTCACCTTCTCGACGAAGTCGTCGGTGGCGGCCTCGCGCACCGAGTCGAGCACGTCGAGCGTCTCGTCGATCGGGGTCTCGTCGCCCACCGTCGCCGGCACCGTCACCTCGGCCAGTTCGGTCAGCGCACGATCGACCGCGGCCTCGTTGCGTTCGACGACGAGGCGACCGCGGCGGCCGTAGGCCTTCTCGATCGACTCCTTGATCGCGCCGACCGCCCGGTCGAGCTCCATCACCTCGGACAGCGCGAAGAAGCACGGCTGCATGATCGTGTTGATGCGCCCCGGCATCTTCAGCTCGCGGGCGATGCGGGTCGCGTCGATCGTGACGACGCGCAACTCGCGCTCGACGATGCGACGCTGGATCTTGCGTGGCAGGTGTTCCCACAACTCGTCGGCGGTGTAGGGGGCGTTGAGCAGGAACGTGCCACCGTGGCGGATGTCGGCGAGCACGTCGAAGCGGTCGAGCAGGCCGAACTGGTGGCAGGCGACGAGGTCGGCCTCCTGGACCAGATAGGTCGAGCGGATGGGTTCGGGCCCGAAGCGCAGGTGCGAGACGGTCATCGAGCCGGACTTCTTGGAGTCGTACACGAAGTAGCCCTGGGCGAAGAGGTCGGGTTCGTCGCCGATGATCTTCACCGACGCCTTGTTGGCACCGACGGTGCCGTCGGACCCGAGGGCGTAGAACACCGCCGAGCGTCCCGACCGCTCGACGTGGAAGCCGTCGTCGACGTCGAGGCTGAGGCCGCCGACGTCGTCGACGATGCCGACGGTGAAGCGCCGCTTCGGGTCGTCACGGCCGGCTTCGTCGAACACCGCCTTGGCCATCGCCGGGGTGAACTCCTTCGAGCCGAGGCCGTAGCGGCCACCGATCACCCTCACCTTCGGCCGGTCCGATTCGGCGAGGGCGGTGACGACGTCCTGGAACAGCGGCTCGCCGGCGGCGCCGGGCTCCTTCGTCCGATCGAGAACGGCGATGTGGCGGACGGTGTCGGGCAGGGCAGCGAGCAGCGCGTCGGTCGGGAACGGCCGGAACAGCCGGATCGTCGCGAGGCCGACCTTCTCGCCGTCGGCGACGAGTTTCGCCACGGTCTCGCCGACAGCACCGGCGCCCGAGCCCATCATGACGATGACCCGTTCGGCGTCCGGCGCCCCCTCGTAGTCGACGAGACCGTAGCGACGGCCGGTCAGCTCGGCGAGCTCGGCGAAGACCTGCTCGACGGCGGCCGGCACGGCGGCGTGGAAGGGGTTGGCGGCTTCGCGCGCCTGGAAGAACACGTCGGGGTTCTGGGCTGTTCCCCGCACGACCGGCGCCGTCGGCCGCAACCGGCGGGCCTTGTGGGCCTCGATGTCGCCCTCGTCGACCAATCGGCGCAGGTCGTCGTCGCCGAGCAGGTCGATGCGGTTGATCTCGTGCGAGGTGCGGAACCCGTCGAAGAAGTGCAGGAACGGCACCCTCGTGCGCAGCGAGACAGCGTGCGACACGGCGGCGAAGTCGTGGGCCTCCTGCACCGAACTGGCACAGAGCATGGAGAATCCGGTGGTGCGCGCCGCCATCACGTCGGAGTGGTCACCGAAGATCGACAGGGCGTGGGTCGCCAGGGCACGGGCAGCGACGTGGATCACCGTCGGGGTGAGTTCGCCGGCGATCTTGAACATGTTGGGCAGCATCAGCAGCAGGCCCTGCGACGCCGTGAACGTCGTCGCCAGCGCACCGGTCTGCAGCGCGCCGTGCAGCGTGCCGGCGGCCCCGGCCTCCGACTGCAGCTCGACGACCTCGGGCACCGAGCCCCACAGGTTCGCCACCCCGGCCGCCGACCAAGCATCGGACAGCTCGCCCATCGGTGACGCCGGTGTGATCGGGTAGATCGCCACCACCTCCGACAGTGCATAGGCGACCTTGGCGGCTGCCTCGTTGCCGTCGATACACGCAGTGGTTGAACTCATGTGATCCATCCTTGCGCTCGCAATCCCCGCTGACGACCGCCCAAAGTCCCCAATCGCAGCGTCGACCGGCAGGATGGGGCGGTGACGTCGCGTTCCGCAGCTCTCGGCCTCGTCGCGGGAGCCCGACGGTGAGTTCGACGTTCTCGATCGACCCCGGGGCACTGCTCATCGGGGTGCTCGTGCTCGTCGGCGTCGTCGCCAGCGGGTTCACGTCGCGCCTTCGGATCCCGAGCCTACTGCTCTTCCTCGCGCTCGGGATGGCGGTGGCAGACGACGGCCTGGCCTGGGTGCGCTTCGACGACGCCGAGCTCGCCCAGAACATCGCCCTCGCAGCGTTGGCGATCATCCTGTTCGACGGCGGGTTGGGCACCGACCCGCGCTCGTTCCGGTCCGTCGGCGTGCCGGCAGGTCTGCTGGCGACCGTCGGCGTGGCGGTGACCGCCGGTGTCGTCGCCGGGGCGGCGTGGTGGCTTGGCGGGTTGGACGCGACGACGGCGCTGCTGCTCGGTGCCGTGATCGCGTCGACCGACGCCGCGGCCGTGTTCGCCGCGCTGCGCAACGAACCGTTGCCGAACCGGACGACGCGCCTGCTGCAGCTCGAGTCGGGATTGAACGACCCCACCGCCGTGCTGCTGACGGTGGGGATGGTCGAGGTGTGGCGCGCCGACCCGGACGGTTGGGACTGGGCGTCGTACCTCGGTGCGCAGTTGGCCGTCGGCGTGGTGGTCGGCCTCGGCGTCGGATGGCTCGGCCGGTGGGTCGTGGACCACGTACGCGGCGCAGCGGCGGCGTCGCTGGGCGTCGTCACGCTGGCGATCGCGGCCATCTCCTACGGCGGCGCTGCCGTGCTCGGCGGATCGGGCCTCCTGGCGGTGTACCTGACCGGTGTGGCGCTGACCGGCTCGGAACGGGCGAGCCGCAGCGTGCTGTTCTTCCACGAAGGACTCGCTGCCACCGCCCAGAGCGTGTTGTTCCTGCTGCTCGGCATCCTCGTGTTCCCGAGCGAGCTCTTCGGCGACCTCGGGCTCGGTCTCCTCGTGGCGGCCGTGCTCGTCCTGCTGGCCCGGCCGTTGGCGGTCGTGTCGGTGCTCGGATGGTGGCGAATGCCGCTGCGGGAGATGACGATCGTGTCGTGGGCCGGTCTGCGGGGTGCAGTTCCGGTCGTGCTGGCCACGATCCCCTTCACCGCCGGCCACCCCGACGGCGGACTGATCTTCGATGTCGCCTTCGTCGTCGTCGTGGTGTCGGTGGCGGTGCAAGCACCGACGATCGGCATGCTGACGAGACGTCTCGGGGTCGTCGCCGACGACAGCGTGCTCGTCCGGCGGGAGATCGTGCCGATCGACGCGCTCGACGCCGACATCGTCGAGATGACCGTCCCCGCCACCACGCGCCTGGCACGAATCACGCTGCGGGAGTCCCCACCGCCGAGCGGCGCCCGGGTGGCGGTCATCCACCGCGACGACACCACCGTGATCCCGACGGGGAGCACGACGATCGAGCCCGGTGACGTCCTGCTGGTGGTGACCCCGCGCAGCTGCGACCTCGATCGCCTCGAGGTGTGGAGCCGGACGTTCCTGCCGCCCGAGCGATGAGCGAGACGCCGGCATCCGGTCCGTTCGCTCATCGCCGTCGAGGACCTCGTGACGTCGGTCACGGCGTACGCAGGGTCCTAGGTCCCTAGGTCACCCCGGGGGGTACCACCAGAGTGGTGGGCGATGTTCGCGCTCGAGGCACTCCCCCTGGCCCGTTGGCAGTTCGGAATCACCACCGTCTACCACTTCCTCATGGTCCCGCTGACGATCGGCCTGTCGGCGTTCGTCGCCTGGTTCCACACCCGGTGGTACCTCCACGGCCGCGAGTCCGACCTGCGGCTCACCAAGTTCTTCGGCAAGTTGTTCCTGATCAACTTCGCGATGGGCGTCGTCACCGGCATCGTCCAGGAATTCCAGTTCGGGATGAACTGGAGCGAGTACTCCCGCTTCGTCGGCGACGTGTTCGGCGCCCCGCTCGCCATGGAGGGCCTCGTCGCCTTCTTCCTCGAGTCGACGTTCCTCGGTCTGTGGATCTTCGGCTGGGGTCGCCTCAACCCGAAGGTCCACCTGGCCACCATCTGGGCAGCGGCGATCGGCACGTGGCTGTCGGCGTACTTCATCATCGCCGCCAACTCCTGGATGCAGCACCCGGTCGGAGCGATCTTCAACGCCGAGCGTGGGCGGGCCGAGCTCGTCGACATCTGGGCGATCCTGACCAACCCGACCACGCTCGCGGCCTACCCCCACGTGATCAGCGGCTCGGTCCTCACCGCAGCGGTGTTCGTGGCGGGGATCTCGGCGTGGTGGCTGATC
This sequence comes from Ilumatobacteraceae bacterium, assembly GCA_041685755.1. Classification (GTDB taxonomy): domain Bacteria; phylum Actinomycetota; class Acidimicrobiia; order Acidimicrobiales; family Ilumatobacteraceae; genus Sva-07. The sequence continues at coordinate 45,517 of JAWLFC010000003.1, forward strand.
CGGCGCGACCCGAGCCCCGTCGACCGCGAGGGATTCACGCGGGCGATGCGGGCCGGGCTGTGGGTGTCGATCGTCGCCGGCATCGCCCTCGTGGTCTCCGGGCACTACCAGACCCAGCTCATGTTCGAGCAGCAACCGATGAAGATGGCTGCGGCAGAAGCGCTGTGCGAGACCGAGACGGGACCCGGATTGTCGGTGTTCGCCGTCGGCGACGTCAGCGCCGAGTGCGACGTCCGCTCACTGGTGATCCCGGGCCTGCTGTCGTTCCTGGCGACCGAGACCTGGGACGCCGAGATCCCCGGGGTCATCGACACCCAGGCCGACTTCCAGGAACGCTTCGGGCCCGGCGACTACCGCCCGAACCTGATCATCACGTACTGGAGTTTCCGGGCGATGATCGGTATCGGCATGCTCAGCGTCGGTGTGGCCGCCGCCACGCTGCTCTACCTGCGGTTCAAGAAGGAGCTGCCGCGCCACGTGTGGGCCGGACGGGCGGCGATCGCCCTGATCGTCACGCCGTTCCTCGCCAACACCGCCGGGTGGATCTTCACCGAGATGGGCCGCCAGCCGTGGGTGGTGGCGCCGAACCTCGACGAGGAACTCGAGGTCCGGCTCCTCACCGCCGACGCCGTCTCGGGAGCGGTCGGCGGCTGGACGGTCCTGCTGTCGATGGTCACCTTCACCCTCGTGTACGGCGGGTTGGGACTGGTCGAGATCATGCTGCTCAAGCGCTACGTCGAAGCGGGCCCCGACGCGGCGATCACCGGCATCCTCGAGGGCGGGGGCGGTGACGGCGACGACGAGTCTCCGCGCGGCCCCGAGGACCGCGACGACTGGCCACCGGACGGCGAGGAGCCGCCCGAACCCGACGACGACGAACGCCTCGTGTTCGCCTACTGACCACTGGAGCGATCGACATGGAACTCACCACCTTCTGGTTCATCACCATCGCCGTGCTGTGGATCGGCTACTTCTTCCTCGAAGGGTTCGACTTCGGGGTCGGCATGCTGCTGCACCCGCTCGGGCGCACCGACGAGGACCGTCGCGTGATGATCAACACGATCGGTCCGGTGTGGGACGGCAACGAGGTGTGGCTGCTCGTCGCCGGCGGCGCGACGTTCGCCGCGTTCCCCAACTGGTACGCCACCCTGTTCTCCGGCTTCTACCTGCCGCTGTTCCTCATCCTGCTCGCCCTCATCTTCCGGGGCGTCGCCTTCGAATACCGCGGCAAGATCAACGACGCCCGGTGGCGGCAACGCTGGGATCTCGCCATCGCCGTCGGATCGTGGGTGCCGGCCGTGCTGTGGGGCGTGGCGTTCGCCAACATCGTGCGCGGGGTGCCGATCGACGAGAACCAGGACTTCACCGGCACCCTGTTCACCCTGCTCAACCCGTTCGGCCTGCTCGGCGGCGTCACCACGGCGTCGCTGTTCATCCTCCACGGCGCCAACTTCCTCAGCCTCAAGACCGTCGGCGACATCCGCGACCGCGCCCACCGCGCCTCGGAGGTGGCCGGTGTCGTCGCCATCGTCGCCGGCGGCACGTTCCTCGTGTGGAACCAACTCGCCCGCGGTGCCGCCTGGACGTGGGTGCCGGTACTCGGCGCCGCCGTCGCTCTCGTCGCCGGCGTGTTCGCCGAGCGGGTGAAGCGTGAGGGGTACGCCTTCGCCGCCACCGGTGTGGCGATCGCCCTCGCGGTCGTGGCGCTGTTCGGTTCGCTGTGGCCCGACGTGATGCCGTCGAGCACCGACCCGGCGTTCAGCCTGACCGTGGAGAACGCCTCGTCGACCGACTACACCTTGCGGGTGATGACCGTGGTCGCGCTGGTGATGACGCCGATCGTGCTGCTCTACCAGGGGTGGACCTACTGGGTGTTCCGCAAGCGGATCGGCACCCAGCACCTCCCGGCCATCGGCAAGTCGTGACCGACAGCGGCCGGCGCGGGCCGGTCGATGTCCGCCTGCTCCATCTCGTTCCTGCGCTGCGGCGTCACCTCGTCGTCGTCGGCATCGTCGCTGCCGTCACCGCCGTCGCCGTCGTCGTCCAGGCGGGCCTGCTCGCCCGCGGGCTGAGCGACCTCGTCCAACGCGGTGACGTCGACGGCGGTCTGGCCCAGCTGGCGATCGCACTGACGGCGGTGGCCGTCGTCCGCGGCGGCGCCGTCGCCGTGACCGAGTGGTCGGCGGGGCGGGCCATGACGGCCACCCGCGCCCGGGTGCTCGACGCCGTGCTCGACCACGCCGCGGCCGACGGCGACCGGGCGTCGAGCGGGCTCGCCAGTCGCGAGGCCACGATCGCCACGGCGGGCGCCGACGAACTCGAACCGTACGTGCGCCAGTTCCTGCCGGCGCTGATGCTCGCCGTGGCGGTGCCGCTCGTCGCCGGGGTGCGCATCCTGACCGCCGACCTGCTCTCGGCGGTGCTCGTCGCCGTGACCGTGCCGCTGATCCCGGTGTTCATGGTGCTGATCGGGCGGATGACCGAACGGCGAACACAACGCCAGTGGGCGACGCTGCAGCGCCTCGGCGGCCACTTCCTCGACGTGGTCGAGGGACTGCCGACGCTGCGGTTGTTCGGCCGCGCCGACGCCCAGCGTGACTCCGTGCACCGGGTGTCGGAGCAGTACCGCTCGACGACGATGGGGGCGCTGCGCATCGCGTTCCTGTCGGCGCTGGCGCTCGAGCTGATCGCCACGCTGTCCGTCGCGTTGATCGCCGTGGAAATCGGCCTGCGTCTCGCAGCGGGCTCGTTCGAGCTGTACCCGGCACTGGTGATCCTGCTGCTGGCGCCGGAGTGCTACTTCCCGATCCGGCGGGTCGGGGCGAGCTTCCACGCCGCCCAGGCCGGCCTCGACGCCTCCGACGACCTGCACGAACTCCTCGACCGCCCGACGCTGCCGGCCGGCACGCGACCGGCCCCGGAGCGCGCGACGGTCGAGTTGCGCAACGTCCGGCTGCGACGAGACGGGCGCAGCGTGGTCGACGGACTCGACCTCGACCTGGTGCCCGGCACCGTCGTCGCCGTGGTCGGCCCGAGCGGCATCGGCAAGTCGACCGTGATCGAGGCCGTGCGCGGCCGCCTCCTCGACCGCGACGGTGCGATCAGCGTCGAGGGCATCGACGTCGACGACCTCGACCCCGACTCCTGGGCCGAGCGGTTGGCGGTGATCGGCCAGCGCCTGGTGGCGAGCACTGCGACGGTCGCCGACGCCGTTCGAGCCGGGACCGACGTCACGCCCGCCGAGGTGACCGCGGCGCTCGCTGCGGTCGGCCTGGTCGACCTGGACGCCGATCACCGTCGGCTCGAGGAACTCTCCGGTGGCCAGCTGCGCCGGGTCCAGGTGGCCCGGGCGACCATCGCCGTGCGCTGCGGGCGGGCGTCGATCGTCCTCGCCGACGAACCGACCGCCCACCTCGACGCGGACGCTGCCGAGGCCGTGTGGCGAGCGCTGGATGGCCTCGCACGCGAGCACGGAGCTGCCGTGCTGGTCGCCACCCACGACGAGCGAGCCATCGCCGACCGCGTCGTCGAACTCCACTCGACCGCAGCGACCGCAGCGATCCCGGCCGCAGCGTCTGCCGCCACTCCCGCCCTCGCGGTGAGCTCCCTGCTCGACGACAGCGCGTTCGAGGTCACGTCGCTGCCCGCCCGCGACGAAGCCGGCTCGGTCGGACCACGTCGTGACGGGGGCCGAGGCGTCGAGCCGTCCCGGAGGTCTTCATGGGAGTCGGGGCAGGAATCGTGGCGGGCGGTGCGACGGGTGATGGCGATGGCGCGCCCGGCGCGACGTCGCTTCTTCGGGGCCACCGGGCTCGGCATCGCCGCCGAGGTGAGCACGCTGGGCTTGGCCGCGTTCGCCGCCTGGCTGATCGTGCGCGCCAGCAGCCAACCCGACCTCGCCGAGTTGTCGCTCGCCATCCTCGCCGTGCGCGCCTTCGGCACCGGCAAGGGCGTGTTCCGATACGGCGAGCGCCTCGCCACGCACGATGCCGGACTGCGGGCCCTGAGCGAGATCCGTGCCTCGGTCGTCGACCGGCTGGCCAGGATCGCGCCCGCCGGCATTCCGGGCTGGGAACGCGGTGACCTCCTCCAGCGCGTCGTCGCCGACATCGACCGGCTGCTCGACCTGTTCGTCCGCCTGCTCGGTCCGATCATCGCCGTCGCCGTCACCGCCGGGTCGGCAGCGGTGATCTCCCTGGTGCTCGACGTTCGCGCCGGGCTCGTGCTGCTCGGTGGTCTGGCCGTCGTCGCTGTCGTCGTCCCGGCTGCCACACTCGCCACCGAGTCGGCGATCGGACCCTCGATCACCAGCGTGCGCTCCCGATTGTCGGCGCGGGTGCTCGCCCACACCGAGCGCCTCGACGACATGATCGCCGACCGCACCGCCACCGCCGACCGTGGCCGAATCCGCGAGCTCGACGCCGAACGGAACCGCGATGAACAGCGGCGCACGACCGTGCGGGCGCTGACCGGGGCGGTCGTCGCCGCCGGGCCGTTGGCCACGGTGATCGTCACGCTGCTCGTCGTCGACCCCGGTTCGATCGCCGCTCCGATCCTGGGCGTGCTCGTGCTGTGGCCGCTCGCCGTGGTCGAACTCGCCGGATCGACCAACGAGGCAGCGGCCACGGTGCCCACCGTCGCCACCAGCGCCCAGCGCGTGCTGGCCGTGCTCGACACCCCCGATCCCAGCCCCGCAACCTCGCCGGCGACGACCGTGCTCGGTGCGGGGCCGCCGTCGATCACACTCGAGGCACTGACGGCGCGCTGGCCCGGCGCCGAGGTCGACGCCGTCGGACCGGTCTCCCTCGACGTCGCGCCGGCGAGCCGCCACCTGATCGTCGGGCCGAGCGGATCGGGGAAGTCGACGCTGGCCGCCGTGCTCGTCGGGTTCCTCCCACCCGCCAGTGGCGACTACCGCTTGGACGACGTCTCCGTCGACGCGGTCGCCGACGTGCGACGGTCGGTCACCTGGATCCAACAGATCCCGTGGCTGGCCGATTCGACGGTGCGCGAGAACCTGCGCATCGCCGATCCCGAGGCGAATGACGAGGTGCTCGCCGACGTGCTCCGGGCCGTACACCTCACCACCTGGCTCGACCACCTCCCGCACGGCCTCGACTCGCACCTCGGCCGCGGCGGCGCGGCGATGAGCGGCGGTGAAGCCCAACGGCTCGCACTGGCGCGTGTGCTGCTCGCCGACCAGCGGGTGGTCGTGCTCGACGAGCCGACCGCCAACCTCGACCGGGCAACCGCCGACGCCGTCATGGCGACGGTGCTCGAGCGCTGCGCCGACCGCAGCACGATCGTCCTCGGCCACGCCGATCGCCCCGACACCTCCCCGCCGGGCGATGAGCGAAACGCCGGCATCAGGTCCGTTCGCTCATCGGCCGGAACCCCGTCTGCGGAGCGATGAGTGAAACGCCGATGTCCGGGCGGTTCGCTCATCGCTGAAGGTTGATCGGCCAGGCGGGGGACGCGGTCAGGTGTCGCTGGGTGGCGGGTACTCGGGGAACCAGAGGGTGCGCTGCGGGAACGGGATCGTGATGTCGGCGTCGCGGAGACCGGCGTCGACGGCGAGCGCCACGTTGCTCTTCGTGCGCCAGTGCTCGGCGATGGTCGGCAGATGCCAGAACCGGACGACGAAATCGACCGACGAGTCACCGAAACCGTCGACGAGTACCTCCGGGGTCGGCCAACCGACCACGCCGTCAGCGGCTCGAACGGCCTCGATGAGCACGACGGTCGCCAGCGCGAGATCGGTGCCGTAGGCGACGCCGACCTCGAGCGTGGTGCGGCGCAGGCCGTGCTCGGTGTAGTTGTTCAGATCCGACTTGATCACCGTCGAGGCCGGGATCTTGACCGTCTCACCGTCGGGCGTCGTGATCGTCACGAGCCGGGCACCGATGTCGCGCACGGTGCCCTCGTGCTCGTTGATCGCCACCTGGTCGCCGTAGGTGAACGGACGCTGCAACTGCAGCAGGATGCCGGCGATGAAGTTCTCCAGGATGTCGCGGAACGCGAACGCCAGGGCGATACCGATGATGCCCAGCGCACCGAGCAGCGGACCGATGGCCACCCCGAGCGACTCGAGACTGTAGACGAGCGCGAAGACGACCACGGCGTAGCCGACGAGCCGACCGACCAGAGCGGCGAGCGCGGCGTCGACGCGCCGCTGCAGCATTCTGTTGATCAGCCACTTGAGGACGATGGCCGCGACGACGCCGCCGGCGAGCACCAAACCGGCCGTCGCCCACGACCACCCGTCGATACCATCACCGGCGAAGGCGTCGGCGAGAGCGTCGGTGTCGACGTCGGTGTCGGTCTGCCCGGGCCACAGGGCACCGGCGCGCATGCTCAGTCCTCGGCGGGGAGTTCGGAGACGTTGCCCTCGGGTCCGGGGAACTCGTCGCCGTCGAAGCCCTGGTTCTCGACCTCGTTGGTGTCGGTGTCGACACCCTCGGGCACATCGGGGTCGAACGGTACGTCGCCGTCGTCCAGAATCGTGGAGTCGACGTCATCGACCTCGTTGGAATCGTCGTCGCAGGCACCCACGGCGAGCGCGGAGGCGGCGAGCAGTCCGACGGTGAGGGTGACACGCAACATGTTCGGGGGGTACCCGGTCGGGCGGCGCCGAAACCGCCGCGGCACCGCCCGACGTCAGCTCACTCCTCGACTTCCTCCTCGATCTCGTCGCCGACGTCCTCGAGGTCCTCCTCGACCTCGTCGATGCCGTCGTCGATGTCCTGCTCGATGTCGTCGTCATCGTCGTCGTCGCATGCGACGACGCCCAACGACAGGGTGGCGACTGCCGAGGCGGCGATGATCCTGTGCGTGATGCTGGTTCTCCTCATGCGCTCGCCGGTACCCGAACGGCGCGATGGGGAAACGCTCAGTCGTGGAGCATGTCGAGCAGCTCGCCGACGGTGTGCTGGCCCTCGAGGGGGTGGCGCAGCGGCGTGCGGTCGATGATCTCGTAGTGGTTCCGACGACCGATCTTCTCGCGACGGAGGTAGCCGGCCTCCTCGAGGTCGTCGAGGATGCGCTGGACGGCGCCGGGCGTGATGCCGACCACGTAGCTGAGGTCGCGCTGGCGGAGGTCGGGGTCACGGCTGAGTGCGACCATGACGTGCGCGTGGTTCGTCAGGAAGGTCCACGACGGGAGGTCGGGTTTCGGTTCGATCAGCGTCACCACACGATTATACGTATTGGAAGACGTATGTTGCCCGGGTGGATTCGTGCTGGTGTTCATGATGGAGTGAACGACGCTGTTCACGACCGCTCCTCGCCCTCGGAGGACACCGCGCCGCTGGCGCCGTCACGATCGACCAGCTCGGCTTCGGCGGCGGAGAGATCGTCGACGTGCAGGTGTTCCGACGACGTCGTGCGATGGGTCGCCCGGAACAGCAGGTGCGTACTCGCCGGCAACGTCAACAGCAGCGCCACGGCCACGATCCCCAGCTCGGCCGCACCGAGTGGACCGACCTCGATGGCCGCACCGATCGCCACGAGCAAGAACGCGATCGGGCTCGCCTTGCCGGCGGCATGGAACCGGCCGTACGACGTACGGAACCGCAACAACCCGATCGAGGCCAGGAGCGCCACGAATGCCCCGAGCAGCACGAAGACCGACGAGACGGGATTCACGATGATCGTCCCGTCGTCTCCACGAAGCGGCTCAACACGACCGTCGCCGTGAAGGCCACGATCGCGATCACCACCAGGATGCCGATGTAGAGCGTGTCACCGGTCTCGGCGACGCGGATGGCGATGGCCCCCATCAAGGCCACGAGTGCCGCGTCGAGCGAGATCACGCGGTCGGCGAGGTCGGGGCCACGAACGAGCCGGATCCCAGCGAGCACGCCGGCGAGCAGGAACACCGCCACGGCGATGTCGGCGATCACGAACGGACCTCCGACTCGGCGCCGGACGCGATCCCGGCGTTGTCGTCTCCGTCGTCGACGGGCAGTGCCCGACACGCCAGGTCGGCGAGACGGCGAACGTGGGCCGTGATCTCGTCGGCCTTGTCGGCGTGCAGCAGGTGCAGGTAGAGCCGGCCCGTGTCGGCGTCGGTGTCGACCACCGCAGTGCCCGGCGTCACGGTGACCGCGATGACGAGCATCAGCAGGTGCGACCGACTCTCGGCACGGGTGTCGACGGCGATGATCGCCTCGTCGGTGTAGTCGGTCGGCGTCAGGATCTCCCAGGCCACGTTCGCCGTCGACACGACGAGGTCGACCGCCACGAGCCACAGGAACTGCAGCAGCGGGACGAAGCGGATCCGGCCGTGGGCCGGATCGACACCGGCGATCACGGTGACGGCCAGAGCCACGAGCGTTCCGCTGAGGACGTTCGCCACCGACACCGCCCCCCACAACGCGCACCACGCGGCGACGAGCAGCAGCAGCGTCAGCAGACGCCGCGGCATCAGGAGCCCCCGGGCGACGCGTCCGGCGTTCATCCGAGCACCGCCGTCATGTAGGGGGCACGAGCGAGCAGGTCGCCGCCGATCTGCTCGCTCATCCGCCACAGTGGGCCGGCCAGGACGGCGATGAGGATCGTGCCGGCGACGGCGATCGTGGCCGCGGACTGCATCACGGTGACCGATCTCCGACTCGAGGCCGGAACCGCGGGCGGCGTCACCTCGCCCCAGAACGCCCCCATCCAGATCTTCGTCATCGACAGCAGCGTCAGGATGCTGCCGACGAGCGACACCGCCACGATCACGTAGGCGCCGGTGGCGATGCCGGCGTCGACGAGCGCGAGCTTGGCCACGAACCCGGAGAACGGCGGCAGACCGGCAAGGCTCAGCGCCGGCAACGCGAACAGCACGGCGATCACCGGCTTGCTGGTGGCGAGGCCACCCACCTTGTTGAGCGCGGACGTTCCCTGGTCGTCCTCGATCAGCCCGCCGGCGAGGAACATCACGGTCTTGACCGGGATCTGGTGGACGAGGAACAACACGGCGCCGGCCACGCCGGCGACGGTGAAGAACCCGAGCCCCATGATCATGTAGCCGATCTGGCTGACGACGTGGAACGACAAGATGCGCTTGACGTCGTCCTGGGCGAGCGCGCCGGCGACACCGATGATCATCGTGAGCCCGGCGATCACCAACAGCAGCGGCCCGAGCTCGTCGAGTTCCATCAGCGTGAAGAACCGGATGAGGACGTACACGCCGATCTTGGTGAGCAGGCCGGCGAAGACGGCGGTGATCGTCGTCGGTGCCGTCGGATACGAGTCGGGCAGCCACGAGAACAGCGGGAAGATCGCCGCCTTGGTGCCGAACACCACGAGGAACCAGAGCCCGATGCCGACCTGGGTTCCCGCCGGCAGCTCGGGGATGCGTTCGGCGAGCAGCGCCATGTTGACCGTGCCGGTCGCCGCGTAGACGATCGCGACCCCGAACAGGAACAGCGTCGAGGCGAACAGGTTGATCACCACGTAGGTCATGCCGGTGCGGACCTGGGCCTCGCGGCCCTGGTGGGTGAGCAGGACGTAGCTGGCGACCAGGATCAACTCGAACGCGACGAACAGGGTGAAGAGGTCACCGGTGAGGATGGCCAGGCTGACACCGCCGGTGAGCACCAACAGCATCGGCGCCACGACCGCCGGGTCGGCTCCGGCAGGGGTGCGGCGCTGGCCGATGGCGAACAGCTCGACGACGAGGATCGTCGCCGTCGACACCAGCAGGATCAGCGCCGCGAACAGGTCGGCGACGAGCACGATGCCGAGTTCGGGGGCCCACCCGCCGACGCGCAGCACGACCGTGCCGTCACGGTCGACGGCGACGAGCAGCGCCGCCGACAGCCCGGTCGTGGCCGCCAGGACCGCCAGCGTCACGACGTCGCGCACGGTCGCCCGGCTGCGGAGGCCGAGCACGACCGCCGCGGCGAGCAGCGGGAGCACGGCCACGAGGCCCACGACGGAGGTCACGGTGACGCCTCCCCGGTGTCGCGCCCGTCCACGGGCTGGTTCTGGAGCCCCGAGCCGTCCTCGTGATGGGTCTCGATCGCCCGCGTCTCGTCGGTGCGTTCGGCGTGTCGCTCGGCGGAGGCGGCGACGCGGCGGTCCTCGACGTCGTCTTCGACCAGATCGTCGCCGGTCAACTGCTGCTGCCGACGGGCGAGGGCGAGCACGTACAACGTCAGGCCGAACGAGATGACGATGGCGGTCAACGACAGTGCCTGGGGAAGCGGGTTCGCCGTGTCGTCACGGACGGCGCCGTCGACGATCGGGGGGTCACCGGCAGGGCCACCCGACGCGAGCAGGGCGATCACGGCGGCGTGGCCGAACATGGCGAAACCGAGCACCACCCGACTCAGAGACCGCGAGGTCACGAGGAAGGTGCCGGCTGCTGCCAGCCCGGCGACGGCGAGGATCATGGCGGCACTCACGGCCTCACCGGCGTGCCTTCATCTCGGAATCGGTGGGAGTGCGGCCACGCTCGGCGAGATCCGACGCGCCGAACCCCTCGAGCAGGGCGATGACGAGCCCGACGACGACCGCGACGACGCCGAGATCGAACAACAGCGCCGAGCCGGTCTTCACCGTCCCGAGCACCGGTACGTCCCAGGAGACGACGAACTGGTCGAGCAGCGGCTCACCCCACAGCAGCGGCGACAGGGCGTCGACGCCGACGATGACACCACCGATGGCGAGCAGCACTGCTGCGTACTTGGGCTCTTGCAGCCCCGACACGGTGCGCAGGACGAGCACGGCGCCGAGCAGCAACCCGGCGGCGAAGCCGCCCCCGGGCTGATTGTGACCGACGAACAGTGCGTACGCGGCGATCAGGAGGGCGATCGGTGTGACAGCGCTCACCGCCAGCGCCACGATCGGCGAGGTACGAGCGATCACGGCGAGGTCTCCGAGGCGATCGGCTGCGGGTCGCTGCCGCTCGGCGGCAGGTCGACGGCGGCCGGGACCTTCGCCGGAGCGGGCGTGGTCGCCCGCCGACGGGTGAGCGTGAGGATCCCGACCGCGACCGCCAGCAGCACGATGACCTCACCGAGCGTGTCGAGCGCCCGGGTGTCGGTGAGGATGACGTTGACCACGTTGTTGCCGCCGCCTTCGTCGACGGCCGACTGCGCGAGTTCGTCGATGGGCGGTTGCCCGGTCGGCGACGATGCGGCACCGGCGAGCGCCACGGCGATCGCCGCGCCGATGACGACCGACACGGCGATCCGGCCCGCCAGCCACAGACGAGTCGGCCTCGGGAACTTGGTGGCGAGGCGGCCGAGGCCGAGCACGAAGCCGACGACGATCACCGTCTCGACGAGCAGCTGGGTGAGCACGAGATCGGGTGCACCGAGCGCCACGAACAGCCCCGCCATGCTGAAGCCGACGGCACCGAGCACGAGGGCCGCGCCCAGACGCGAGCTGACCACCGTGGCGGCCACCGCAGCGGCGACGATCATCACGACCAGCACGGCTTCGGCACGGTTGTCCCACAAGTACAGGGCGTCGGTGTCGATCTCGCCGACGAAGGCAGCGGAGGCGGCGCCGACCGTCGCGACCGTCGTCGCGAGGTACAGCGGCAGCGAGCCGTGCTGGACGACGCCGGCGATGCCCCGGGCGGCACGGCCGATGCTGTCGATGACGGTGTCGGCGAACGCGGCGCCGCGCGCCGCCGGTCCGGTGAGCACCGTCCGGCGGGCGAGGAGGCCGCCCAGGAGCACGCCGAGCGCCACGACGATCATCGAGGTGACGAAGGCATCGGTGAGCCCCGGCCAGCGGTACAGCGTGTAGACCACCGCATCGGGTTCGACGATCACGCTGGCCGTCCGCACGACGTCGGTCACCCAGCCGAGCGCGACGAACCCGGCGACCGACCCGGTGGCGAGGACCACCTGGGGCGCCGACATCGCCGGGCGTCGCGGTGCGACGGTCCGCTCGGCCATCGGCGCCGATCCGCCGAACATGCCGAGCAGCAGGCGGGTCGTGTAGGCAACGGTGAGGACGGCACCACCGATGACCAGGCCGCCGACGACGAGGAGCTCGGTGTCGGCGAGGCCGAGCACGGCTTCGATCGCGGCTTCCTTGGCCGGGAACCCGAGCAGCGGCGGGATGCCGGCCATCGACAGACCCGACACCACCGCGACGCCGAACGTGATCGGCATCGAACGCCGCAGACCCGAGAGCTCGTTGATGTTGCGGGTGCCGGCGCGGACGTCCACCTCGCCGACCACCATGAACAACGCCGCCTTGAACACGGCGTGAGCGACCAGGATCGAGATGGCGGCGAAGGTCGCCTTCGGCGTGCCCATCGCCAGCAGCGTGATCAGCAGGCCGAGCTGCGACACCGTGCCCCAGGCGAGGATCAGCTTCGCGTCGACGTGGCGCAGCGCGCCGACCGAGCCCCAGATCATGGTGACGAGACCGAACGTCAGCCCGAGCGGCTTCCACACGTCGGTCTCCTGGAACGCCGGTGCGATCAGGGCGACGAGGATGACACCGGCCTTGACCATCGTCGCCGAGTGCAGGTAGGCGCTGACGGGAGTCGGTGCCGCCATGGCGCCGGGGAGCCAGACGTGGAACGGGACCTGCGCCGACTTGGTGGCGGCGGCGACGAGGATCAGGATCGCCGCAGCGGTGGCCGTGGACCCGGTGACCGGCGTGATGTCGCTCAGCACGGAGGTGCCGGCGGCGTCGACGAACAGCACGAAGCCGGCGAGGAGGGCGAGACCGCCCGAGGCGGTGATGACGAGGGCGCGCCGCGCCGCAGTGCGGGCGACCGGGTCGGTGTTCTTGAAGCCGACGAGGAGGAACGAGGTGATCGACGTCGCCTCCCAGAACACGAACAACGTCCAGACCGAGTCGGCCCAGACGAGGCCGACCATCGCCCACGAGAACGCGAGTAGCGTCGCGGCGAACTTGCCCATACCCGCAGCGCTCGAGGAGAAGTAGCCGACGGCGTAGACGCACACGAGCGCACCGATGCCGGCGACGAGCAGCGACAGCACTGCTCGGAGGCCGTCGACCCGGAACAAGATCTCCAGGTCGAGTCCAGGAACCCAGCTGAAGCCCGCCTCGACGACCTCGTCGGAGCCGAGGAGGGTCACCGACCACAGCGCCGTCGCCGCCATCGGGACGGCCGCCACCCACAGCGAGCTGCGACCGAGGCGCGACCCGGCCACGGCAATCACGAGCACCGCGACGACGAACAGGGCGAGCAGGAACCAGATCAACAGACCCGCACGATAGCGGTCGATTTATCTACCCGACCACATTGACCTTTTACAATAGGTGTTTTAAGATACGTCCATGTCCTCAGCATCTGCCACGCGCTCGACGACCACTCCGACGACCACTGCGCCGGGCCGTCGACACCGCGTCGACCGACGGGCACTGTTGACCGCGCAGGACGAGCGCACGCTCTCCAAGGCGATCGAGGCGGGGCGTGACGCCGCCCAGCGCATCGCCGACGGCGCCGCCCGTCACGGCGATGACGAACTGGTCGTCGCCGCCGAGGCGGCCCGCCATCACTTCATCGAGGCCAACATCCGGCTGGTGCAGAGCATCGCCAACAAGTTCAGCGTCCCCGCCCACCTCGACCGCGAGGACATCGTCCAGGACGGCATGATCGGGCTCGACAAGGCCGTCGAGAAGTTCGACTGGCGCCGCGGCTACAAGTTCTCCACCTACGCCACGTGGTGGATCCGTCAGTCGATCCAGCGCGGGCTCGAGGCGTCGGCCACGACGATCCGCATCCCGGGCCATCGCAGCCGCGAGCTCCGGACCGCGGCGGCTGCCAACCCGGGGCGCCTCCCCGACGAACTGGCAATGGTCGACATGTTGACCCAGCTCGAATCGATGGACCGGCCGCTGGGTGACGGCCACGACACGCTCGGCACGATGGTCGCGAGCGACGACGACGGGCCCGACGAGGTCGCCGAGCGCAACGTGCAACGCGAGAAGATCGACGCCCTGCTCGAGCACCTCGATGCCACCAGCCAGTATGCAGTCGCCGCCCGGTTCGGGCTCCGCGGTCACGAGCCGGTCACGTTCGCGGTCATCGCCGAAGAACTCGGCGTCACCCCGCAGGCGGTGCGGCGGCGCGTCGAACGGGCGATCGCCAAGCTGCGCTCGCACGCCGAGCCCATCGCCGCCTGAGCGTCGACGGTCCCGTGACCGAGGCGCCGCCCGCCGACCTCGTTGCCGCCCACGACGTGGTGGCACTCGACGTGCACGGCGTGGTGTTCAACAACCCGCTGCCGTGGTTCCTCGCCGAGCTGGGCGCGCGATCCGAACTCGGCAGCAACCGGTTCAAGCGGGTGTGGCGGTCGACCTGGCGCGTGCCGTTCTGGGAGGGGCGCATCAGCGAATCGGAGATGTGGGAGGGGATCGCGCCGGGACTCGACCCGGCGTACCTGCGCGCCGACCTGGAACGGCGCTACCGGCCGGGCCCGTGGTTCGACTTCGTCGTCGCCCACGACGGACCGGTGTGGCTGCTGTCGAACCACCGCACCGACTGGCTGCTGCCGCGCCTCGAACGCTTCGGACTCACCGACCGTTTCGAACGGGTACTGGTGTCGGACGCGCTCGGCGTCGCCAAACCGTCACCCGGAGCGTTCGCGCCGCTCGTCGAGAAGGGGTCGGTGGTGTTCTTCGACGACTCGCAACGCAACGTCGATGCCGCTCGGGCAGAGGGCCTCGCCGCCGAGCGCGTCGCACCGTCACCACGCCCGGGGTGAGTTCAGCGGGGGTCGACCTCGTTGCGCAACGGCTCGCCGTTGACGAACCGGGCGAGGTTGTCGAGGAAGATCTCGGCGACGCGGCCGTCGGTGCCGTCGCTCGAACCCGAGTTGTGGGGGCTGATGATCACGTTCGGGAGATCCCACAGCGGATCGTCCGCCGGCAGTGGCTCGGGGTCGAACACGTCGAGGCCGGCACCACCGAGGCGGCCGGACACGAGCGCGTCGGTGAGCGCGGCCTGATCGACGAGTTCACCGCGCCCGACGTTGACGAACACGGCGTGATCCGCCATCGCGTCGATCACCTCGGCGTTCACGATCCCGCGCGTCTCGGGCGCCAGCGGGAGCGCGACGACGACGGCGTCGGCATCTGCGACCGCATCGGCGAGCTCCGCCAGCGGACGCACCGGGCACGGCTCGTCACCCCGCGCCGCCCGCCGCACGACGACCGGCTCCATCCGCAACGCCGTCGCCAGACGGACGACCTCCTGGCCGATCGGTCCGTAGCCGACGACGACGATGCGCTGGCCGTCGAGTTCACGGAACGGCGCCGGTGCCCACTCGTGCGCCGCCTGTGACCGCAGCCAGCCGGGGAGATCACGGCTGAGCGCGAGGAGGTACAACATGACCGTGCCGGCGATCGGTGGAGCGCTCGCCCCCGACGAGTTCGTCAGCCGGGCGCCTCGTTCGAGAAACGTGGAGAACACCGGGCTGTCGACGCCCGCCGACATCGAATGGAACCACCGCAGGTTCGTCGTGGCCAGTGCGACCGTGAAGAACGCCCCTGCCCGATCGGGCCACGCGTCGTTGGAGAAGAAGGCGATCGTGATGCGCTCGATGTCGGCGGGGCTGACCTCCTCCCCGGGACGCAGCGCGATCACCTCGAGATCGGGAGCGATCGAGCGGATCCGGTCGCCGTAGGCGTCGAGCACCGTGTCGGTGCAGAACAGCGCCACGCTCAGGCGGTGAGTTCGTCGACGAACTCGGCGAAGACGTCGGCGTACCGCATCGCGTCGGCCTCGGAGTGCATGACCGAGATCAGCCACTGCTCGTCGAGGCCGGGCGGCAGCAGGATTCCGCGGTTGATGCCGTGCATCCACTGGGCGAACGCGAGGTCGAAGTCGGTCGCCTTGTAATCGCGGTAGTTGCGCACCGGATCCTCCGACCAGGTGATGCAGCCCTTGGCGCCGAACTCGACGGTGTGAGCCGGGATGCCGGCGTCGTCGATGATGCGCTGACAGGCCTCGACCAGACGATGGTTGAGCGCGATCGCCGCATCGATCGTCTCGCGGGTGCAGGCCTCGGTCAACGTGGCCTTCGCCGCTGCCATCACCAACGGATTGCCGTTGTAGGTACCGAGGTGGAGCACCTCACCGGTGGTGATCAGGTCCATGTACTCGGCCTTGCCGCCGAACGCTCCGACGGGGAATCCGCCGCCGATCGACTTGGCGAGCGTGACGAGGTCGGGCTCGACACCGAGCTTCTTGGTGGCGCCGCCGAACCCGGCGGTCAGGCCGGTCTTGACCTCGTCGAAGATCAAGAGGGTGCCGAAGCGGGTGCAGATCTCGCGGACCGCCTCGAGGTAGCCGGGCTCGGGCAGGCAGATGCCGATGTTCTCCATCACCGGCTCGACGATGAACGCCGCGACCTCGCCGCTCGCCAGGGCTCGTTCCAGCGCCGGCGCGTCGTTGAACGGGATCACGATGACGTCGTCGATCGTGCCCTGGGTGATGCCACCCGACTGGGGGATCGAGTGCGGCGCGTCGGCGGGGCCGGCATCGGCGAGCGCCGGCTTGTTGGAGATCATGACCTCGTCGTGGTGGCCGTGGTAGCCGCCTTCGACCTTCACCAGCTTGTCGCGCTTGGTGACGCCGCGGGCGAGGCGGATGGCGTCCATCGTGGCCTCGGTACCGGAGTTCGTGGGGCGCCACATCGGGAAGCCGTAGCGCTCCCCGAGGAGCTCGGCGACGTCGGCGTCGAGTTCGCACGGCGTGACGTAGAGGGTTCCCTCGCCGAGCTGCGCCTCGACGGCGCGGCGGACCGCGGGGTGCATGTGGCCGGCGAACAGTGCGCCGAAGCCCATGTCGTAGTCGATGTACTCGTTGCCGTCGACGTCGACCATGCGCGAGCCCGACGAGTGACGCACGACGATCGGATGCGGGTCGTACGCCTGGAAGCTCGACGGCACGCCGGCGGGCAGGACCCTGCGGGCCCGCTCGGTGGCGGCCTGCGATCCCGTGGTTCGTTCTGCGTAGATCGCCAGCTCGCGCTCGGTGATCTCCTTCGCCCTGGCGACGAGCTCGGACGTCGCGGTCGAGTCGGTCACGGACATGAGATATCTGCTCCTGTTGTCGTACCCGACGCGGTGCCGGGCCGCCGCCCAGCGTACGCGCTCGGTCCGCCGAGCGCGACGGCCGCAGCGGCTTCGTCGCTCGGATCGGCGGGCGGTCACAATGGGTGCGTCCGCACCGCCGTCAGGAGACACCGAATGAAGACCGCCGCCACCGAGATGTTGGGGATCGAGTTCCCGATCTTCGCCTTCAGCCACTGCCGCGACGTCGTCGCCGCGGTCTCGAAGGCGGGCGGGCTCGGCGTGCTCGGCGCCGTCGCCCACTCCCCCGAGCAACTCGAGATCGACCTCGCGTGGATCGAGGACGAGATCGGAGACCGTCCGTACGGTGTCGACCTGATCGTGCCGGCGAAGTACGCCGGCGACGAGGGCGGTGGCTACAGCCTCGACGACATCAGGGCGCTGATCCCCGACACGCACCGAGAGTTCGTCGACGACATCCTTCGTCGCTACGACGTCCCCGAGTTCCCGCCCGACGAGGAGCGCGCCAGCGGCCGTTCGACCGGTGGTCACGGCGGTGTCGCCCCGTTCAGCGCGGCCGCAGCCGGTCCACAGCTGGAGATCTCGCTCGCCCACAAGGCCGCGTTCGTCGCGAACGCGCTCGGCCCGCCGCCGCAGTTCCTGATCGACCGCGTCAAGGAGGAGGGTCGCCTCGTCGGTGCGCTGGCGGGTCGTGCGGTCCATGCCGAGCGCCATCAGGCGGCCGGTGTCGACATCATCATCGCCCAGGGATCCGAGGCCGGCGGGCACACCGGCGAGATCGGCTCGATGGTGCTGATCCCCGAGATCGTCGACGCCGTCGACATCCCGGTGCTCGGTGCCGGCGGCATCGGCCGCGGCCGCCAGATGGCCGCGGCGATGGCACTCGGCGCGCAGGGTGTGTGGTGCGGGTCGGTGTGGTTGACCACCGACGAGGCCGAGACGCACCCGGTCGTGAAGCAGAAGTTCCTCGCGGCGACGTCGGCCGACACGATCCGTTCGCGGTCGCTCACCGGCAAGCACGCCCGGATGCTGAAGACGGCCTGGACCGAGGAGTGGGATCGACCCGACACACCCGACCCGCTGGGCATGCCGTTGCAGCCGATCCTCACCAACGAGGCGCAGGCCCGCATCAACCGGGCCGCCCACACCCACGGATCCGGGGCCGAGAAGCTGGCGAACTACTTCGTCGGCCAGATCGTCGGCACGATGAACCAGCCGAAGTCGGCGGGGCAGGTCGTGATGGAGATGGTGGAGGAGTTCATCGACACCGTCGAGTCGCTGGCGAAGCAACTCGAGTACTGACCCACTGCGGAAAACCCCGTTTGTGGCGCGTTCTGGCTGGACCGGACCAACGACGACGCGCCGCAAACGTGGTGGGACCGGCTGACGTCACTTCGGGGCGAACCGGGTGCCGGCGTCGAGGCGGATCGTGTCGCCGTTGAGCATCGGGTTCTCGATGATCGCGATCGCCAACCGGGCGTACTCGTCGGGCCGGCCGAGCCGCTTCGGGAACGCGGCGTCCTTGGTGAGGTCGGCGGCACGGTCCTCGGTCACGCCGGCGGTCAGGCCGGTGGCGAAGAGGCTCGGGGCGATCGTGTTGACACGGATGCCCAACGAGCCGAGGTCACGGGCCATCGTGAGGGTCATCCCGGCGATCCCGGCCTTGGCCGCGGTGTAGGCGACCTGGCCGATCTGGCCCTCGAACGCGGCGATCGACGACGTGTTGATCAGCACGCCCCGCTCGCCGTCGTCGTCGGGTTCGCCGTCGGCCATGTGCGCCGCACAGAGGCGGTTGGTGTTGAACGTGCCGATCAGATTGAGGTCGATCACGGCGCGGAAGTCGTCGAGGTCGAACGGTCCACTGCGACCCAGGGTGCGTCCGGCCTTGCCGCCACCGGCGGTGTTGACGGCGACGTGCAGGCCGCCGAGCGCGTCGACGGCTTCGTCGATCACGACGGCGATCCCCTCGAAGTCGAGCACGTCGGTCGGGTGCCACGTGCCGCCGAGCTGCTCGGCGACCTCGGCTCCGGCCGACTGCTCGCGGTCGAGGATCGCCACCGATCCACCGCCCGCCACGATGCGCTCGGCCGTCGCCCGGGCGAACCCCGACGCGCCGCCGATGACGATTGCCTTCAGTCCCTCGATCTCCATGTCACGGTCCCCTCGTTCGGTGTCGTCGGCCACATCCAATCAGGGCACGGTCGTGGCGTTCGAACGCGGAGCTCCACGACCAGACGCGACCTGCCCGTCCGGACCCGACCCCGACGGGCAGGAGCCCGTGAAGTGGAGGTGAGCGGTCGTCGCCGGGGCGGGTTCGCAGATGGCTTCACGGCCGGAATCCCAGTTGTTGATCTCCACGACCGTGCCGCCCGCGCCCCAGACATCGCCGACCTCCGGGAGATCAGGGAGATCGGCGGCGAGCCTCACCCATCACCGTCATCATCGTTCGCCGTCCCCGAATTCCGACACCCCCGCATCGGCGTTTGTGGTGCACTCCGGTTGACCCACCCCAACCAGAACTCACCACAAACGGGGAGGGGAGGCCGGGGTCACAGGGCTCGACCGTGCTTTTCGGTCGATCTTCCGGCAGCGTTGACGGCGTGAGTTCCGAACGAGTCGACATCGCCGTCATCGGTGGCGGTCCCGCTGGTGCGGCGGCAGCGATCCAGGCCGCGCGATCGGGCGCCGAGGTCGTCGTGTTCGAGAAGGGCGCACACGGCCGCGACAAGGTCTGCGGCGACGGACTGACGCCGCGAGCGATCGGCGCACTGAACGAACTGAAGATCCCACTCGACGATGCCCACCACATCCGCGGACTGCGGATGATCGCCGGCAAGCAGGTCCGCGAACTCGACTGGCCGACCACCGACCGCTTCCCGAACCACGGCGCGGTGTGGCCCCGCCGGCGGCTCGATGCGGCGCTGATCGACGCCGCCGTCGACGCCGGCGCCGACGTCCGCTTCGACACGGAGGCGACACCGATCCTCGACGACGACGGTCGCGTCACGGGTGTCGAGGCCGACGGCCATCGCGTCGAGGCCGGCCTGACGATCGTCGCCGCCGGCGCACAGGGTCGGGTGGCGCGGATGTTGGGCGCCGACCGCGTCCCCGACGAGCCGTTCGGCCTCGCCATCCGCACCTACGCCGCCACCCCTCGCCACACCGACGCCCACCTCGAGGCCTGCCTGTCGCTGAAGGACGACCACGGCGTCGCGATCCCCGGGTACGGCTGGATGTTCCCCGCCGGAGACGGCACGGTCAACATCGGCGTCGGCGCGCTCTCGACGATGAAGGGCTTCAAGAAGCTCAACCTCAACACGCTGCTCGAGTCGTACCGCCACCTCGTCCAGGACTCGTGGGACCTCGGACCGAACCTCGAGCGCCCCCGCGCCTGGCGACTGCCGATGTCGACCCAGCGTCGTCACGGTCCCGGCTGGGTCGCGATCGGCGATGCCGCCGGCTTCGTCAACCCGATGAACGGCGAGGGCATCGACTACGGCCTCGAGTCCGGCATGCTCGCCGCCGACCTGTTCCTCGACGACCCCGCGACCGCGCCCGAGCGCTACGACCACCTCGTCGGCGAACGCTTCGACGCGTTCCTGCGAACCGGACGACGCTTCTCGTTCCTGATCGGGCACCCCTGGATCCTCAAGCCGGGCCTGCGGCTGTCGGTCAGCACCGACGCGATCGCCAACATCACCCTCGCCGTGATGGGCAACCTCGTCGACAACACCACCCCGGGCGCTGCCGGACGCGTGATGACGCTCGCCGACAGGGCCCTCGGCCTCGCCGATCCCGTCCTGCGCAAGACCCGCGCCGCCGCCTGAGGCCCCGGCGGTCGGGTGGGGTCGGCCGACGCGCGAAACTCTGGGAATGAGTCTGCACGTCGCCGCTGTCACACTCGACTGCTCGAACGCCCTGACCCTGGCCGAGTTCTGGTCATCCGTCGTCGGTCGACCCGTCGACCACGAGGGCGACATGGCGGCGAGCGAGTTCTTCGCCCGCATCCCCGGCGGGGGCGCCGAACCGATGTTGATGTTCATCCAGGTCCCCGAGGGCAAGACCGTCAAGAACCGGATGCATCTCGACTTCGGCGCGTCGGACCGGGCCACCGAGGTGGAGCGCCTGGTCGGACTCGGTGCGACGGTGATCCACGAGAAGCACGAGTTCGGCGTTGCGTGGACGACGCTCGCCGATCCCGAGGGCAACGAGTTCTGCGTCGCCAGCCACTGAGCCCGACATCGGGTCGTCTTCGGTCAGACCCCCTCAGCGACCGAGAGCGCTCAGCACCGGAGCGAAGTCGTCGAGTTCGCGTACGGCGAAGTAGTTGAACCCCCAGCGCTCGTTGCACGCCATCATGTGCTCGACGATCTCGTCGACCGTGCCCACGAGCAGATAGGGCGTCTCGCGAGCGTCGTCGATCGTCAGACCATCGACGCGTTCGCAGATCCTCTCCAGCGCCGCCTCGCGGTCATCGGTGATCTGCACCACCTGGACCAGCGCGTTGAACTCGAGGTCGTCGAACCGATCACCCGCCCCGTCGCGCACCTGCTCGATCTGCTCGTCGAGCCGGGCGCTGCGCCAGTCGACGTCGTGGCGGTGCCCGTCATCGTGCGTTCGCCCGAGGCCCTGGAACCCGACGATGTCGGCGTGTGCGCCGGCATGTCGGAGCAGCGAAGCGCCGTTGCCGCCGACGAGGATCGGCAGGCGATCCTGCTGCGGCCGCTCGATGCGGGCGCGATCGAGCCGGTAGTGCTCGCCGATGTGGTCGACCAGGTCGCCGTCGAGCAGCCGCCGGATGATCTCGACGCTCTCGGCCAGCCGCTGCTTGCGAACGGCGGCGGCCGATTGCTCGATCCCCGTGGCTGCATACTCCTGGGGTGTGTGCCCGGCGCCGAGGCCGAGCTCGACCCGGCCACCCGAGAGGACGTCGAGCGAGGCGACCTCCCAGGCCGACTGAACGGGGTTGCGCATGTCGTTGTTCAGCACCAGCGTGCCGAGACGTACCGTGGTCGTCGCTGCAGCGATCGCTGCCAGTGTCGGCAGCGGTGCGGTCCCGGAACCGACGTGATCGGCGGCGAGCACGATGTCGAAGCCGAGTTGCTCGGCCCGGCGCCCCGCGTCGATCGGCGAGCCGTCCACACGAGCGGACAGCTGATGGCCGAGTCGCAACGGACGGGTCACGGCGCCAGGCTAGGTGCCTGCACTGCGTACTCGCCGAGACAGCCACCGGCCCACGACAGCCGGGCGGAACCCCTCAGTCGATGTCCTGGTTGGCGAGTCGCCAGGCGGCGACGGCCAGCGCGGCGACCGACACCAGCAGCGGCACGACCACGCCGGCGATCAACGAGAAGTCGGCGAGGTCGAGGTCGGCGCCGGTGCGGTCGACGAGGATCGACCGGGTGTAGGCGCGCATGGCGAACCGGGCGACCCCCGGCCCGGCCTGGGCGATGAAGCCCTCGAAGATCAGGATGTAGCCGAGGCCCCAGACGATGAAGCGCTTCAGCCACACGCCGAACAACGTGAACAGGCTCGTGTACACCACCAGACCGACGACGTTGGCCAGGATCGTGCCGGCCACGATGCCGTTGCCGGCACCGGTCAACACCGCCGCCAGGACGATCGGCACCAGCGTGATCGGAGCCGCCAGTGTTCCGGCGGCCAACGCGGCACCGACGACGATCGGCCACCGATCCATCGGCCGCAGCCAGAGGTACACCAGCGTCTTGTCGTCGCGCAGGTCGCCGATCGCGGCGCCGCCGAACACGAGCGCCACCACCGGCAGCACGAGCCCGAGGCCGACCGCCGAGATCAGCTGCACCGCGTCGGCGAGCGACGCATCGCCGGTGCCGAGGGCGAACCCGGCGATCGGCGCGATCGACGCCAGGAGCCCGAGCCCGATGATCCGTCCCCGGCTCGTCAGCTGGCGCAGCACGATCCGGTACGTCAACGACAACGCCTCCGACGGGGCGACGCGCCGGCCCGCCGCGGTGTCGGTCATCGTCCCTCCACCAGATAACGGAACACCGACTCGAGGTCGTCGTCGAGCGGGATGACCTCGGTCAGCCGCACCCCGGCCTCGACGCTCAGCGGCGCCAACTCCCGTCCGAGCGCATCGATGTCGAGGGTGTCGACGAGGACGCTGCGGTCGTCGAGCGACAGGCCGCTCACGAGGCCGCGGTCGACGAGCAGTGTCGCCAGCCGGCGGGGGTCCGACGCGCCGATGCGGATTCGGTGGGCGCGGTCGTCCATCAGCTCGCGCAGGTCGCGGTAGTCGCCGCGCGCCACGAGGCGGCCCTGGGCGATCACGAGCACTCGCGAGCCGATGCGTGCGACCTCGTCGAGCACGTGGCTCGACACGAGCACACAGCGCCCCTCGTCGCCGAGTCGGTGGAAGAGCGCGATCATGTGACGGCGTTGCACCGGGTCGAGGCCGGTGAGCGGTTCGTCGAGGATCAGCACCTCCGGGTCGTTGACGAGGGCGGCGGCGACCTTGACGCGCTGGCGCATGCCCTTGGAGAACTGTCCCACCGGCTTGGCGCCCACGTCGGCCAGCTCGACCGTGGCGAGCGCCGAGGCAGCCGCGCGCTGCGGATCGTCGACGCCGTGCGTCCGAGCAGCGAACTCGAGGAACTCCGAGGCGCTGAGATGGTCGAACAGCGCGTCCTGCTGGGGGACGAGCGCCACCCGGCCCCGCACGTCGAGATCGGTCCGAGGGTTCTCGCCGAGCACCTCGACGGTGCCGCGTGACGGCGGCGTCAACCCGCAGAGCATCCGGAACAGCGTCGACTTGCCGGCACCGTTCGGGCCGAGCAGGGCGGTCACCCCACCGTCGATGGCGAAGCTGACGTCGCTCACGGCGACGACCGAGCCGAAGTACTTCGACACGTCGTTGACGGCGATCATGCCCCGCATCGGCACGCGCGCCGCGACCGCCGGCGCCGGCGGATCGGAGGGCGGCGGCAGCGGAGCTGACACCGACGGTGGCGGCAACTGGCTCATCGGGCGATCACCAGCTTCGAGTACCGCCACCACACGATGGCGATGCCCCCGAGTGTCCAGCCCAGGTTGCCGGCGACGACCGCCCACGTCGCCACCTCGGGCACGCTGCCCTCCTGCCCGAAGATCCGGAAGACCAACTCGAACGGCATCAGCGAGATGTTCAGCAACCAGACGAACGACGGCGCGTCGGCGCCCTCGACCAGAGCGCCCGTGAGGATCGGCGTGATGAAGATCAGCAGCACGATCCCGATCGCGGCGAACGCCCGCCGGTCGGTGAGGCTCGAAGCCGCCATCGACACCGCGGCATAGGCAGCCGAGATCGCCAGGCCCGACGCGACGATCCGCAGCAGCGTCGTGAGCCATCCACCGAGGCCGTCCGGGCCGACGCCCTCCACCGTGTAGCCGATCAGCATCAGGAGTGGTGGGCCGAGTGTGACGAGCCCCAGGGTGACGGCGACCGCGACGGCCTTGGCCGTCAGATACGTCGTGCGGTTGAGCGGCGTCGACAGGTACATCGCCAACATCCCGTTGCGGCGATCGGACACGAGGACCTCGGGGGCCACCGCCGCCGTGAACAGGACGATGGCGAGGATGATGAAGCCGTAGTAGCCCGGGTAGTCGGCGACCTCGTTCGGGTCGAGCAGGTCGCCGGGGATCAGCACGGCGATGCCGACGAAGACGATCGCCGGCACGTAGGCGATCGCCACGGCGATCACCGGGAACACCTTGCTGCGGGCCCGGCGGCCGAGCCCGAGCGTGGCGCGAATGCTCTCCCAGCTGACGCTGCGGATCGCGCCGGGCACGCCCGAACGACGGCCCTCGTAGCGCTGGAAGCCACGTGCGACGATCTGGGCGTCGCCCCGGCCCGGGTTGCTCATCGGGTGACCTCGGCAGCGTCGGAGAACAGGTCGTCGAGCGTTCGGCGGTGCTGGCCGAGGCGCCGCAGCCGAGCGCCGGCCCGTGCGATGCTGGCGGCGGCGAGATCGAACAGTTCGTCGTCGGGCCGACCACCGACCGACAGCACGGTCCCGGATCGTCGCACGCCGACCCCCGCCGCCACGAGCAGCGCAACGACGTCGTCGATCGAGGTCGGCCGATCGGGCAGCTCGACCAGCTCGATCTCGATCCCGCCGGAGGCTCCGGACAACTCGGCCATCGTGCCCTGGGCGACGACGCGACCGGCATCGAGCGCGACGACGTGGTCGCACACCCGCTCGACCTCCTCGAGTACGTGCGAGGAGAGCATGACGTCGATGCCGAAGCTCCGGTTGACCTGGACGATGATCGACAGCATCTCGTCGCGCTGGACCGGATCGAGGCCGTCGGTGGGTTCGTCGAGCACGATGAAACGCGGGTCGGCGGCGATCGCCTGGGCGAGCTTCACCCGCTGGCGCTGACCCGTCGACATCGTGCCGAGCGCCCGGAAGCGCTCCTCGCCCAGCCCGACGAGGTACAGCGAGTCGCTGGCGCGGCTGCGCGCCTCGTCGCGCGGCAATCCCTTCACCTCCGCGAGGTGCCGGACGTAGTCGTAGGCCTGCAGGTCGTCGGGGAACACGTTGCGTTCGGGGCCGTAGCCGATCATCGCCCGCAGCTCCGGCCCGTGCGTCGCCGGCGAACGTCCGAGCACCGAGATCGACCCGGCGGTCGGCGTGAGCAACCCGAGTGTCAGCGAGATCAGCGTCGTCTTGCCGGCACCGTTGGCGCCGACCAGGCCGGTGACGCCGCTCGGGATGACGACATCGAGCTGATCGAGCGCCCGCGTCGACGGGAACTGCATGACGAGGCCGTGCGTCTCGATGATCGGGGTCTCGATGATCGCCGACACGCCGCTGAGTCTCGCAGGTGAACGAGAAGGCTCCTCGCCACCGGATGTCACACCGGATGTCACACGGTGCCGGGTCCGATGTGACACTTCGATACGTTCGGGCCATGACCCTCACCCACCTGCCGGCGGACGCGCCGGTCGAGGAGATCGAGGCGATCCTCCGACGCGACGGCGCACTCGTGATCGACGACCTCGCAGACTCCGAACTCATCGACCGGATCAACACCGAGATGGCGCCGTGGGTCGAGGCGACGCCACCCGGGAGCGACGACTTCTCCGGGCGGAACACGAGACGCACCGGCGCGCTGATCGCCCGTTCGCCGGCGAGCCGTGAGCTGATCCAGCACCCGACGATCCTGGGCGTCACCGGGAAGCTGCTCGACCGGGCACAGAGTTACCAGCTGCACCTCACCCAGATGATCTCGATCGGGCCGGACTCTCCCGGCCAGTCGATCCACCGCGATCAGTGGGCCTTCGACTTCTTCGAGTTCCCGAGCGACCACCACGTGCAGTGCAACACGATCTGGGCGATGACCGACTTCACCGAGGCCAACGGCGCCACCCGGCTGATGCCCGGCAGCCAGGACCTGCCGAACAGCTTCGAGCAC